>NZ_CP016359.1:2733260-3051912 GCF_001951155.1 Christiangramia flava JLT2011
ATGCGGCTATCCATTCCGCCACTGAGAGCGATGTTGACATTTTCTGAAATCTGAGTACACAGTGAGACTTCTTTTTTATACTGGTTCCAGTATCGATTGATATCCTTCTCAGATCTGCTAACAGATCCTATCTCTTGGTAGAGCGTATCATCATATTCTTTGTTGGTGATAATTCCCGAGGGGTTTTGGAATACTATTTTTTCTCCGGGTAAAATAGCCTTGCAATTTTTTAGAATGGTTCTGGAGCCAATATTTTCGAAATTTGGACCGATTGCCCTTTGCATGATACCCGCAGGGTCGTTTTCAATTTGGAACAATCGACCTAAAAGGATAAGGTTGTTCGAGATTGCAAAATTTTCCTCTTTCTGAAAATAGTATAATGGATAAACGTTGGTAAGATCGGTGAAAATCGCAATTTCGGATTGCTCATGGTGAATGGTAAATCCTGAAAAACTTCCCGTTATGTTTTCGGGTAAAGGCCAAAAATGGTAGGCAGATTGAGAAGCCTTTAGGGAGCTTTCATAAGAATCTTTTACATCTTCGTCATGAAGGTATCCATCAATAACTGAAAAAGTTTCTCGATCTTCAAAGATTCTGGAAGGATCATTAATTAAAAGAAATCCAGAAGTCAGTTGGTGGTAAGAAAGATTTTTAAAGTCATCTACTTTTGATGCATCCAGAACGGTGGTAGAGTAGATGAAATTCATAGAATCAGGTAAACAATTTCTTCTTTCTTAATTCAAAGTTCTGGCCCAGATATACTTTCCGAACCATTTCGTCTTCTGCGAGTTCTTCCGGAATACCATGCTTTAGAATGCTACCCTCAAACATTAAATACGTTCTATCGGTAATAGCAAGGGTTTCCTGTACGTTGTGGTCTGTGATCAGTATTCCAATATTTTTGTTTTTCAACTGGGCCACAATACGCTGAATATCTTCCACCGCAACAGGGTCTACACCGGCGAACGGTTCGTCCAGAAGGATGAAATTTGGATCGGTCGCCAAAGCGCGGGCGATTTCGGTTCTTCGTCGCTCCCCACCACTTAGCAGGTCTCCGCGGTTTTTGCGAATATGATTTAATCCGAATTCTTCGATGAGCGATTCCATTTTCATTTCGCGTTCTTTTTTGGAGAGTGTCGTGAGCTCCAGGACGCTCATAATATTATCCTCAATGCTCAATTTTCTAAAAACCGAAGCTTCCTGAGCCAGATAGCCAATTCCATTTTGAGCTCTTTTATACATCGGATATTTGGTGATATTGATCTTGTCGAGGATAATATTTCCACTGTTTGGCTTTATAAGCCCTACGATCATATAGAATGAAGTAGTTTTACCCGCACCATTAGGACCAAGCAGACCCACGATTTCTCCCTGGCTCACTTCCAGGGAAATACCTTTCACTACATCTCTTCCTTTGTAGGTTTTGACCAGTTGATCTGCTCGTAATTTCATACTGCTATTTTTCTTCAGTTTCTTCTAAAGCTTCCCAATATTCAAATGCGCGTCTTAAATGAGGAATTACGATGGTTCCTCCAATTAAAGTGCCAATACTTAAGGTTTCCATGATCTGAGCCCTTTCCACTCCTTGTTCGTGACTGGATTCCAGATGATATTTCACGCAGTCATCACAACGAAGTACCAGTGAGGCCACAAGGCCCAGAAGTTCTTTGGTTTTTTTATCCAGAGCACCTTCCGCAAAGGCATTCGTGTCTAAGTTAAAAATCCTCTTTAAAACCTTGTTGTTTTCAGCCATGATTTTATCATTCATCATAGCCCGGTAAGAGTTGAATTCATCAACTTTATTTATCATAGCAATATTGTTATTTAACTTTTTTCTGTTCTCTTTTATACATGATCGAGGAAATGATGATACTTACCTCGTAAAGAATCAATACCGGAATCGCCACAATGATCTGGCTTACGATATCTGGCGGAGTAATAATTGCTGAAACAACCAATACGACCACTAGAGCATATTTCCTGTATGTTTTTAAGAATTGGGGCGTGACAACCCCCACCTTCGTGAGAAAATATATCAGAATTGGTAATTCGAAAATGAGACCACTGGCTAAAACGGAAGCCCTTACCAGGCTGATATAGCTGCTTAGGTCAAAATCGTTAAAAACCATGTCGCTTACCTGGTATTTTCCAAGAAAATTAATGGATAAAGGCGTCACGATATAATACCCGAATAAAACTCCTAAAAAGAACAGGAAAGACGTGACGAAGATAAAACCTCTGGCGTATTTCTTTTCATGAGTATGCATGGCCGGAGCAACGAATTTCCAGAATTCGTAGATCACAAACGGGAAGGCAATGATAAAACCTGCGGTTATTGAAGTCCAGACATGCGCGGAAAATTGCCCGCCCATGGTCCTACTCTGAATTCGGAAAGGCATTTCCTGGTCACAAAAACCACCTTCAATGCCGAAGAAACCAGACATCTTACAAAGAATTCGGTAGGAAAAGAAATCGGGGTGACTAGGACCGAAAAGCAGCACATCAAAAATGAAGCTTTTCAGTATAAATGCAACCGTCGCAGCGATCACGATCGCCAGAACCGCTCTGATAATATGCCATCTCAATTCTTCCAGATGGTCTAAAAACGACATTTCGCCGCCTTCGACTTCCTGTGGAGGTAGTTGTTTCATTATAAAATTCCTTCTCTGATTAAGTTGTGGATATGTACCACACCTTTATATTTTCCTTCTTTCACGGCCAGTAGCTGCGAAATTTTATTTTTTTCTAAAAGATCCAGCGCTTCTACAGCGAGCTCGTCCTCATCAATGGTCTTGGGACTGGCGCTCATAATGTCCCGCGCCTTCAGTTCCCCGATGTTCTGATGATTCTTCAGCATTCTCCGGATATCACCATCAGTAATAATCCCAATTATTTGTTCATTTTCGATCACTGCGGTCACTCCCAGCATTTTTTCTGAAATTTCCACAATAGCCGAAGCGATATCAGTTTCCGGGGAAACCTGTGGCATCATATTCTGCCCGGCAATATCGCTTACACGCAGGTACAGCTTTTTGCCCAATGTCCCCCCTGGATGGTATTTGGCAAAATCCTTACTCGTAAAGCCTTTCAGGTCCAACAGGCAGATCGCCAAAGCATCGCCAACCACCATTTGCGCAGTAGTGCTGGTGGTAGGGGCCAGGTTGTTCGGGCAAGCTTCTTTCTCAATATAACAATTAAGAATATGATCGGCCTCTTTTCCTAAAAATGAATCTTTATTTGCCGTGAGTGCGATCAATTTATTGTTGAAATTTTTAATAAGAGGTACCAAAACCTTGATTTCCGGACTATTTCCGCTCTTGGAAATACAGATTACCACATCGTTTTCCTGAACGATCCCCAGGTCGCCGTGAATGGCATCTGCCGCGTGCATAAATATAGCCGGTGTGCCAGTGCTGTTAAGTGTGGCAACAATTTTGTTGGCTATTATGGCACTTTTACCGATTCCGGTTACAACAACGCGACCCTGAGAATTGTAAATAGTCTCTACGGTACTTACGAAATCGGAGTCGATAAAGTTTTTTAAGTTGGAAATGGCTTGCGCCTCATTGGAAATTGTTTCTTTTGCAGAAGAAATGATTTGGTCGCTAAGTTTCAAATTAGATTCAATTATCGATTGCAGGTACTAAAGAAATATGTATATTTAGTAATGCAAATGTATGTAAAATTGTAACACAATTTAATGGGTTTGACCGAAATTGATTTGCACAAAGAACTGAAGCGTTACTTTGGATTCAGTCAGTTCAAAGGTCTTCAGGAACAGGTTGTAAAAAGCATAGTTCATGGTGAGGATACTTTTGTAATAATGCCTACCGGAGGTGGTAAATCTTTATGTTACCAGCTTCCCGCTTTGATTTCAGACGGCACTGCCATCGTAGTATCTCCCCTAATTGCCCTGATGAAAAACCAGGTGGATGCCATTCGAGGCATTTCCTCGGAACAGGGTGTCGCACACGTATTGAATTCCTCCCTGAATAAGACCGAAGTCAAACAGGTAAAAGACGATATCAGTAACGGCGTTTGCAAGTTATTGTACGTTGCGCCGGAATCGCTGACCAAAGAAGATTATGTAGATTTTCTCAGGGAGCAGCAAATTTCTTTCCTCGCGGTAGATGAAGCCCATTGTATTAGTGAATGGGGGCATGATTTTAGACCGGAATACCGCAATTTGAGGCAAATTATGAAACGAATTGGCGATAATATACCAGTTATCGCGCTTACGGCTACGGCAACTCCCAAAGTTCAGGAAGACATCCTTAAAAACCTGGGAATTCCAAATGCCAATACTTTCAAGGCAAGTTTCAACAGGCCTAATCTGTATTACGAAGTTCGCCCGAAAACCAAAAATGTCGATGCCGACATTATCCGGTTTGTGAAACAAAATGACGGGAAATCCGGGATCATTTACTGCCTGAGCAGGAAAAAAGTGGAAGAATTGGCTCAGACCCTTCAGGTAAATGGTGTCAAAGCCGTTCCTTACCATGCCGGGCTTGATGCCAAAACCAGAAGCAAACACCAGGATATGTTCCTGATGGAAGATATCGATGTGGTGGTTGCAACCATCGCGTTCGGGATGGGAATTGACAAGCCAGATGTTCGTTTTGTGATCCATCATGATATTCCGAAAAGTATCGAAAGTTATTACCAGGAAACCGGAAGAGCCGGTCGTGATGGAGGAGAAGGTCACTGTCTCGCGTTTTATTCCTATAAAGACATTGAAAAACTGGAAAAATTCATGAGCGGTAAACCGGTTGCCGAACAGGAGATCGGGCATGCTTTGCTTCAGGAAGTGGTGGCGTATGCCGAAACTTCGGTTTCCAGGAGAAAGTTCATCCTGCATTATTTTGGAGAAGATTTCGATGATGTTCAGGGAGAAGGTGCTGCGATGGATGACAACGTCAGAAATCCCAAAAAGAAACATGAAGCCGGCAGAGATCTGGAATTGCTGCTGAAGGTGGTAAAAGAGACCAAAGAACTTTATAAAGCCAAGGAAGTTGTTAAAACGCTGATTGGTAAAAGCAACGCGCTGATTCTTTCTCATAAAACCGATGAGCACGCGCTCTTTGGCGCCGGGAAGAACCAAGAAGGCAAATACTGGATGGCTTTAGTGAGACAGGCGCTGGTTGCTGGATTTCTTCGGAAGGATATTGAAACCTACGGAGTCATCAAATTAACTCCGGAAGGGGAGAAATTTTTGAAAAAGCCAGTTTCTTTCCAGATGACTGAGGATCATATTTTTGATGATAGTACAGAAGACTCGGCTGCTTCATCAAAAGCCCCCGCGGCGGTAGACGCTCAGCTGGTGAAAATGCTGAAAGAGCTTCGGAAAAAAGTGGCCAAGCGAAAAGAATTGCCGCCTTTCGTTATCTTCCAGGATCCCTCTATCGAAGATATGGCATTGAAATATCCTACGAGTATCGAGGAACTGAGCAATATTCACGGGGTAGGAGAAGGAAAGGCCAAAAAATACGGTCAGGACTTTGTAGATCTTATCTCCCGGTATGTGGAAGATAATGATATCACGCGCCCAGATGACCTGGTGGTGAAATCTACTGGAGCCAATAGCGGACTCAAATTATTCATCATCCAGAGTGTAGATCGAAAATTGCCTTTACCTGATATCGCTTCGGCAAAAGGTATGGAAATGCCGGAATTCATTAAGGAAATGGAGGCCATTGTGTATAGTGGCACCAAGCTGAACATCAATTATTATATCGATGAGATCCTTGATGAAGACCAGCAGGAAGAGCTGCATGAATACTTCCTCGAGGCAGAAACCGATAAAATCGATGAAGCTATGGAAGAGTTCGATGGTGATTATGAAGATGAAGAACTGCGACTTTTCCGTATCAAGTTCATTAGTGAAGTCGCTAATTAGCGCCCTCCAACCGATCTTAAATCATCGATACAGGCTTCTTTTAATGTTGGAACTCCCGTTCCGCCATTGATCACATCTATCGCGCTGCTTCCAAATTCAATTGATGCCCGCATAAGGCAGCCATCCACTTTGCAATGCCCGTCGTTTCCGGAGTCTTCGTGATCACTTGTAGGGGCCGTGCCAAGATTTACCAGTCCAAACAAATGACCAAATTCATGGTTTAAGGTCGCTGTTTCAATGATAGCACGGGAAGGCGCACCAGCTTTGGAAGCAAAATCCCTGATGGTTTTTTCATAGATGACCATCGAAGTATTTCTAAAAGCTGAACCTAAAACAAATTTGTCATCGCTGTCTTTCTCATTACTGCCATCGGCAAAATAGATCCAAACAGCAATTTCGTCACCGGCATTGTAGGAAGTACGCTCTTCCTTTTCAATATCCACGATCTCATCAATATCAAAAGGAGCATTCCCTGAAGTGCTTACAGAACGAAGATTGATCTCAATGCCGTCTGGCTTATACGTGCGTTCCTGTAAAAAACTCTTGAAATTCTGAATGGCCTCATCTGTAGGTCGAAAACCGTCAACAAAAACCATTTCAATATACATGGAAGTAAATTTGCTGTCGCTCAAGAGGTCGCTGGCCGATGATCCCAGAGACTTCAGGTTTGCTGATTTATCCACAGTTGGCGTTCCACCGGAGCCATCAGGATTGTCTTCTTTAGAACAGGAAATCAGGATACTTATGGAAAAAAAGAGGATGAGTAGTTTTCTGTAATTTTTCATGAACTTCTTTTAGAGCACTTGCAAAAATATAAATTTCAATTGGTTAGAGCGGTCTCAACTCTGCGAGATAATCGTAATGTTCACCTTCTTTTACGATGGTACATTGAAAATTATTGTCTTCCGCGGCTTTTTTTAAGGTTTCAGGGTCGATGTAGAGCCAGTCAAATGCTTCAGATGAATGGTCTTTCCAGGATATCTGGAACTGCATTTCGCCGTAGTACTCTTCGAAAATTTCTGGTTCTTCATCCAACAGGAAAATAAGGTCTGAAGAATCCATCAGGATTTTACCGTTTTCATTCAGCAGTTTTCGACATTGCTGAAAGAACTTCGGAAGGTTTTCTGTTCTGCCAATGATTCCGCTGCCATTCATTAGGAACAACAAGGTATCAAACCGGCCGTTTTCAATTTTATAGAAATCCTGAACTTGCGCCTGGGAAAATCCTCTTTTTTTAGCAATTTCAACAGAAGCTTCAGAAATATCAATTCCCGTAACCTCCAGCCCTTTTTTCTGAAGATACAGCGAGTGGCTTCCCACACTACATCCCACATCGAGAACAGTTCCTTCGCACATTTCCAGTGCTGCCTGTTCCAGGACAGGCATTTCAGCATAATCGCGGAATAAATAGGCTACCGGGATAGTATCATCATCAAAATCTGGAGACTTTACCGTAATAGGGGTTTGGTCTTCGTTAAAATAGTAGGCTTTTGCGGCCTCACCGAATATATCCTTATTTTTGCTCAATGGAAGAAATTTTGAAACAGTTGCCAGAGAAGGCCAAAGGTATGAAGAAGCAGCATAAAAAGTTCTTCGCCAGGCTGAAAAAAAAGCCGCCTAAAAACCTCGATGCCGTGATGCAGGAATTGCACGAGGAGGAGTTCCAGCAAACTAACTGCCTGGAATGTGCAAATTGTTGCAAGACAACCGGTCCCTTATTTACCCAAAAAGACATTGAGCGCCTGAGCAAGCACTTCCGCATGAAGCCAGGTGAATTCATTGATTCTTACCTTCGCATCGATGAAGACAAGGATTATGTTTTGCAGAATTTGCCCTGCCCGTTCCTGGGAGCCGATAATTACTGCATGGTATACGAAGTACGACCAAAGGCCTGTCGCGAATACCCGCATACCGACCGAAAAGATTTCCATAAAATTGCCAATATCACCCTGAAGAATACCGCCATTTGTCCCGCCGCTTTCAATATCGTGGAAAAAATGAGGGCGAATTTGCCTTAAAGAACGATGATGAAGTACTGAACCCCCGAAATGCTATTCTTTTTTCGTTTCTCAATACTGCGTTTATTCCAGGATAAGTCTCAAGATTTCTGGAACACAGCCTTGCAGTAATCCTCTAATTCCTATTGATACTTTGAAAAAGCGTAAACACTGGAAGCGATTTAATATAACAGGTATTTTTTCCTGATATTTTTGAACCTCTGAAGCCCGGGCTCCCAGCTTTTCCGGATATCTTCTTCGGAAACACCATTTTCTATCTGCTGCTGCAGGTCATTCGTTCCCGCCAGCTTCGGAAAGAAATTGTTGAAAAAAGCAGTTTTATCTGAAGTATTCTCGTACGCATGGATCAGCCATTTTAATTCGATACGCTCCAGGCCTGGTGCTGTCGTAAGATCCATTCCGTAGCATTTTTCACCGGAATGTTTCGGGTAAGCCGCCCCGGGCATAGGCTGTGGTGTATAAGAATAGGCATATTTCTCCTGGTTTAGATATGGTGAACCGAAAACCTGAAACTGCTTATTAGTTCCCCTCCCCGCGTTTACAGTAGTTCCTTCGAAAAAACAAAGGCTAGGATAGAGGTTGATGGACTGATCGTTAGGCAAATTCGGGGAAGGTTTTACCGGCAAATGATAAGATTTCTCGTGATCATAATTTCCAAGTTTGATCACCTCGAGGTCACAGGCGAGTCCGTTTTCCAGCCATTTTTCACCATTGATCATTTGGGCGTACTCGCCAATGCTCATTCCGTAAACGATCGGGACCGGGTGTAGCCCGACAAAACTGGTATTTTCAGGTTCCATCACAGGCCCGTCAACATAATTTCCATTCGGGTTCGGGCGGTCCAGAACCAGGACTTTTTTAGAATTTTCAGCAGCCGCTTCCATGATATAATGCAGCGTGGATAGGTAGGTATAAAATCTCGCGCCTACATCCTGAATATCAAAAACCAGGACATCGATTCCTTCCAGGTCCTCGGAAGTTGGTTTTTTGTGTTTTCCGTAAAGGGAGATAATGGGGAGATTGGTCTTTTCATCGATCCCATCAGAAACTTTTTCGCCCGCATCGGCTTCCCCTCGAAAACCATGTTCCGGAGCAAAAACTTTCTGGATCCTGATATTTCTGCTCAAAAGCGTATCCACCAGATGCACGTATGCTCCATTTTGATTCGGTATCACCGAAGTCTGATTACCCACGATTGCCACATTCCTGTCTTTTAAAAATGGCAGGTATTCCTCCAGTTTTTCTGCAGCCAGCACAATTTTTTCAGAAGTCTCAGGTTTGGTTTGAAGCTGGGCTTCCTCGTTATTTTTGTTTTCTTTGCTGGTATTCGCACAGGAAAGCATCGCGAAAAGAAAGAATAAAAATGTAATTTTGGGCAATCTCTTAATCATAGACTATTGAATTTCGAGTATTTCGTCGTTAAACGGCTAATTAGTACTAAAAAGTATAAAAGTAGTATTTCTGCTCCTATCATAAAAATCGCGATCACAGCTATTGCGATCGGGGTGGTGATGATGTTGGTTTCGTTCGCGACAGGTCTCGGTTTGCAGGAAAAGATTCGCGACAAGATCGCGGCTTTCAATGGGCACATCAGTATTTCCAGTTTCGATAATAACAATTCAAAGGTGACGCTGATGCCGGTTTCGAAAGAACAGGATTTTTATCCTGAATTTCAGTCGGTTTCCGGGATCAGGCATGTGCAGGCAGTAGCAACCAAATTTGCGGTCATTCGTACAGAAACCGATTTTGAAGGTGTGGTAGTAAAGGGTGTCGGCGAGGATTATGACTGGAATTATTTCAAAGATTTTATCGTGCAAGGGGAAATTCCTGATTTCTCCGGAAAACTGAACGATGAGGTCCTCATTTCAGAATATCTCGCGAATAGGCTAAATCTGAAGCTTGGAGATCGTATCAATACGTTTTTCATGCGCTCAGACAGTGATCGCCCTTTGCAGCGCGGTTTCCGGGTAGCAGGAATTTATGATTCCGGTTTTCAGGAATTTGATGAATTATACGTGATAGCTGATATAAGGCACATCCAGCGTATTAATAAGTGGGACGATAACCAGGTTGGTGCCTTCGAAGTTTTCGTGGATAACTTTGACGAAATTGATCAGAAAGGAAACGAAATCTATGAAAATACCAGTTCGCTTTTGGATACCCAGACCATCAGCCAGAAATACTATTCCATATTCGAATGGCTTTCGTTATTCGATTTTAATATAGCCTTGATCATCGGGATCATGATCCTGGTGGCGGGTATCAATATGATCACCGCGCTGCTGGTACTTATTCTGGAACGTACCCAGATGATCGGGATTTTTAAGGCTTTAGGTGCGGCAGACTGGAGTATTCGGAAAATATTCTTATTTAACGCAGGCTATTTGATAATTCTGGGCCTTTTTTGGGGGAACCTGATTGGTCTCGGGTTATTACTGGCTCAGAAGTATTTCAAGCTCGTACCGCTGGATCCGCGAACCTATTACGTGACCGAAGTGCCAATTTACCTGAACTGGGACTATATTCTGTTCGTAAACATCGGGACTTTACTGCTTTGTATGCTAATGTTGCTGGTACCTTCCATCATCATTTCCCGAATTTCTCCGGTGAAGGCAATCAAGTTCGATTAAACCGGAATTTGTAAACCCGGTAAGAGGAAATTGATATTTTTTACCTTTACATTCTCAAAAACATCTAATGAACTACGCAGAAAATATATTAGGCACCATTGGTCAAACGCCATTGGTGAAAATGAATACCGTGACCCGTGAAATAGAGGCGCTGGTACTGGCAAAATATGAAACTTTCAACCCGGGTAATTCGGTTAAAGACCGGATGGCATTGAAAATGGTGGAAGATGCTGAAAAGAATGGCCTCTTGAAGCCCGGCGGAACCATTATCGAGGGAACTTCAGGGAATACCGGGATGGGCCTGGCGCTCGTTGCAATCGTCAAGGGATACAAGATGATTTGTGTGATGAGTGACAAGCAGAGTAAGGAGAAAATGGATATTCTGAAGGCAGTTGGAAGCGAGGTGATCGTTTGTCCAACTGATGTGGCGCCAGATGATCCTCAAAGTTATTATTCCACTTCGAAAAGGCTGGCTGAGGAAACCCCTAACTCGTGGTACGTGAATCAATATGATAATTTATCAAATTCCCAGGCGCACTACGAAACCACCGGACCGGAAATCTGGGAACAAACCGATGGAAAAATCACCCATTTCGTGGTAGGGGTGGGCACCGGCGGAACTATTTCAGGAGTTGGTAGGTACCTGAAGGAAAAGAACCCGAAAATCAAGGTTTGGGGAATCGATACTTACGGTTCTGTTTTTAAGAAATACCATGAAACTGGAATTTTCGATGAGAAGGAAATCTATCCTTACGTTACCGAAGGAATTGGAGAAGACATCCTTCCGAAGAATGTAGACTTCAGTATTATTGATGGTTTTACCAAAGTGACTGATAAAGATGCAGCTATCTACACTCAGAAACTGGCAAAAGAAGAGGGTTTCTTTTTAGGAAATAGCGCAGGTGCGGCCGCAAAAGGGATTCTTCAGTTAAAAGAACATTTTACCAAAGATGATGTGGTAGTCGTCCTGTTTCATGATCACGGGAGCAGATATGTGGGCAAGATGTATAACGACGAGTGGATGAAAAAAATGGGGTATATCGAGTAGCCGCTAATGCTAATTAAAATCTAAAGTGCTCGGAAAGGTTTTCCAGGAGGTTTAAAAAAGCTACATTTCAGTACAAATTTTGATTATGAAGCATCTATACCTCTTGGTTTTACTTTCTATAAGCCTTTCGTGCAGTTCCACCTCCAACACGACTCCGCCAGATAACACCGTGGAAGATCCTAAATTCAGCTATCTCGCTCTTGGCGATAGTTACACCATTGGGGAAAGTGTGGAGCCTTCTGAAAGGTGGCCGGTACAGCTGGCAGCGCGTTTGCGCCAGCAGAATTTCAATATGGCGGCACCAAAGATCATTGCCAAAACCGGTTGGACCACCCGGAATTTACTGAATGGTATCGAAAATGAACTGGATGTACAACGTGATTTTGACCTGGTTTCCGTTTTAATTGGTGTAAATAACCAGTATCAGGGGCGCTCCATCACAGAATATGAAGAAGAACTGCGTCAGGTTTTCCGGAAGGCGATCAATCATTCCAAGAGAATGGAAGCCGGCGTTTTCGCAGTGAGCATCCCCGATTATGGCTATACGCCTTTTGGGTCTGCACACCAGGAAGAGATCAGTGCCGAACTGGAGGAATTCAATGCCGTTTTTAAAAGAGTTGCTGAAGAGTTTGGTGTGGAATATTTCAATATTACCCCGATCTCCCAGGAAGCTCAGAACAATCCAGACCTGGTCGCGCCAGATGGCCTTCACCCCAGCGGTCTTATGTATAGCCAATGGGTAGATTTATTCGCCAATCAGGTAGCCGAGAAATTACCGAAATAATTCTATATCTCCCGCATTTTCAGCTGTTTATTTTGATACATTTGAGCTATGCCGGAAGATTTTCTTTATTATCTCTGGGGCTTTCAGAAATTTGCGAATACCGAGCTTAGAACAGCTTCAGGAGAGGAATTACGCATTGAGCATACAGGATACAGAAATGAACTTTCAGGTCCCGATTTTTTTAACGCCAGGCTGGAAATTGCCGGTCAACTTTGGGCCGGTAATGTGGAAATGCACCTGAAATCTTCGCATTGGTATGAGCATTTTCATGAACAGGATTCGGCTTATGACAATGTGATCCTGCATGTAGTCTGGGAGCATGATTGTGACGTGTTTCGGAAAGACCAGTCTATAATTCCTGTTTTAGAATTGAAAAACCTGGTTGTTCCTGAAATTCTGGAAAATTATGCCAACTTGCTGGAAACGCCGCACCGGTTTATCAATTGCGAAAATGATTTTTCGGGTTTTTCAGATTTTGAATTGGAACACTGGCTGGAGCGGGTTTATTTTGAACGACTGGAAGACCATTCGGCAGGGATCGAAAGAAATTTGCGCAAACAGTCTGGTAATTGGGATGCAGTTTTCTTCCAATACCTTTTGAAAGCTTTCGGTTTGAATGTCAACGGAGAGGCATTTCAGAGTATTGCGAATCAGGTTCCTTTTACTACTATAAGGAAGATTGCTGCAAATCAGGATGATCTGGAATCTTTTCTTCTGGGAATGTCGGGATTGCTGGAAAATCCAAAGGATTGTTATGCGGAAAGTCTTCAGCAGCGCTTTGAATTTCTGAAACATAAATTTCAGTTTTCAGAAGAAACGATTCAAAAACCGGTATTTTTCCGGTTGCGACCAGATAATTTTCCCACGATCAGGCTGGCTCAGATCGCCGCGCTTTATTCAGAAAACACGCAGCTATTTTCCGGAGTATTGAAAGCTGAAGGGCTTTCAGAATACTATGAGTTATTAGATTTATCACTGCCGGAATACTGGCAGCAACATTACTCCTTCGGAACTAGCCATCGATCAAAAAATAAAAAACTCAGTCGGGATTTTAAAAACCTGCTGGTTTTGAATCTTTTCTTGCCTTTCCAATTTGCCTGGTCAAAATACCGGGGAGAAGAACAGGCTGATCTTATATTATCCATTCTGGCGCAACTACCGAAGGAAAAGAACAGCATCGTGGAGAACTTTGAAAATCTTCGACCGGGAACGGTAAAGAATGCGACTCATTCACAGGCGGTCATTCAATTAAAAAAGCATTATTGCGACCAAAACAGGTGTTTGAAGTGTGCGCTTGGGAATAAATTGTTAATGCGTTCACGGGAATATCATTAAATTTGTACTATGGCTTCGGCAATTCATAATATTCGCTATTACCTGGAACGTCATGGTTTCTATGTGTCCTCGAGATTGGCTGATAAGCTGGGAATGAGGGCGAAAAGCGTACGATTGTTTTTTATCTACGCGTCGTTTTTTACCATGGGAGCCGGTTTTATCATGTACCTTATCCTGGCTTTCTGGCTTAAATTAAAGGATTTAGTATATACCAAAAGAACCTCCGTATTTGACCTGTAAACTGAAGGTTTTTCTTAATTTTCGGAAATATTACTGGTTTATCCCTAAATCTTTTTGAAAAGCCCTATAAATCCGTATTAAGATTTTCTTAAGGAAATGCAATTTCTTTTTTGAAAACCTTAAGTTTTTTTGCATATTGCCGGGTCTTAAAAATCAAAACAAAACAAACAGATGCAGAAGATTATTTCCAAAGAAAAATTGTTTTCAATTATTGGATTGTTCTTACCCTTACTAACCTTTGCACAATCGGCTGATGAAGCAACAATCTCTGAGAAGATCGACACGATTTTTTCAAATTATACAAGCTGGTTCGTAGATTTCATTTTCTACGAAATTCCATTCAGCGAATCTTTCCAGATCCCATGGGTGCTTATTGTTTTAGTAGGAGGCGCATTATACTTCACGATTTATTTTAAACTGATCAATTTTACCGGATTCTGGACGGCTATAAAAGTAGTGCAGGGTAAATATGAAGATATCGAAAAACACGGCGCTGATACGCTTTACGCCGATCCTACTCCCAATGAAGGAGAAAATATTATAGAAACCATTCGTGATGATAGTGCCGATGGTGAGGTTTCTCACTTTCAGGCATTAACAGCGGCCCTTTCTGCTACGGTAGGTTTGGGTAACATTGCCGGTGTGGCAGTAGCATTATCTATTGGTGGTCCAGGGGCTACGTTCTGGATGGTGGTTGCCGGCCTACTTGGAATGGCGTCAAAATTTGCTGAATGTACGCTGGGTGTAAAATATCGCGATGTAGGTCCTGACGGAACTGTATACGGTGGCCCAATGTATTACCTTAAAAAAGGTCTTGGTGAAAAGAATATGGCAGGTCTTGGTAAAGTACTGGCTGTAGTTTTCTCTATTTTCGTGATTGGTGGTTCATTTGGTGGTGGAAATATGTTCCAGGCCAATCAGGCTGCTGCACAGTTTACCCAATTACTAAACCTTGAAGGCGGAAATGCCGGTTTTTACTTCGGTATCGTGATGGCAATTCTTGTTGCTGTTGTGATCATTGGTGGGATTAAAAGAATTGCTTCAGTTACAGAAAAGATCGTTCCTTTCATGGCAGGGATCTACGTACTGGCTGCCTTGATCATTCTTGGTGCCAACTGGATGTATATTGATGATGCTTTCGGTTTGATTTTCGAAGGTGCTTTCTCAGGCCTTGGAATTGCCGGTGGTCTTGTGGGTGTAATGATTCAGGGTATTCGTAGAGGTGCCTTCTCTAACGAAGCTGGAGTTGGATCTGCTGCAATTGCCCACTCCGCGGTACGTACAAAATATCCTGCGAGTGAAGGGATCGTTGCGCTATTAGAGCCATTTGTTGACACTGTTGTGATTTGTACCATGACTGCGCTGGTTATTGTTATTACCAACTTCCATGAAGGATTTCTGGAATACGGAAATGAGATTACCGAAGGGGTGGAGCTTACCGCCACTGCTTTTGATACGGTAATTCCTCATTTCTCTATCGTTTTGACAATCGCGGTGATCCTATTTGCCTTTTCAACCATGATCTCCTGGTCTTACTATGGAATGCAGGGTTGGAAATACCTTTTCGGAAAAGGAAAAGTGACTGATCTTGTTTATAAAATCTTGTTCCTGATTTTCGTAGTGGTTGGTGCGTCTATCAGCCTGGGTTCAGTAATCAACTTCTCCGATGCGATGATCTTCGCGATGGTGGTTCCTAATATCATAGGGGTGATCTTACTAACTCCGGTTATTAAGAAGGAGCTGAGAAAATATATGAATGCGATCAACAAGAAAGAGGAGGCGCTCGAAGAGGGAGCGACCGACTATAATAAGTTGTAAACTACTCAAAATATGAATTGGAGATCCCATTTTGCTCTCACTAAAGGTCAGCGAAATGGGATTTTCATTTTAGTCGGATTGATCGTTTTGCTGCAGGTAGCGATTCTTTTCTTTAGTTTTTTTCCCTGGTCTTCGGAAGAAATTCCTACAGAAACTCCCGAAATTATTGCTTACCAGCAAAAGCTTGACTCTCTCAAAGAGGCCAGGCAGAATTTCCGGAAGGATACCATCTTTCCTTTTAATCCCAATTACCTTACTGATTTTAAAGGTTATGAGCTGGGCATGAGCCTGGAGGAAATCGATCGGGTAAAAACCTTTCGCCAAACCGGGAAATGGATCAATTCCGCAGAAGAATTTCAACAGGTAGCCGGGCTGGAAGATTCCAGTTTTCAAAAGATCAGGCCTTATTTGCGTTTTCCTGATTGGGTTACAACTAAAACCTCTCGAAAGTTTTCAGCTTCAGCTTCTGAAAAAAGTGCGGCCTCGACAGTGGAACTTGTGGACCTGAATTCGGCTACCGCGGAAGATCTACAGGTGGTGCAGGGAATAGGGAAGGTGCTTTCTGAAAGAATTGTCAAATACCGGTACCGTATAGGTGGTTTTCGTTCAGCTATCCAGCTAAATGATGTCTACGGCCTTCAGCCGGAAGTCGTTCAGAAGATCACTTCCCGGTTTCAGGTGAAGACGATGCCGGCATTTGAACTGGTAGATCTGGATACGGCCGGTTTGGACGATCTACTCAGTATACCTTATATTGATGAGAAACTGGCTCGAGAGATCATCAATTACCGCAAACTGCACGAAGGTATCTCCAGTATTGAAGAACTGACAAAAATCCCGGGCTTTCCTTCCGAAAAAATCGACAGAATTAAATTATATTTGGCCAAAGACTAATTTCTGTTAGAATTTGGTCATTATTCAGAATAATACAGGACGAATTCTGTTTTAATTAGCAAACAAAACATTGATGAGCAGATATTTTACTGAAGAGCACGAGCTTTTCCGGAAGAGTTTTAAAGATTTTTTACAAAAAGAAGTGGTTCCGCATATTGAAAAATGGGAAAATGAGGGAACCATTGAGCGATTCATCTGGGAGAAATTTGGAGAAATGGGCTATTTTGGCCTGTACCAGCCAGAGAAATTTGGAGGGATGGATCTTGATCTTTTCTATACCACCATTTTTCTGGAAGAATTACAAAAGATCAACTCCGGCGGATTTGCAGCGGCAATGTGGGCACATGCTTACCTTGCCATGACTCACCTGAAAGCTGAAGCCAGCGATGATTTGAAGGAGAAATATCTTAGTCCGGCAATTGAAGGGTCTAAAATTGGCTGTTTATGTATTTCTGAGCCCTTTGGCGGGTCTGATGTGGCCGGGATGAAAACCACCGCTATCAAAGATGGAGATCATTATATTTTGAACGGTTCCAAAACTTTTATTACCAATGGCGTGTATGCCGATTTCTATGTTGTGGCTGCCAAGACAGATCCTGAAAAAGGTAATAAAGGAATGAGCATTTTTCTGGTTGATAAGGAATTTGGTGGAATTTCAGCAAATAAATTAAATAAGCTTGGATGGAGGGCTTCTGATACTGCGGAACTTGCCTTTGATAACGTAAAAGTGCCTGCAGCATACCTGATGGGAGAAGAAGGGAAAGGTTTTAATTATATCATGCAGCATTTTGCCCTAGAGCGCCTAATCATGGGAGTAAATGCTCATGCCAGAGCAGAATATGCTTTAGAGTACGCCCTGGGATATATGAAGGAACGCGAGGCCTTCGGAAAAAGTCTGGACAAGTTTCAGGCTTTGAGACATAGCGTTGCCGAGATGGCTAGTGAGATCGAAATGGTAAAGGAATTTAATTATTCGATCGTACAGCGATTAAATGACGGTGAATATGTTGTAAAAGAGGCCAGCATGTCCAAACTTTTGGCAACCAAGATTGCTGATGAAGTGATCTACAAATGTTTGCAGCTGCTTGGGGGTTACGGATATATGGAAGATTACCCGATGGCAAGAATGTTCAGGGATAGCAGGCTCGGGCCAATTGGAGGCGGTACTTCTGAAATTTTGAAAGAAATTATCGCCAAAATGGTGATAGATAAAAAGGAGTATAAGCCCGCTGCGAAATAATTTTGGCGAAAATGGTTTTCCATTCGCCAAAATGGTAATTGATAAAAAGGAGTATAAGCCCGCTGCGAAATAATTTTGGCGAAAATGGTTTTTCATTCGCCAAAATGGTGATAGATAAAAAGGAGTATAAGCCCGCTGCAAAATAATTTTGGCGAAAATGGTTTTCCATTCGCCAAAATGGTAATTGATAAAAAAGGAGTACAAGCCCGCTGCAAAATAATTTTGGCGAAAATGGTTTTCCATTCGCCAAAATGGTAATTGATAAAAAGGAGTACAAGCCCGCTGCTAAATAATTTGCTGTATAATCTGAAAAACGCCTAAAAAGAAGAAAAGCTAAAAAAAAAGAATTCTTTTTCTTGCCAAAGGTAAGATTTGAATTATCTTTGCAGCCGATTCCAAAAGAAAGGAGGTGATGACACTATGTTAATTATACCAGTTAAAGACGGAGAAAATATAGATAGAGCGCTAAAGCGTTTCAAGCGTAAGTTCGATAAAACCGGAACTATGCGTCAGCTTAGAGATCGTCAGCATTTTACAAAACCATCTGTAGAGAGAAGATCTCAGATTCAAAAAGCGCAATATATTCAGCATCTTAGAGATCAGGAAGATATCTAGTAGCTGTAAGTTATGAATTATAAGCCATCAATTTTTGATGGCTTTTTTTATGCTCTATTTTTAATATTTCTAAAAGTTATAAACACGAAATCGTTTTCGTTTATCTTATTCTTAAATTTGTACTGCTAGAATTACGAAATATTCATAATTTGATGGGAAACCAAATCAAATTATTATGAATAAACCTAAACACCTTTTAATCCTTTTGTTTATTGTACTGCTTAGTGCTTGCCAAAAGGAAGAATTAAAAACACCTTCTGAGTCTGAACTCGCCAATTTGCCCGAGTCCAAAGTTTCAAAAAGCCAGCCTGGGAAAGCCGCGGTTGGATCAAAAGTGATGATGCAGGCCTTTTACTGGGATGTTCCTGCCGGTGGGAACTGGTGGAACACTGTAAAGGCCAAATTACCTGCCTGGAGTAGTGCCGGTATTGATGCGATCTGGCTGCCTCCTGCTTCAAAGGCACAAAATGGTGCTTTCTCTATGGGGTATGATCCTTTTGATTATTTCGATTTTGGAAATTATAATCAAATGGGTTCAACGGAGACCCGGTTTGGATCCAAATCGGAGCTACAATCGCTTATAAGCATTGCTCATGCTAATAACCTAAGTGTGATTGCAGATATTGTGATCAATCATAATAGTGGAGGAGCTTCTGAAAATAATCCTTACACCGGCGGAAGCACGTATACCGATTATGATCCGGCTTCCGGTATGTTCTATCGCTCTGCTACTGATTTTCATCCAAATGACTATCACAGCAATGATTCAGGAGCATTTGGCGGATTTCCCGATTTGTGTCATGATAAAACCTACGTTCAGGACTGGCTGTGGAATAAGTCAAATTCCGTAGCCAAATATTATAAGAATACTATGGGATTTGATGGCTGGCGCTTTGATTATGTCAAAGGGTTTTCACCGTGGGTGGTTAATTCCTGGATATCGGAAGTAGGTGGCTTCGCTGTTGGAGAATACTGGGACGGAAATGCTGCCACCTTAGAATGGTGGGTTAATAACTCTGGGGCTTCCGCTTTTGATTTCGCCTGTTATTATAGAATGAGAGATGCTTTTGAAGGAAACGATCTTACAAAGCTTCAGGAAGACATGCTGTGGAAGAGAAGTCCTATGCGGGCTGTAACCTTTGTGGCAAATCATGATACAGACGAGATCTATAATGGAAAAATGCTGGCATATGCCTATATTATGACCCACGAAGGATATCCAACCGTTTTTTATCAAGATTATGAGGAATGGCTTGATAAAGACAAATTAAATAACCTGATCTGGATTCATAATAATAAAGCTGGTGGCTCTACCAGTATCTTGCATGCCGATAATGATGAGTATATTGCTAAAAGGAATGGAGCACCAGGTTTAATCGTATATATTAATAATAGTAGCTCAAGGCAGGAACGTTGGGTTTCAACAAATTGGTATGGGCAGGTAATTAAGGATTATACAGGTAATTCTGGCTGGGAACCAATCACACAAGGAGATGGTTGGGTTAAGCTGGAAGTCCCGGCGAAATCCTATACTATCTGGTCAACTAAGTAATCAGATGACATCAAAGGACTGTTGCTACTCAAAGTTTATTAACTTTGGGTGACAACAGTTTCTTTATGCTTTTTTCTGAATTCATCGATTACCTTTCTGTAGAAAAGAATTATTCCCGGCATACCATTCAGGCCTATTCCAGGGACCTGGAAGAATTTCAGCAATTCATTATTTCAGAATATGAACAGGAAGAACTGTTACAGGTAAGTTATCCGCAGATTCGCAGCTGGATCGTTTCCCTTTCAGAAAGAAACATTTCAAACCGAAGCATCAACAGGAAGCTATCATCTTTGAAGGCTTTTTATAAATTCCAGTTGAAAACAGGGAATTTAGAGTATTCTCCGATGGCGAAACACAAAGCTCTTAAAACTTCGCGAAAAATTCAGGTTCCTTTCTCGCAGGATGAAGTGGTAGAGGTGATGGAATTGTTGGAGGAGGACAGTTTCAGTGGGCTTCGTGACCGTTTTCTAATTGAGCTATTGTATTCAACAGGAATGCGTCGTGCAGAACTTATCAATTTGAAACTGGCCAATCTGGACCTGACAGCTGAAACTATTAAAGTGCTTGGAAAGCGAAATAAAGAACGCTATATACCGCTGCTGAAATCCCTCACGCCAAGCGCACAGAAATACTTGGATGCCCGCAAAGAGGTTGAAAATAGCCAGAGTGACGGCTACCTTTTTTTAACGGAAAAGGGCGCGAAAATATACGAAAGCCTTGTTTATAGAATTATTAATAGTTATTTTAGTAAGGTGTCTGGTAAACTGAAGAAGAGTCCGCATATCCTGCGGCATTCATTTGCCACGCATTTATTGAACCAGGGAGCCAATCTCAACGCGGTGAAAGAGCTGCTGGGTCATTCCAGCCTGGCGGCGACTCAAATCTACACTCACAACAGCATCGCCGAGTTGAGCAAAATTCATGAAGCTGCGCATCCCAGGAACAATAAGAACTAACAAACCTAATGTTTAATTTAATTCTACTGGACATGAAAGTGAACGTGCAATCTGTAAATTTCAATGCTGACCAAAAACTGATTGACTTTACACAAAAGAAACTCGATAAACTGGAGCATTTCTACGACAAGGTTATTTTTGCTGATGTTTATCTCAAAGTTCAAAATACCAGTGCCAAAGAGAACAAGATTACTGAAATCCTACTGAGCATTCCTGGCGGGGATCTGATGGTAAAGAAAACCTGTAAAAAGTTTGAAGAGTGCGTGGATGAGTGTGTTAACTCCCTGCAGCGACAGCTCATCAAACGAAAGGAAAAATTGAGTACGCATGCCTGATAAATTTTTTAAGAATTATTTTTCGATAAAGAAATAATTTATATACATTTGCAGTCCGTTAGAAATAGCGGACTTTTTTATGCTGAAAAAGTAGCGTAAAAAGCCGATGTAGCTCAGCTGGCTAGAGCAGCTGATTTGTAATCAGCAGGTCGTGGGTTCGAGTCCCTCCATCGGCTCTTGAAATACTGAAAATAGAGGTTTTGAAGATTTTTTTAGAGGTAAAGCTCTGAACTTTAAAAGTTTAAAAATTAAGTTAAATAAATCTCTAAAAATGCTTTGGATGCTACTTGGAAATTGCTTTAATTTGCAGCCGTTTTCCAAACATCCGGAGCTTAGCTGAAAAGCTACGGTTCTATGAAATAGTGGTAAATTATTGGGGAGATACTCAAGCGGCCAACGAGGACAGACTGTAAATCTGTTGTTTTTTAACTTCGCAGGTTCGAATCCTGCTCTCCCCACAAAAAGTTTTTCAGAAGAGATTTTGAAATAACAGGCGGGAGTAGCTCAGTTGGTAGAGCGTCAGCCTTCCAAGCTGAATGTCGCCGGTTCGAACCCGGTCTCCCGCTCTAGATTTTAAAACTGAATCAGGATTTCTTTCCGTCGCCCAGAGGCGAAATTAAAGGTTTTCTTCCTTTATCTTTCTCTCTTTAATAATGATCTCGAAAGAGTGAGGCGCCGGATACCTCAATCTTGATCAATTTCCGTAAGCCACTGGTTTATGGATATTGTTGTTTAAAAACAATTGGTTGTAAGGCCGACGTAGCTCAGGGGTAGAGCGTTTCCTTGGTAAGGAAGAGGTCACGGGTTCAATTCCCGTCGTTGGCTCTAAGTATAGTATAGAAATTGAACACTAATATATAACTAAGATTAAATAAGTATTAATTATGGCAAAGGAAACTTATGATCGTTCCAAACCGCACTTAAATATCGGTACTATTGGACACGTAGATCACGGAAAAACTACTTTAACTGCAGCGATTACAAAAGTAATGGCTGATGCTGGTTATTCAGAAGCTCGCGCTTTCGATCAGATCGACAACGCTCCTGAAGAAAAAAGTAGAGGTATTACTATCAACTCTTCTCACGTAGAGTACTCAACTGCTAATCGTCACTATGCTCACGTTGACTGTCCAGGTCACGCCGATTACGTTAAGAACATGGTAACTGGTGCTGCTCAGATGGACGGTGCTATTCTTGTTGTTGCTGCGACTGATGGTCCTATGCCACAAACTCGTGAGCACATCCTTCTTGGACGTCAGGTAGGTATTCCAAGAATCGTTGTGTTCTTGAACAAAGTTGACCTTGTTGATGATGAAGAGCTTCTTGAGCTAGTTGAAATGGAAGTTAGAGATCTTCTTTCTTTCTACGAGTATGATGGAGATAACGGTCCTGTAATTTCAGGTTCTGCTCTAGGTGCTCTTGAAGGAGATGAGAAATGGTCTAAGACTGTACTTGATCTTATGGAGGCTGTTGATAACTGGATTGAGCTTCCTGAGCGTGATGTGGATAAGCCTTTCTTGATGCCTATCGAAGATGTATTCTCTATTACTGGTCGTGGTACTGTTGCAACTGGACGTATCGAAACTGGTGTTGCTAACACCGGAGATCCTGTAGAGATCATTGGTATGGGTGCTGGAAAACTAACTTCTACTATTACTGGAGTTGAGATGTTCCGTAAGATCCTTGATAGAGGTGAAGCTGGTGATAACGTGGGTATCCTTCTAAGAGGTATTGAGAAAACTCAGATCTCTCGTGGTATGGTAATCACTAAGCCAGGATCTGTAACTCCTCACGCTAAATTCAAAGCAGAGGTTTATATCCTTAAAAAAGAAGAAGGTGGACGTCACACTCCATTCCACAACAACTACCGTCCTCAGTTCTACGTTCGTACAACTGACGTGACTGGAACTATCAGTCTTCCTGATGGAGTTGAAATGGTAATGCCTGGTGATAACCTTACTATTACTGTAGAGCTTATCCAGCCAATCGCAATGAATGTTGGTCTACGTTTCGCTGTCCGTGAAGGTGGTAGAACTGTAGGAGCTGGTCAGGTAACTGAGATTCTAGACTAAGAATTAAGCTGATATATAAAGGTATCCTGTGAAGAGCAGGATACCTTTCACTTATATTTACGGGTTTAGCTCAGTTGGTAGAGCACTGGTCTCCAAAACCAGGTGTCGGGAGTTCGAGCCTCTCAACCCGTGCAAATAAATTATACAATGGCAGGATTTGTTAATTACATATCAGAATCATATAACGAGTTAAAAAACCATGTTACCTGGCCAACCTGGACAGAAGCACAGAAGCTAACCGTGTTGGTTGTGGTTTTTTCAGTTATTTTTTCATTAGCCATTTGGGGTGTAGATACTGTTTTTAGCAGAGTTATCGAGTTGTACTTCGAATGGGTTAAATCATAATTGGTAGACAATGGCAGAAGCTAAGGATAAAAAATGGTATGTGGTTCGTGCCGTTAGTGGACAAGAAAATAAGGTAAAAGATTATATAGAAAAAGAAATCGCTCACCAGGGCCTGGAAGATTATGTAGATCAGGTACTGGTTCCTACTGAGAAGGTGATCCAGATCAGAAATGGGAAAAAAGTAAATAAAGAGCGTGTGTATTTTCCTGGCTATGTGATGGTTCAGGCGAATTTAGGAGGGGAAATTCCTCATATTATCAAAGGGATCAATGGAGTGATTGGTTTTCTGGGTGAGACAAAAGGAGGAGATCCTGTGCCGCTTAGGAAATCTGAAGTAAATAGGATGTTAGGTAAGGTAGATGAGCTATCTGTGAAGACTGATAATGTGGCAATTCCGTTTACTATTGGTGAGACCATTAAGGTGATTGATGGACCTTTTAACGGTTTCAATGGTACTGTAGAAAAGATCAATGAAGAAAAGCGTAAGCTGGAAGTAATGGTGAAGATCTTCGGAAGAAAGACACCATTGGAATTAAGCTATATGCAAGTAGAAAAAGTATAAAGATAACTGTTACATATTTTTTGATAGTTTTTTAAGCTTCCACTCGATAAACTATCACTTAAAAATTTGAAAAATGGCAAAAGAAGTAAGTAAAGTTGTAAAACTACAAGTTCGCGGAGGTGCTGCTAACCCATCACCACCAGTTGGACCTGCTTTGGGTGCTGCCGGGGTAAATATCATGGAATTCTGTAAGCAATTCAATGGTCGTACTCAGGATAAGGCCGGAAAGGTACTGCCAGTTGTGATTACTGTATTTTCAGATAAGTCTTTTGATTTCGTAATCAAGACTCCACCTGCAGCAGTACAATTGATGGAAGCAGCTAAAACTAAAAAAGGTTCAGGTGAGCCGAACAGAAAGAAAGTAGCAAGCGTTTCTTGGGATCAGGTTAAAACCATCGCAGAAGATAAAATGCAGGATTTAAATGCCTTCACTATCGAATCTGCTATGAAAATGGTTGCTGGAACAGCTCGTTCAATGGGAATTACTGTAAAAGGTGAAGCACCGTTTTAATCCAAAAAGAAATTAGAAAATGGCAAAATTGACTAAAAAGCAAAAGGAAGCTCAATCTAAGATCGAAAAAGGTAAAACTTATACGGTTGCTGAAGCTTCTGCTTTAATAAAAGACGTTACCAACGCAAATTTTGACGCTTCTGTGGATTTGGCGGTTCGATTGAATGTAGATCCAAGAAAAGCGAATCAAATGGTGAGAGGTGTTGTAACACTTCCACACGGTACTGGTAAGGATGTAAAAGTTTTGGCTTTGGTAACTCCAGATAAGGAGCAGGAAGCTAAAGACGCTGGTGCAGATTTCGTTGGTTTAGATGAATATCTTGATAAGATCAAAGGAGGTTGGACAGATGTGGATGTGATCATCACCATGCCTAGCGTTATGGGTAAACTTGGACCACTAGGACGTGTTCTTGGGCCAAGAGGTTTGATGCCAAACCCAAAGACCGGAACAGTAACTATGGATATCGCTAAAGCGGTTTCTGATGTGAAAGCTGGTAAGATCGATTTCAAGGTTGACAAAACCGGAATTGTTCACGCTGCTATCGGGAAAGTATCTTTTGATGCTGAGAAGATCGCAGGTAACGCGAGAGAATTATTAACTACGCTAGTAAAATTGAAGCCTCAGGCAGCTAAAGGTGTGTATATGAAGAGTATTCATATTTCCAGCACCATGAGCCCGAGTGTAGAAATAGATACTAAAAGGTTTACTGAGCAATAATTAGGTATTATGACAAGAGAAGAAAAATCAAGAGTAATAGAAGATTTAACTGCCCAGTTAGCTGAAACCAATACTATCTATTTAGCTGACATTTCTGGTCTTGATGCCGGAAGTACGTCAAACTTGCGTCGTGCTTGTTTTAAAGCAAACGTAAAATTGTCGGTAGTTAAAAATACATTGCTAGCTAAGGCGATGGAAGCAACTGAAAAAGATTTCGGGGAACTTCCAACGGTTTTAAAAGGCAATACCTCGATCATGCTTTCAGAAACCGGAAACGCTCCGGCGAAAGTGATCAAGGAATTCAGAAAAAAATCTGAAAAACCTTTATTGAAAGGAGCTTTTGTAGAAGAAGCGATCTATGTTGGAGATAACTATCTAGATACACTTGTAAACATCAAGTCTAAAGAAGAAGTTATTGGAGATATCGTTGGACTTCTTCAGTCTCCTGCTAAGAATGTGGTTTCTGCCCTTAAATCTGGTGGCGGTAAACTGGCAGGAATTCTTAAGACCCTTTCAGAAAAAGAAGGATAATTTAGTACGCACTTTTTAACAAATATAAATTTTAAAGAACTTTTTAAAAACGATAGAAAATGGCAGATTTAAAAGATTTCGCAGAACAGTTGGTTAACCTTACTGTAAAAGAAGTAAACGAGTTAGCTGATATTTTAAAAGAAGAATATGGTATCGAGCCTGCTGCTGCTGCAGTAGCTGTTGCTGGTGGTGCTGCTGCTGGTGGTGGTGAAGAAGCTGAAGAGCAAACTGAATTCGACGTAATTCTTAAAGCTCCAGGTGGATCTAAATTGGCAGTAGTTAAACTTGTAAAAGAACTTACAGGTCTAGGTCTTAAAGATGCTAAAGAACTAGTTGATGGTGCTCCTAAGCCAGTTAAGGAAGGAGTTGCTAAAGATGAAGCTGAAGCTCTTAAAAAGCAATTAGAAGAAGCAGGAGCTGAGGTTGAGCTTAAATAAGCTTGACGAAAGCAATATTATTTAGGTTTAGGCCTCAGGATGTACTCCTGAAGGTCTAAACCCTTTTGCGTATATAGAGCCAAAGGTTTGTATCGCACGATTTTTTTTGATAAATTATTATAATTCCGTCCATTGATGTTAGCAAAGCAAACTGAAAGATTGAGTTTCTCATCTGTGAAGAACAAGCCTGCTTATCCAGATTTTCTGGATCTGCAGATTAAGTCGTTTCAGGACTTCTTCCAGTTAGAAACAAAATCAGAAGAACGGGGAAATGAAGGTCTTTACAACACCTTCCTAGAAAACTTCCCTATTACGGACACCCGTAATCAATTTGTACTAGAATTCTTAGATTATTTTGTGGACCCGCCAAGATATTCCATCCAGGAATGTATCGAACGCGGACTAACTTACAGTGTGCCGCTTAAAGCAAGGCTTAAGCTATACTGTACAGACCCTGAGCACGAAGATTTTGAAACCATCGTACAGGACGTATACCTGGGGACTATCCCTTATATGACTCCAAGCGGTACTTTTTGTATCAATGGGGCAGAGCGCGTTGTTGTTTCTCAGTTACACCGTTCTCCAGGAGTATTCTTTGGACAGTCTTTCCATGCTAATGGAACAAAATTATATTCAGCCCGTGTAATTCCTTTCAAAGGTTCATGGATTGAATTTGCTACCGATATTAACAGCGTTATGTACGCTTATATCGATCGTAAGAAAAAATTACCTGTAACCACGCTTTTCCGCGCCATTGGATTTGAGCGTGATAAGGATATTTTGGAGATTTTCGATCTTGCTGAAGAAGTGAAAGTTTCCAAATCAGGACTTAAAAAAGTTCTTGGGCGTAAATTAGCCGCCCGTGTATTGAACACCTGGTATGAAGATTTTGTTGATGAAGATACAGGAGAGGTTGTTTCAATTGAGCGTAACGAGATCGTACTGGATCGTGATACAGAATTAGAGAAAGATCACATCGACGAGATCCTGGAAACCGGAACCAAAACAATCCTTCTTCATAAGGAAGATAACCAGACCGGGGACTACGCTATTATTCACAATACATTACAAAAAGATCCTACCAACTCTGAAAAAGAAGCGGTAGAACATATCTATCGTCAGCTTCGTAATGCGGAACCGCCAGATGAAGAAACAGCTCGTGGTATTATAGACAAGCTTTTCTTCTCTGATCAGCGATACAGCCTTGGTGAAGTTGGTCGATACAGAATGAATAAAAAATTAGGTCTTGATGTTGATATGTCTCAGCAGGTGCTGACCAAAGAAGACATCATCACTATTGTAAAATATTTGATCGAACTGATCAACTCTAAAGCGGAAATCGATGATATCGATCACCTCTCTAACCGTCGTGTTAGAACTGTAGGAGAGCAATTATCTCAGCAGTTTGGTGTAGGGCTTGCTCGTATGGCAAGAACGATCCGTGAGCGAATGAACGTTCGTGACAACGAGGTGTTTACCCCAATTGATTTGATCAACGCGAAGACACTTTCTTCTGTGATCAACTCTTTCTTTGGTACCAACCAGTTGTCTCAGTTCATGGACCAGACCAACCCGCTGGCAGAGATCACGCACAAGCGTCGTCTTTCTGCACTAGGGCCAGGTGGTTTATCAAGAGAAAGAGCAGGTTTCGAGGTGCGTGACGTTCATTATACGCACTACGGAAGACTTTGCCCTATTGAAACTCCGGAAGGTCCAAACATTGGTTTGATCTCTTCACTTTCAGTTTATGCTAAGGTAAACGGAATGGGCTTCATTGAAACTCCATACCGTACAGTTTCTGAAGGAAAAATCAACATTTCCGAAGAACCTATATACCTGAGCGCCGAAGAGGAAGAAGGAAAAATGATCGCTCAGGCGAACATTCCGTTAAAAGATGACGGAACCATCGAAGCAGATCGTGTTATTGCACGTATGGAAGGTGACTTCCCGGTTGTGGATCCAAAAGAAGTACATTATACTGACGTTGCTCCGAACCAGATTTCGTCCATTTCAGCATCTCTTATTCCATTCCTGGAGCATGATGATGCGAACCGTGCACTGATGGGATCGAATATGATGCGCCAGGCGGTACCTTTATTAAGAGCAGATTCTCCAATCGTGGGAACTGGTCTTGAAAGACAGGTAGCTACAGATTCTCGTGTTTTGATCAATGCTGAAGGAGAAGGAGAAGTAGAATATGTAGATGCCAATAAGATCATTATCAAATACGATCGTACTGATGAAGAGCGTATGGTAAGCTTTGATTCTGATTCCAAATCTTACGATCTGATCAAATTTAGAAAAACCAACCAGGGAACCTGTATCAACCTGAAGCCAATCGTTAGCGTTGGTGACAGAGTTACTAAAGGACAGGTGCTTTGCCAGGGTTATGCAACCGAAAAAGGGGAGCTGGCGCTTGGTAGAAACATGAAAGTGGCTTTCATGCCTTGGAAAGGGTATAACTTTGAGGATGCGATCGTAATTTCTGAAAAAGTGGTAAGAGATGATATTTTCACCTCTATCCATATTGATGAATATTCGCTGGAAGTTAGAGATACCAAGCTGGGGAATGAAGAATTGACCAACGATATTCCAAACGTTTCTGAAGATGCTACTAAAGATCTTGACGAGCATGGAATGATTCGCGTGGGTGCTGAAGTGAAGCCTGGTGATATTCTTATTGGTAAGATCACTCCAAAAGGAGAAAGCGATCCAACGCCGGAAGAAAAACTTCTTCGTGCGATCTTTGGTGACAAGGCCGGTGATGTGAAAGATGCTTCTTTGAAAGCTTCTCCATCATTAAGCGGTGTTGTAATCGACAAGAAATTGTTCGCAAGAGCGATTAAAGATAAGCGCAAGAGAGCTCAGGATAAGGAAGATGTTGCAGCACTTGAGAAGAAATACGAAGCGAAATTCGCAGTTCTTAAGTCTGAATTAGTAGAGAAGTTGTTCGCCATTGTTGGTGGGAAAACTGCTCAGGGTGTCCAAAATGACCTTGGAGAAGAAGTACTTCCAAAAGGTAAAAAATATACCTTGAAAATGTTAAACGCGGTAGATGATTATACGCATCTTACCAGCGGAACATGGACTACTGATGATCACCTGAACGAACTTGTAGCAGATCTTATCCATAATTACAAAATTAAGGAAAACGATCTTCAGGGTAACCTGAGAAGAGAGAAGTTCACTATTTCTGTAGGAGATGAGCTGCCTTCAGGTATCTTGAAACTGGCTAAAGTTTACATCGCTAAGAAACGTAAGCTGAAAGTTGGGGATAAGATGGCGGGACGTCACGGTAACAAAGGTATTGTTGCTCGTATCGTTCGACAGGAGGATATGCCATTCCTGGAAGATGGAACTCCGGTAGACATCGTGTTGAACCCACTTGGGGTACCATCACGTATGAACATCGGTCAGATCTATGAAACCGTTCTTGGTTGGGCAGGTCAGAAATTAGGTAAGAAATATGCTACTCCTATTTTTGATGGAGCTACGATCGATCAGATCAATGAATTGACAGACGAAGCTGGAATTCCAAGATTTGGACATACTTACCTGTATGACGGTGGAACCGGAGAGCGTTTTGACCAAAGAGCAACTGTAGGTGTGATCTATATGTTGAAACTAGGTCACATGATCGACGATAAAATGCATGCCAGATCAATTGGTCCATACTCACTTATTACCCAGCAGCCGCTTGGTGGTAAGGCACAATTTGGTGGTCAGCGATTTGGTGAGATGGAGGTTTGGGCTCTTGAGGCATACGGTGCTTCAAGTACGCTTAGAGAAATCCTTACTGTGAAGTCTGATGACGTGATCGGTAGAGCGAAGACTTACGAGTCTATCGTGAAGGGTGAGCCAATGCCGGAACCAGGATTGCCGGAATCTTTCAACGTGTTAATGCACGAATTGAAAGGACTCGGATTGGATATTAAACTTGAAGAATAACATTCTGTTTGTCGGGGCTGCGCAAGTGGCCCCAATTAAACGGAATATTCACAATAATTAGCAGCGTTTATTATGGCTAGAAATAATGATAAAAATACAGTGCAGAGGTTTAACCAGATCTCTATCGGTTTAGCTTCTCCCGAGTCCATCCTCGCAGAATCTCGTGGTGAAGTCCTAAAACCGGAAACCATTAACTACCGTACGCACAAGCCTGAGCGTGACGGTTTGTTTTGTGAGCGTATTTTTGGTCCTGTAAAGGATTATGAGTGTGCTTGTGGTAAATATAAGAGAATCCGGTACAAGGGGATCGTTTGTGACCGCTGTGGTGTTGAAGTTACTGAGAAAAAAGTACGTAGAGACCGCGTGGGGCACATCAACCTTGTTGTTCCTGTTGCACACATCTGGTATTTCCGTTCTCTTCCTAACAAAATTGGTTATTTGCTAGGACTTCCTTCCAAGAAACTGGATATGATCATCTACTACGAAAGATATGTAGTGATCCAGCCAGGTAATGCGAAGGATGAAGAAGGAAAGCCGTTGAAAAAAATGGATTTCTTAACGGAAGAAGAATATCTGAACATTTTAGATGAACTTCCACAGGAAAACCAATATTTAGAAGATAGCGATCCAAATAAATTCATCGCGAAAATGGGTGCTGAATGTCTTATCGAGATCTTGAAAAGAATCGATCTTGATGAGCTTTCTTATGAATTGAGACATAAAGCGAATAACGAAACTTCCAAACAACGTAAAACTGAAGCTCTTAAGAGACTACAAGTTGTGGAAGCTTTCCGTGATGCGAATGAAAACCGCGAGAACCTTCCGGAGTGGATGATCATGAAGGTTGTTCCTGTGATCCCGCCAGAATTGAGACCGTTAGTGCCTCTTGATGGTGGTCGTTTCGCAACTTCAGATTTGAACGATCTTTACCGTCGTGTAATTATTCGTAACAACCGTCTGAAGCGTTTAATGGAGATCAAAGCTCCTGAAGTAATCCTGCGTAACGAAAAACGTATGCTTCAGGAATCTGTAGACTCCTTATTCGATAATACAAGAAAATCATCAGCAGTAAAAACTGATTCTAACCGTCCGTTGAAATCACTTTCAGATTCATTGAAAGGTAAACAAGGGCGTTTCCGTCAGAACCTGCTTGGTAAGCGTGTGGATTATTCGGCACGTTCGGTAATCGTTGTAGGACCAGAATTGAAGATGTACGAGTGTGGTCTTCCGAAGAATATGGCGGCAGAGCTTTACAAGCCTTTTATCATCAGAAAACTGATCGAAAGAGGAATTGTGAAGACCGTGAAATCTGCCAAGAAGATTATCGATAAAAAAGAACCTGTAGTTTGGGATATTCTGGAGAACGTATTGAAGGGTCATCCGGTATTATTGAACCGTGCTCCTACGCTTCACCGTCTGGGAATCCAGGCATTCCAGCCTAAACTTATTGAAGGTAAGGCAATTCAGCTTCACCCACTAGCGTGTACGGCATTCAACGCCGATTTCGATGGTGACCAGATGGCGGTTCACTTGCCACTTGGACCAGAAGCGATTCTGGAAGCACAGTTATTGATGCTGGCTTCTCATAACATCCTGAACCCTGCGAACGGTTCACCAATTACAGTACCATCTCAGGATATGGTTTTGGGTCTTTATTATATGACCAAGCATAAGAAATCTACTGATGAGGAACCAGTAAAAGGTGAAGGATTGACTTTCTATTCTGCGGAAGAGCTGGTAATTGCTTATAACCAGAAGAAAGTAGACCTGAACGCAGGTATCAAGATCAGAACAAAAGATTATAACGATAAAGGAGAACTGGTTTACCAGATTATCGACACCACTGTTGGTAGAGTACTTTTCAACGAAACAGTGCCTGAAATAGCCGGTTTCATCAACGAGGTACTGACCAAAAAATCGCTTCGTGAGATCATTGGTAAGATCCTTAGAAATACAAGCGTGCCAGAAACTGCAGATTTCCTTGATAAGATCAAGGGTCTAGGTTATGGTTTTGCATTCCGTGGAGGTCTTTCTTTCAGCCTGGGTGATATTATCATTCCTGCAGAGAAACAATCTATGATCGACGAGGCCAATGAACAGGTGGAAGCGATCATCGGAAACTATAATATGGGATTGATTACCAACAACGAGCGTTACAACCAGGTAATTGATATCTGGACGTCTACCAATGCCGGTCTAACCGAATTGGCGATGAAACGTATTCGTGAAGATAAGCAAGGATTCAACTCGGTATATATGATGCTTGATTCCGGAGCCCGTGGTAGTAAAGAGCAGATTCGTCAGCTTACCGGTATGCGTGGTCTGATGGCCAAGCCGAAGAAGTCAAATTCCGGTGGAGGTGAAATTATCGAAAACCCGATTCTTTCGAACTTTAAGGAAGGTCTTTCGATTTTGGAATACTTTATCTCTACTCACGGTGCGCGTAAAGGTCTTGCCGATACCGCTCTTAAAACGGCCGATGCTGGTTACCTAACCCGTCGACTGGTAGATGTTTCTCAGGATGTGATCGTAAATGAAGATGACTGTGGAACTTTACGTGGAGTAGAAGTGCGCCCATTGAAGAAAAACGAAGAGATCGTGGAATCTCTTGGTGAAAGAATTTTGGGACGTATTTCCTTAAATGATGTATACGATCCTTCAACTGAAGAATTGTTAGTTGCGGCTAATGAAGAGATCACGGAAGAGATTGTGAAGAAAATAGATGCAGCGCCAATCGAAAGCGTAGAAGTACGCTCTCCATTAACTTGTGAGGCTAAGAAAGGTATCTGTATCAAGTGTTACGGTCGTAACCTGGCTACCAATAAGATGGTTCAGACAGGTGAGGCAGTAGGTGTAGTGGCCGCTCAGTCTATTGGTGAGCCTGGAACACAGCTTACACTGCGTACATTCCACGTGGGAGGTATTGCAGGTAACATTTCTGAAGAAAACCGACTGGAAGCCAAATTCAACGGTATCGCTGAAATTGAAGATCTGAAAGTAGTTCAGGGAGAAGCTCCTGATGGAGGTACTTCTGAAATCGTGATTTCTCGTACTGCTGAAGTGAAGATCAAGGATAAGAAAACCGGAGTGGTTCTTAGTAACAACAACATCCCTTACGGTGCGTCTATCAATATTGAAGACGGAGCTGAAGTGAAGAAAGGCGATGTGATCTGTACCTGGGATCCATATAACGGTGTGATTATTTCTGAATTTGCTGGTAAGATCAAGTATGAGAATGTGGAACAAGGTATAACATACCAGGTTGAGATCGATGAGCAAACAGGATTCCAGGAAAAAGTAATTTCTGAATCTCGTAACAAGAAATTGATTCCAACGCTTCACATTCTTGGTAAGAAAGATGAAGTGATCCGTTCGTACAACCTGCCAGTAGGTGCTCACCTGATGGTAGATAACGGCGAGAAGATTGGCGTAGGTAAGATTTTGGTGAAGATTCCACGTAAATCCTCTAAAGCGGGTGATATTACCGGTGGTCTTCCAAGGGTAACCGAACTTTTCGAAGCACGTAACCCATCGAACCCGGCAGTTGTTTCTGAAATCGACGGTGTGGTATCATTCGGTAAGATCAAGCGTGGTAATCGCGAGATCATCGTAGAATCGAAACTAGGAGAGATTAAGAAATATCTTGTAAAACTTTCTAACCAGATCCTGGTTCAGGAAAATGACTACGTGAGAGCTGGTATGCCACTTTCAGATGGTTCCATCACTCCGGAAGATATTCTGAACATTAAAGGACCTAACGCGGTACAACAGTATCTTGTGAACGAGGTTCAGGAAGTTTATAGACTTCAGGGTGTGAAGATTAATGATAAGCACTTCGAGGTTGTAGTAAGACAGATGATGCGTAAGGTACAGATCGTGGATCCGGGAGATACCATCTTCCTGGAAAACCAGCTGGTTCACAAAGATGATTTCATCGATGAGAATAACAAGTTATTCGGAATGAAGGTGATTGAAGATGCCGGTGATTCTGAAAGACTGAAAGCCGGACAAATCATTTCTCCTAGAGATCTTAGAGATGAGAACTCCATTCTGAGAAGAGAAGATAAGAACCTGGCGACTGCAAGAGACGTGATTCCAGCAACAGCGAATCCAGTTCTGCAGGGTATTACCAGAGCATCACTTCAAACCAAGTCGTTCATCTCGGCTGCATCCTTCCAAGAAACTACGAAGGTGTTGAACGAGGCTGCCGTTAGCGGTAAGATCGATGAGCTTGAAGGATTGAAGGAAAATGTAATTGTAGGACACAAAATTCCTGCAGGTACAGGTATGAGAAGATACGATAGCATTATTGTAGGTTCTAAAGAAGAATTCGACGAAATGCTGGAGAGAAAACAGGAAGTGAATTTTAACTAATTCCTACTGATATAATCTGAAAAAAGGCTCGCAATTGCGAGCCTTTTTCTTTTTATCCCGATATTTGGAATATGAAGGCGTTTTTCCAGAACCTGTTGGACTATTCCCATTTTTACAATCTGAAACTGATCGAAATCTTTTCAGATGCTGAAAACTCCAAAAGGCTTTCAGAAAAATCTAAAATATTGCTGTCTCATATCCTGAATGCCAGCAGCGTCTGGAATTCCCGAATTTTAGGCATTCCCAACAGGCTGGGAGTATGGAAAATATTTGAAGCTGAAGAATTACGGAAACTGGAAGATCAGAATTATCTCGAAACACAGAAAATCCTGAAGGATAGGAAGCTCAACGAAGTCATTGCCTATAAGAACACGAAAGGTGATTATTATGAAAGGACTATAGGAGACATTATTTTTCATACGCTGAACCATGCAACCTACCATCGCGGGCAGATCGCTTCAGAATTCCGAAAATCGGGCCTTGAACCAATCGTTTCAGATTATATCTTTTACAGAGAAACTACTTTTGATTATTAATAAGTAACTTGAACAAAACTATTATTATGAGTGAAGAAAAGAAAAATAAGCAGGGAAGGATCAATATAGAACTGGATGAAGCCGTGGCCGAAGGAACCTATTCCAATTTAGCCATTATCAATCATTCGGTTTCCGAATTTGTGGTCGATTTTGTGAATATTATGCCAGGAAGGCCAAAAAGCAAAGTGAAATCCCGCATCATTCTTACCCCTCAACACGCGAAACGCCTTCTGAAAGCTCTTGGTGAAAATGTGGCGAAATTCGAACAGGCGCATGGAGAGATCAGGGATTATGAAAAAGCACCGATGCCATTGAACTTCGGTCCAACCGGTCAGGCTTAAACCATTCTATCAATTATCAAATTTTCAGTAGTAACTATATGAAACTGGAGCTAAAAAAATACGTGTTACAACTCAAACACACTTTTACTATTTCGCGGGAATCGCACGACACGCAGGATACGCTCATTGCCTGCCTGAGCCAGGACGGCGAGACCGGTTACGGCGAAGCGACCTCCAATCCGTATTACAAGATCACTTTTGAAAGTATGCAGGCTGAAATTGAGACTATCCGTACGGAGATTGAGCACTTCGATTTCCAGACTCCGGAAAAGTTCCACGATTTCCTGGTTGGGAAAGAACTGTCTAATTTCAGCATCTGTGCGCTGGATCTTGCGGCTCACGATCTCTACGGAAAACTGCTGAAAAAGCCACTCTATGCCATTTGGAATACCTCGCCGGAAAATTACCCGATTACCAATTTTACCATTGGGATCGATTCCGTTGAAAAAATGGTGGAGAAAATGATAGAGCAACCCTGGCCAATTTATAAGATCAAGCTAGGGTCAGACCGCGACCTCGAGATCGTTGAGCAGTTGCGTAGGGAAACCGATGCGCGTTTCCGTGTGGATGCCAATTGTGGCTGGACCAGTGAGCAGGCTATTGAGCTTTCTCATAAACTGAAGGAACTCGGGGTGGAATTCCTGGAACAACCCTTAAAACCGGAAGATCTCGAAGGACTCAAAAAACTGAAAGAACATTCAGCTCTCCCGATAATTGCTGATGAGAGTTGCATCTTAGAAGAAGATGTGCCCAAATGTGCCGGGTATTTTGACGGCATCAATATAAAATTAACCAAATGCGGCGGACTCACTCCGGCGTTGCGAATGATCCAAAAAGCTCGTGAATTGAACCTGAAAGTTATGGTGGGTTGTATGACCGAGAGCAGCGTTGGCATCTCGGCGATCGCGCAGCTTTTGCCGCAGCTTGATTATGTGGATATGGATGGAGCCATGCTCCTGAAGGAAGATATCGCTACAGGAGTTCAGATCCTGGACGGTGGAAAAATCGTTTTTCCCGAAGTTGCCGGCAGCGGTGTAAGATTGCTGTAATGAATCACGAACTTCATCAGGGTGCTGGAACAAAGCTGCAAACTCAGGAAGGTGAATTTCTGTATTTTGGAGGCACCTCTTATCTCGGGCTGCAATATCATACCGAGTTCCAGGAAAAAATCATTTCAGGTATACGGAAATGGGGAACCAATTTTGGCGCGTCCAGGAAGGCGAATATTAAGCTCTCCGTTTTTCAGGAATTTGAAAATTTTATTTCCCACAGGCTTCAGGCTGAAGAGGCTATTTGCGTTTCATCTGGTTATCTTGCCGGGCAAATGCTCACGCAGTATTTCAGTATTCAGCAAATTCCGCAGTTTTGTGCACCTCATACGCACCCGGCCTTGATCGGGAAGGATAGTGTGAAAACTGAGAATTTTCAGCATCTTGAATCAAAAATGGAGAAAAACGGGAACCGGAAATGCGTTTTATTTCTCGATAGTATCGATTTCGATGGGAACAATTTTCCAGATTTCGCATGGCTTTCCAAACTAGATCTAAAAAATGTCATTTTAGTGGTAGATGATTCTCATGGTCTTGGACTGCTTGGCGATGATGGATTTGGTTTGCCTGATTTTCTTCAAAAATTTTCGTCTGGGGAACTGATCATTTGCGGATCGTTGGGAAAAGCGCTGGCTACACCCTGTGGCATAATTGCTGCAAATTCTGAAAGAATTGAAGCACTGCGAAATTTCAGTTTTTATGGAGGAGGAAGTCCGCCGTCCCCAGCTGCGCTTCAGGGTTTCATGCAATCTGAAATCTTATGCCGGGAGCAATTAAAAATACTTCGGAAGAATATTGATCAATTTCAGAAGGAGGTAGTTTCCGATTTTCAAGCGATTTCTATGCCTCAACATCCGGTGTTTACATATGACGACGAGGCATTAACCAGGCACCTCTATTCGGAAAAAATCATTACAACCAACTTCCATTATCCGTTGCCAGACTCGCCACTGCTAAGCAAAATCGTTCTTTCCGCAGCTCATACTTCCCAGGAAATTAGGAAACTGACTGATGCGATCAATAGTTTTTACTGCTCTTAAAGGTATTTCTCAAAATAGATCCGTGCCGCTTTCATAACCCTTGGAGCCATAATCAACGTTGAAATCATGGTTGGGATAGCCATTAACGCGAAAAATCCATCGATGAGATTCAGGATAAAGCTAAGCGTGGTGGTAGCGCCAATAATTATACTGATAATGTAAATGTAGTTGTAATATTTTTTGTTTTCGGCACCTATCAGGAATGACAGGCATTTCGTTCCGTAATAAGAATAGGAGAACAGCGAGCTAATGCTGAATGCCAGGATGCATAATAGCAAAAGGTACTGCCCGATGTATGGAATGGACTGTTCAAATGCTGCAGCGGTGAGGCTTACACCATTTTCGTCGCTCGTTTGCCAGACGCCGGTTACTAAAATGGCCATTGCGGTGAGGGTGCAAACCACCAGCGTGTCGATTGCCGGGCCCAGCATGGCGATTAAACCTTCCCGAACCGGCTCGGTGGTCTTACTGGCTCCATGGGCCATAGTTGCCGTCCCGATACCCGCTTCGTTTGAAAAAGCACCCCGCCGAATCCCGAGAAGGATGAGGCCACCCAGCATTCCGCCGAGCAAGGGATCACCTTTATAGTTATTCGCGGCAAAAGCATCAGTGAAAATAAGGCCGAAATAATGCAAAACCACATCGGCATTCACAAAGAGAATGATCAATACGGAAACAAAGTACAGCGCGACCATCGCCGGTACCAGTTTGGAAACTGTTTTGCTGATGCGATCCAACCCGCCTATGATGACGATGGTTGTGATCAGGGTAAGGATAATCCCGATTATCAGGCTGGAAGTGAATCCGGTTTCTATATTATTAGGTTCTAACAGTATAAAATTGATGGCCTGTGTAAGCTGGTTGACATTGAATACGGGCAAAGCTCCCACTAAACCTGCGATGGCAAAAAATGCCGCCAGCGGCTTCCATTTTTTGCCAAGACCTTCCACTATAAAATACATGACGCCACCCTGGATCTTGCCTTCAGTATCTTTTCCGCGGTACATTACGGCCAGGGTATTGGTGAAAAACTTGGTCGCCATTCCTACAATAGCGCTAACCCATAGCCAGAAGATCGCCCCAGGTCCACCAACGGCGATTGCCACGGCGACGCCCGCAATATTTCCCATGCCCACGGTCGAGGAAAGGGCAGTAGACAATGCCTGGAAATGATTGATATCACCAGGATCGTTTGGGTTGTTGTATTTACCTCGAAGCACTTCTACGGAATGGCCCAAATATCGAAAAGGAAGAAACCTGGAGTAGACCAGTAAAAATAACCCGCCGCCAATGAGCAATATAACAAGAGGAATACCCCACACAAAAGAGGCAAATTCAGCAATAAACTGATCGATTTGGTCCATAAAAAAGCTTTGTCCCCGAAAATAGAGAAAATTGCGCTTTTTTAATACGGAATCTCAGGCCTTTTCTAAAATTCTGAAGTAAAATGAAATTTAATAGAAGGATATTTCTGCTGGGTCATCTGCAAACTGAATGGTGAATCAGCTAAAAACACCAATTGCCCAGATTTATCCTTTGCTAAGAATTTAGATTTCACTCTTTTAAAATCCTGGAATTCTTCATTCTTCGGATCTTCCGGTTCTACCCAGGTAGCTTTGTGAACATTCAGGTTCTCATAGGTACACTTTGCACCATATTCGTGCTCCAGACGATACTGAATTACCTCAAACTGAAGTGCGCCTACGGTCCCGATGATCTTACGACCGTTCAGTTCCAACACAAAAAGCTGTGCCACACCTTCATCCATCAACTGGTCAATTCCTTTTTCCAATTGCTTGGACTTCATGGGATCGGCGTTATTGATATAGCGGAAATGCTCGGGAGAAAAACTTGGAATTCCTTTATACATCAGCTGCTCACCTTCGGTAAGCGTATCACCTATTTTAAAATTCCCGGTGTCGTGAAGTCCCACAATATCACCAGGCCAGGAAACATCTATTACCTCTTTCTTTTCAGCAAAAAATGCATTGGGTGAAGAAAACTTCATATTCTTGCCATTTCGAACGTGCAGGTAATTCTTGTTTCTTTCGAATTTACCGGAAACGATCTTTACGAATGCGAGTCTGTCCCGGTGTTTCGGGTCCATGTTAGCATGGATCTTGAAAACAAAACCGGTAAAATCTTTTTCATCGGGTTTTACCAGTCGGGTATCACTTTCTTTAGGTCTTGGTGGAGGAGCAATACTGATAAAGCAATCCAGTAGCTCCCGTACCCCGAAATTATTAAGCGCCGAACCGAAGAAAACCGGTTGCAGGCGGCCTTCGAGATAAGCCTGGCGATCAAATTCCGGATAAACACCCTGAGCCAGTTCGAGTTCATCTCTTAAAGTCCCGGCCGATTTTTCACCAATCAGGTCATCTAGTTCACTGGAAGAAAGGTCATCGATCTCGATGGTTTCTTCAATATCTTTTCGAGGATCACCCGTAAACAGGTTCACGTTCTTTTCCCAAATATTGTAGATTCCTTTAAAATCATATCCCATCCCGATAGGAAAACTAAGCGGGGTCACCGTTAAGTTCAGTTTTTGCTCAATTTCATCCAGCAGTTCGAAAGCATCTTTCCCCTCACGGTCCAGTTTATTGATGAAAACGATCATCGGGATATTCCGCATACGGCAAACCTCCACGAGTTTTTCAGTTTGCTCTTCTACCCCTTTCGCTACATCTACCACAACGATCACGCTGTCTACGGCGGTAAGCGTTCTAAAAGTATCTTCCGCGAAATCTTTGTGACCGGGCGTATCCAGGATATTGATCTTGATGCCTTCGTATTCAAAAGCCAGCACCGAAGTCGCTACAGAAATTCCCCTTTGGCGTTCAATTTCCATAAAGTCACTGGTCGCTCCTTTCTTGATCTTATTAGATTTCACCGCCCCGGCTTCCTGGATCGCTCCACCAAAAAGCAGCAGCTTTTCAGTAAGCGTGGTTTTACCGGCATCTGGGTGAGAAACGATACCAAAGGTTCTTCTTTTGTTGATCTCTTTCTGATTATGCTTCATGGCCATGAATTACGAGCGGCAAAAATACTATTATTTTGGCGAATTTCAGAAGGCCTTCGGAAGACTTTTCCATGCAAGCGCCAGCCTTTTTTGAATCAGGATTCGGCTAAAAAGCGTAATTTGTAAGAAGCCTTAGCTTTAGCCTTGAAAAATGTTTCCAGCCCTACCAAACCGATCGTTTTTACTCATAAGCATCTTGCTGATCTTCCTCTTTTCGGCCAGGGCCCAAACCAAAACAGAAGTGATTCCTGCGGGATCCTACGCATTGAACCTGGGAGTCACCCCGCAAACTAAGTCGAACGCACTCAAACCTTATGGTTTCTTATACCAGTTGCTGAAAGAAAATCAGGTAGAAGTGAAATGGGTGATCAACCCCGAAAAGAAGAAGGATGGTATTGATTTTAGTATGGGTGGACAGGATTTCCGTTCGGGTTCTTTCATTATTCCTGTTTCTTATATCACGCCAAAAGTTCGGGAATTGATTGAAAAGTGGGAAGCAAAAGGAGTTCTGGGGATGTATTTGCCCGAAAATCGTAGTCTGCCTGTTTATACGGAACTATCGGTTGTTCCCAAATGGACGCTCGATAAACAAAATGGCAGTATTGCCCTGAGTTTCTTCAAAGCAGCTGCTATTCCTTCCGAAGCTTACGGTGGTAACAGCCCCGAACATTGGAAGACACCTGCAGAACTGGATATTTGTGACGATATTTTTGTAATGCCACATGCCGAACCAAAATTTGATTCACACCAGAATTTATATTACTGGAACACCAAATTTAAAGGTGCGATCTGGGCGGGATGCCACGCGGGCAGTATGCTGGAAAACCTTCATGGAACTGGACGATACGGGGAAAAGATCATTCAGCTTAATTTTTTATCAGCCGGGGCTGCGGGGGCACGCACGACCGGGTTGATCCCGTACTACGAACATCGTTATGCCACGCCACCTTACCAAAACCAGTTGGCTTCAGATCCTGTGGCGCAGTATATCGGGAAAAGTGATCAGGCGATGATCAATGGTTCCGAGCGGATTTTTTATCCGAAGAAAGCCAATGCATGGCGAAAGGAAACGCGGCAGATACTTATCGACACCACAACCCCAGATATTCCGGAGCTTTCCAGTGGCCCGGGTTGCGTGGTGATCTATGGTCATGCTTTTGATGAGCCTAAAAACGGGCTCGTTATGTACCAGGCTTCCCACGATATTTCTGGTGATGCGCCGCAGAATATTGCGGCTTTGCGCATGTTCTTCAATTATAGTTTTTATGCTACGGAAATCAAAAGACGCGAGAATATTATTCAGTTTCAGAATATCAGGGGAGATCGCATCTTCGCCGCCCGGGTAGGGGATGACCTTGCGAAAATGCTGAAACTGGATCCAATCGTTTTCGATCTCGATAAGGCAGTAATCAAATCGAAGGCGGCAAAAGAACTGGACGAAATTGCCGCATACATGGTCGAATACCCCGAATTATTGCTGGACATCCGTTCGCATACTGATAGCAGAGCAGACGATGTATACAATATCCGCCTTTCCGAAGATCGTGTAAAAGCCACCAGAAATTACCTTATCGAGAAGGGCGTAGATTCGTTAAGGATTTCAGGCAGGGGCTACGGCGAGAACGAACCGGTGAACAATTGCAGGAACGGTGTGCCCTGTAGCGAGGCCGACCACGAACGGAACCGGCGTTCCGAATTCATACTTTCCATCAACTGCGACCTGTATGAAGGAAAAATTAAACTTTAAGAATTGCTTAGGTAGTGTTCTTGCAAAAGAAAATCGTGTTTTTGTACATTTGGACTTCAATTTTATAAATGACACAGGAAAAAGTAATACTGGTAAACGAAAAAGATGAGCAGATCGGGCTTATGGAAAAAATTGAAGCCCATGAAAAAGCCTTGCTGCACAGAGCCTTTTCGGTTTTTGTTTTTAACGACAGAAATGAGCTGATGATCCAGCAGCGCGCGCTTACCAAATACCATTCTCCAGGCCTGTGGACCAATACCTGTTGCAGTCATCAGCGGGAGGGTGAAAGCAATATCGCTGCGGGAAAAAGAAGATTGATGGAAGAGATGGGCTTCAGTACGGAATTGAAGGATACCATTTCGTTTATCTATAAGGCGCCGTTTGATAATGGTCTTACAGAACACGAATTTGACCACATTCTGGTTGGGAAATATGAAGAAGCGCCACAACCCAATCCTGATGAAGTTGCCAGCTGGAAGTGGGTGGATCTCGAAGAACTGAAAAAAGATATGAGCGCCAATCCCGGCATTTATACGGAATGGTTCAAGATCATTTTCGATAAATATTATTCGCATATTCAATAATGAGGATCACCGTACACAGAAAAGCTCATTTTAATGCTGCGCACCGTTTGTTCCGCAAGGATTGGGATGATTCCAGGAATTTTGAAGTTTTTGGAAAATGCAGTAACCCACATTACCACGGGCACAATTACGAACTGATCGTTTCCGTAACCGGGGAACCAGATCCCGAAACAGGCTTTGTCATGGACCTGAAGATACTGAAGGACCTTATTTTCGAAGAGATCGAAGAAGCTTTTGATCATAAGAACCTGAACCTGGAAGTCCCGGAATTTCAGGATCTCATACCAACTGCTGAAAATATTGCGGTAGTGATCTGGAATAAACTTCGGAAGAAAATTATGCAAGAGCATGACCTTAAGGTGACGCTTTACGAAACTCCTAGGAATTTTGTGACATATAAAGGTGATTGATGGAAACAGGAGACCACATACCGGAAATTAGGTTGAAAGATCAGAGAGGGGAAGATTTTCAACTTCAACAACTCATAGGAAAACCAGCAGTAATCTATTTTTATCCGAAGAATTTTACTCCGGGCTGTACCAAGGAGGCCTGTAATTTCAGAGACAGCTACCAGGATTTTCAGGATCTGGGAGCAGAGGTGGTAGGAATCAGTTCAGATTCTGAATCTTCTCATCAGAAGTTTGCCGGTAAACTGAATCTACCTTTTATACTCCTTTCAGATGCTAATAAAAAAGCGCGAAAGTCATTCGGCGTTAAATCCAGTTTATTAGGAATGTTGCCGGGCAGAGAGACTTTTGTTTTTGATGCCGAAGGAAAATTGTTGCACCGCTTCAATAGTATGAACGCTCAAAGACATATGCCTGAGGCACTTGCCGTACTGAAGAAAGACCGTCGCTAAATTTTTCTCCAAATTTGACTTCCATATTGAAAAAAGGTGTAAATTCGCTGCCGAAATTTAGATGTCATGCCGAGTAAAAGATTACTAAAAAAGGATGTAAATTATGTGTTTGGTGATATCATCGACGCTGCTTACATCCACCAGATGGCCAATCCTAAAGAGGATACTGCAAAATCTGAAGCTATTGTAGACGAGGCGATCAGAGATTATGATGAATTAATCAACAAGATCAACCGTCGCGATGTGGAGAACAAGAAAAAACACTTCACAGAAATTCAGAAAGAATTGCAGGATAAGGCTAGTGAACTTGTAGAAAAGCTTAACGCTTTATAATAAGTTGCCGATGTAGCTCAGCTGGCTAGAGCAGCTGATTTGTAATCAGCAGGTCGTGGGTTCGAGTCCCTCCATCGGCTCCAAAGAAAAAACCTCCTTTTATAGGAGGTTTTTTTATTTAATGACTGACCGCTAAATTCAATAGTTGAGAACATCTGGCCTGGACTTCTCGAAATTCGGCTTCATGCTCTTCTACATTTCGATTCCAGAAAGGGATCATTTTGTGTAATTTTTCCTGGAATTCTTTGGTCTGGATTTTTTCAGGAAAAGCGATTTGCATGACTTCCAGCATGATGTGAACCGCCGTGGACGCGCCTGGTGAAGCACCCAATAATGCGGTAATTTTCCCATCTTTACTGTGAACAACATCAGTTCCGAATTCCAGAACACCGCCTTCTTCGTCGCGTTTAATGATCTGGACACGTTGACCGGCAACTTTCAATTCCCAATCTTCCGATCTGGCATCTTTCACGAATTTCCGAAGATCTTCCATTCGGTCTTCATGATCCATGGTAACCTGCTCGATGAGGTATTTGGTAAGCGGCAAATTATGCCAGAAAACACCCCACATCGAGGGCAGGTTATCGAAACGTAATGACAAAGGGAGGTCCAGTAACGACCCCTGTTTTAAAAATTTACTGCTAAAACCGGCAAAGGGACCAAACAGCAATTCTTTTTTTCCGTTGATATAGCGGGAATCCAGGTGTGGTACGCTCATGGGTGGCGCATCCACTCCGGCTTTGCTGTACACTTTCGCATCGTGTTTTTCGATCACTTCTCGATTCTTACAGAATAACCATTGACCGCTCACCGGAAAACCGCCGTATCCTTCTTTTTCTTGGATCTCACATTTTTGCAAAAGGGGTAAGGCACCACCACCGGCACCTATAAATATATGCTCGGCATCAAAATAGAATTTTTCACCGGTATCTCTATTTTTTACAATTGCAGACCATTCATCCGGGCCGTCGGGGTCGATATCTTCCACTTCATGATTACGCCATACCGGAACCTCAAATTGCTCCTCGAGGATCTTAAAATACGTTTCGGTTAGCGCACCAAAATTCACTCCGGTTCCCAGCTCCATTTGTGTGGCAGCCATTTTTTCTTCCTGCTTACGGTCTTTCATAATCAGGGGGAACCACTGCGCTAACCTGGAATGATCTTCTGAAAATTGCATTTTTTCAAACATGAATTTTGAAGTCATCGCCTCAAAACGCTTTTTCAGAAATTCCACATTTTTAGCACCTTCTACCCAGGCATGATGCGGAATACTGTGAATAAAAGATTGTGGATCTTGTATAAGTTTTTGTTTAACCAGGTACGACCAGAACTGTTTGGATTTTTCAAACTGCTGAAATATCTGAACAGCCTTGGAAATATCAATACTTCCGTCTTCCTTTTCAGGAGTATAATTGAGTTCACAGAAAGCCGAATGTCCTGTTCCAGCATTGTTCCAGGCTTTGGTGCTTTCCTGGGCAACCTGGTCCAGCCTTTCAAAAATGATGATCCTGATATTTGGATCTATGAGCTTCAGCATCAGTGAAAGGGTGGCGCTCATGATTCCACCGCCCGCACAAATGAGGTCGTATTCTTTGTGGACCTTGTTCATAATCTTCGGTTTTACCCAAAGTTACAGAATTGAAAAGCCAACAAGCGCTAAAGAAGTATTAATAAAAAAAGAGCCTTTAAGACTCCTTTTTAAAATAGTTCGTGAGATATTAAGAATGATCTTCTTCGATCTGTTCTTCTACTTTTTCCTCCAGTTTTTCCTGTTCGCGGCGCTCCTTCAGAAAATCTTTGAGCTGTTTGCCGTATTTTGATTTGCGAACTTTAGGATCCAACGATTTATAAATGGTATCCAAATATTTGATATTGGCGTCGAAAACTTCGGAAAGTGCTAAATATGGAGCCAGTTCCAGGTCTTTGTTATTCAGCGCAAAATTCACGGTATAAAGGTATTTTCTTTTCAGCCATTTATCATACTTCTGGTCGATCTCCATCAGTTTTTGATCGTCGTTATCCCTTTCTGCTTCAAAATTTGCTTTGATGAGATCCAGGTTCTGATCGTTAAAACGTCCCATCATTTTGCGGTATTCTTCCAGCTTCTCCTGGTTTTTAGATGCTACCACCTTGGCTTTGGTCTCGAATTTTTCCAAAGTAGTGTTAATGGTAACCTGGCCCTGGTCTGCAAAGAAATCTATTCGATCATCATACTGGTTATTATCCACCTTCTGAAGATACAGATACATGATCTGCGGACTCTCAAGATGGGTTTCCATTTCAAACCTGGAATCGCCATTGATCACGGCCGAGTCTACACTCACCAGTGCCGTGTCTTCAATTTTCTGAAGATACAGCGTGCCTTTCTTCAAGCCTTTGATCTCACCGCTTACCATAAGATTGCTTTTTTTCTCAGAGCAGGAGGAAATACCAATAAGAATAACTAAAAGAAGACCTAATTTTTTCATTTTTCGATTTCAGATTTTAAGGAGCGCAAATATCTTATAATTTTCCTTTTTTTACTAACCGGTTGCCACGATTTGCATTAAAATTGTGCATAAAATGGCTCCATAAGTTCCCACCACGTAACCGAAAACCGCCAGTAGTACGCCTACTGTTGCAAGCGAAGGATGGAAAGCTGCGGCTACAACCGGGGCTGAAGCCGCTCCGCCAACATTTGCCTGACTTCCCACGGCAAGAAAGAAATACGGCGCTTTGATGATCTTGGCAACCGTAATCAGTATAACTACGTGAACCAGTATCCATATAAGTCCGATGAGGATTAGTTCCGGCTGGTCAAAAACCATGGAAAGATCCATTTTCATCCCGATCGTAGCAACCAGGATGTAAATAAATACGCTCCCTATTTTACTGGCTCCAGCCCCTTCATACGATTTGAATTTGGTAAAAGAGAGTCCGATACCAATCGCGGTGGCAATGGTGATCATCCAGAAAAATTGGGAAGAGAAGGAGGCTAGGGCGCTTTTACCGTCGCTGAACACTTCAAAATTAGCTAATAGGTATTCGGAAATATTATCAGCGCCAAAATGGGCAATCCCTACGGCTCCAAATGCCAGTGCCAATAAGATCATAAAATCAGGCAATTTCGGAATACGGGTAACACTATCGGCATATTTGCTCACTTTTATCTTCAGCTCCTCAATCGCCGAATTATCGGCCTTTAACCAGCGATCAATTCGTTCATTTTTGCCAATTCCCATGAGGATTGCTGCCATCCAGATATTTGCGACGACGATATCCACGAGCACCATTCCGCCGTACAATTCGGTATTATACTCATAGATTTCCAGCATGGCTGCCTGATTAGCGCCACCACCAATCCAGCTTCCGGCGATGGTGGAGAGTCCGCGCCAGATGGCATCGGGTCCCGCGCCACCCAGAATATCGGGGAACAGGACAGAAATGATCAATAAAGCTACTGGGCCGCCAATGATAATTCCCAGTGACCCGGCAAAAAACATGATCAGTGCTTTTGGTCCCAGGTTGAAAATAGCTTTGAGATCGATGCTCAGGGTCATAAGTACCAGCGCTGCAGGCAATAAAAACCGGCTGGCAACGAAGTAAAGCTGGGAAGCTTCAGAATCTATCCACCCCAAAGAATTGAAAATAGCCGGTAACAGGTAGCACATCAGGAGTGCCGGTACTACCGAATAAAATTTTTGCCAGAATCCTTCTTTTTTAGAGGAAGTGAGGAAAACGAAGCCCAGAGCGATCATCAATAGACCGAAGACAATAGCGTCGTTTGTGAAAATTGGTGGGTTTTCCATAGAAATTGATAGCTTGGCAGGCAAAATACAATTTTTCTGGTATTCCCCTAAAAGAAATTAAAGCTGCAGCAGTTTGTTGATGCTTTTGGCAACTCCATCTTCTTTTCCAGGAGCGGTCACCATATGAGCAACCTCCAGGACATCGGGTTTTGCATTTCCAACGGCAATGCCCATTCCAACGCCTTTCAGCATTTCAATATCGTTGTAATTATCGCCAAAAGCCATAGATTGTGATAAAGGAATGCTATAATGGCTCTTCAATAAATGTTCTACCGCGGTGAGTTTGGAGATCTGGCGCGGGGCAATCTCCAAATAGGTAGGTTTGGAGCGATACAGGTGCAGCGAATCGCCGTGGTGGTCTTTCAGAAAACTGGAAATGCTGTCGATCTTCTCTTCTTCTCCCATCGCCATGATCTTATGAGCACCTTTGGATTCTTCGTTCCATTTTGAGATGACGTACTCGTTTTTCAAAATTTCAGGACTCACTTTAGTATTATGGATCTCGCGGCGCGTCCAGAAATCTTCTGAAGGGGCGTACCATTCATCCTGATGGTAGAGGCTGAGGTGCACGTCGTGATCCAGATTGAAATCGTGTAATTCCTGAAGAATCTGCATTTCAATTTCGGTACTGCTGATGGGTTTTCCGTCTACGAGGATGAGTCCGCCGTTGTAGCTGATGAGCGGGAGCTCTTCAATTCCCAGTTTTTTCTGCAAATGTCTCATGGCAGCCGGCATCCGGGAAGAAATGAGGATGAACGGAATTTTCCCCTGCAGTTTTTTTACAGTTTCAATAGTATATGTGGAAACGTCCCGGTTTTCGTTCAGGAGGGTTCCGTCAATATCAGAAAAGATGATTTTAAACATTAGCTGTCTTTCTTGGTGTTTTTAGGGTGACGATTTGATTCTTTCAGCATTTTATTCAGCATCCACTCGATCTGGCCATTGGTACTGCGGAATTCATCAGCAGCCCATTTTTCAATGGCCTTCAGCATATCTTCGTCGACTCTCAGAGCAAATGCTTTCTTCTTGGACATGTTATTCCAGAGATTTTACAAATTCAGTTAATACAGGAACCAATTCAGGATGAAGAGGTTGTAAAGGCTCATTATAAGATTTTGTATTGACCAGTCGATCTTCAGATTCTATGTTTCTGAAAATATGGTTCATCCCGTCGATGATCTCGAGTTCAGCTTCCGGGGCAGCTTCGGCAAGCATTTCAGCCTGCTCTTCGGTAACCTGAATATCTTTGGACCCATTGATGATTAGCATCGGGATATCGAGTTTGGCAATTTCTTCCGAAGGATCATATTTCATCCAGCTGTTCATAAATGGCTGAACACTTGGCCTGAAAATAGCCGAAAGCATTGGGTTGTACTGGGTAGTTTGGCCATTTTCCTTCATGTCGTCAAAGGCTACTCGGGCATTTTCAGCCAGGGGAGGAGCCTGCATGTTAATTTGTGCAACTACAATATTGTCTATTGGTTCCCCTGCGCCGGCCAGAGAAATGAATGCATCTGCATGGTCTTTCGCGGCGAGCATGCCAATGAGTGAACCCTCACTGTGGCCAGCCAGAATGATATGTTTAAAACTTGCTTCTTTTCGGAAATAGGTTTCGATGTCTACTACATCTTTAACGAAATCTTCAAAACGCAGATCTTTTTCTTCCATCTGGAGCTGCTGCATTTTGAAGATTCGTTTGTCAAAGCGGAAGGAAGCAATGCCGGCGGCAGCGAGTTCTCGTGCAATTTTCTTGATGCCGTCATTCTTCATCATGGGCTGGTTGCCATTACGATCAGTAGGGCCGCTTCCCTGTATAAATATTACCAGGTTTTCGGAAGTTCCGCTGGCTGGCGTGGTCAACGTCCCATCAGTCATTTCATTGATGCTGAGATCGGTTTCCACAAAGCTTGAATCAGTTTGACCATTGATAGTCATGCTTCCGCAGAAGATCATGACGAGAAAAAGTTTTTTAATGAGCATGTCGCTTGATTTTGTTTTGATAATAATTGAGAACACTCTGCGCTTCGGAAGGCTTGCGGGTGCCGATCAGTAATTTTTTCGATTGGGTATATTCAATTTGGATGCCAGTATTTCCGCCGATGTTATACGACTGCGATTTCCCCAAGCCTCTTACGCCTATGCCCCCGTATTCTGTCAGGGCGTTGTACTTGCGGAGGTAAATTCCATCGATTTCAGACCATTTCAGATCCTTTCTAAAAAGATTAAATGGCGTGAACCAGGTCTTTATGCCGCCGGCATCAATCCGGGTATGCAGGCTGGAACTGAAAATAAAAAGATATACGATGGCCATAATCGCAAGAGCGAAAAACAGGCCTTTATTCATACCGGCATCAGCAAAATCGTGCAGGAAGAATGGGCTGAGTACGACTGCCAGGTTCACCAGCAAAACCGCAAACATCCACCATTTTCTAAAAGATTGCTCTTCCTTAAAAACCCTCATTTTAATGATTTAGCGTTCCGGCATTCACTACCGGCGATGCATCTTTGTCGCCACATAGTACCACCAGAAGATTAGACACCATCGCGGAACGGCTTTCTCCATCCAGATCCACGATCTCTTTTTTGCTCAATTCGTCAAGAGCCATTTCCACCATGCTAACAGCACCCTCCACAATTTTATGACGGGCAGCAACGATGGCTGTAGCCTGTTGCCGTTTCAGCATGGCGCTGGCAATTTCGTTGGCATAAGCCAGGTATCCAATTCGTGCTTCCAGGACTTCGATACCGGCAATTTCCAATCGTTCTTCAAGTTCCTTTTCGAGCGCATCGCTCACCTCGTTCATGCTGGAACGAAGCGTGATTTCTTCTTCGATACCTTCATCTGCAAAATTATCATAGGGATAGAGACTGGCAAGTTTTCTAACCGCAGCATCAGTTTGCACCACCACAAAATTTTCAAAAATATCCACATCAAAAGACGCTTTATAGGTGTCCCGAACGCGCCAAACAAGGATGGTGCTGATCATCACGGGATTTCCAAGCTTATCATTCACCTTCAGTCGTTCACTGTCAAAATTGCGCGCTCGGAGGGAAATTTTCTTCTTGGTGTAAAACGGGTTTACCCAAAAAAGGCCATTTTGCTTCACGGTACCACGATAATCTCCAAATAATAAGAGCACCCTTGACTCATTCGGATTCACCAGGATCAAACCCGGCAGAATGAAAATAGCGATCAAGAAGCCCACGATCCAGATGGGATTTCCGGTTGTGGCAAAACCGGCAATGCTTCCGAAGAAGAAGACAACGAATAGGGCAAGCATCAGATAGCCATTTGAAGGCTTGAGTAGTTTTTCCTGTGACATGATTGAAATTTTTGATATTATTTTGATATCACTAATATATTAAATTAATTATTATGCTTTCACATTATTAACATTAAATTCTTATGGACTTCTTTATATTTGCAAAAAAATTAAACTGATGAAAAGAATTCTTGCCATCCTTTTACTGAGCTTAAGCCTGAACATCCACGCGGCAGATGCCGATTGGGGCAAGACCGGGCACCGCGCTACTGCTGAAATTGCGGAAGAACATCTAAGTAAAAAAGCTCAGAAGGCGATCAGTAAAATTCTTGATGGAAGAAGCCTTGCCTTTGTGGCCAATTATGCGGATGATATTAAAAGTGACCCCGCATTTCGCCAATATTCCCCATGGCATTATGTGAATATCGAGCCCGATGAAGAACAATATGTTGCGGAAAATGCCAGTGAAAACGGAGATCTTGTTCAGGCCATTCGAAAATGCGTATCCGTTTTAGAAGATGAAAAGGCTCCACTAAAAGAAAAGCAGTTTTATTTGAAAATGCTGGTTCATTTTATGGGGGATCTGCATCAGCCATTCCATGTTGGACATGCTTCAGATAAAGGTGGGAACGATGTCCAGGTAAGATGGTTTAGCGAGGGTTCCAATATTCACAGGGTTTGGGATAGCGATATGATCGATTTCTACCAAATGAGTTATACCGAGCTGGCGCATAATACTGATGATCTTGATAAAAATGAGGTGAAAGCTATTCAGCAGGGAAATCTACTGGATTGGGTTTATGAGTCCAGAGAAATTGCTGAAGATCTTTATAGTGGTGTAAACAGTGGAGATAAGTTGGGGTACAAATATATGTATGAGCACATGCCAACCGTTTTGCACCAGTTACAAAAAGGAGGTTTGCGTCTTGCCAAAGTTTTAAACGATATTTATTCGTAACCAACTTTTCGAAAAGTCAGGTTCACTCTTAATGGTAAAGGCTTCTTGGTTTTAGGAACCTGGTGTCTGTAAAAATGCTGAGTTGCCCCGGCCATGATCAGGATACTCCCATTTTGAAGCACCATCTTATGTTTAATTTGGGCTTCGTGGCGGTGTTTGAAATGAAAACTCCTTTCCGCACCAAAACTTACTGAGGCGATCGTGGGATTTTTTCCTAACTCTTTTTCATCATCGGAGTGCCAACCCATGGAGTCCTGGCCGTTTCGATAGCAATTTGCGAGACAAATATTAAATTTGCTGTTCGATAGTTTTTCGCAATCTTCTTTTATTTTCAGCAGTATATCCGGGAAATGTAATGGCTTCATCTGTAAACCGCTATAGGTATAACTCGTATTTTCTTCACCAAATAGCGCCGTGAGCCGGGGTTGTAGAATTTCCCTTCCGAAGATCTTAATAGGCTCCTGTTTCCAGAAATCAGCGTTTTCAAAATATTTTAAATATTCCTCGGTTTGGTTTTTGGAATAAAAGTCTGGATAATAGGTGATTTCGGAATCGGGTAGAGCAATACGTTGATTTTTCATAGATAAGAGTAAGCCCAGTAAATTAAAGCAAATTGCAGGGGAATCCGGAGAATCAGCACCCATTTTGGTAAACCGGAAGCTGCCTTTTCTGATCGTAGCATGTGAATGTGAACGGTAAAAAACACGATGAGCATCAGGATGATACCCCAAATAGCAAAGGGTCTAAGGTTTTTCCAGAACAACATGATTCCCAGGGCAATTTCAAATATCCCACTGAGATAGACCAGAAATGCATGCGCAGGTAGATAATCAGGGATTATTCTTACATAAATTTTCGGTTTTATAAAATGATTTATTCCGGCGGCGATATAAATCACTGCCATTAAAATGAGGTGCCAGGCCATATTTTTAAAAGCTTTACGGAAAATTACGGAATTTATGTGAGAGTTTTATCGATTAAAAATTCCTTTCAACGAAAATAAATTTTGTGTAATTGCTTTAAATAGAGTAATTTCCCCACGCCAAAATCTAACCTAATCTAAACCTGTATTTGAAGAAATATTACATTTTTTCTTTATTAGCGATCCAATTCCTATGGTTTGAGAGCGCTGCGCAGGATATCCCAATCATCTCCAGGGATAGCCTCGAGGCACTATTGATAAGGGCAGACGAGCATATTTCCGCATACAATTACGAGCAAGCGATCGATGATTCCTACGAATTGATCAACCTCGCCAAAGCAAAAGACGACAACGTTTACCTTGCCCAGGCGTACAATGAACTGGGCCATATCTACCTGGACACTAAAGATACTGCCAGAGCAAAAACAAACTATTTTCTTGGTTTGCAGTATGCTTTGGAAACCAAGAATGACACGATCCTGATGCGTTCTTATAATAATCTGGGCAACATTTTCAGTGAGATCCCGGAAACTGTTCAGAAAGGAATCGATTACTATAATAAGGTAGTGGAGCTGGCTGAAAAGAATCAGGATACTTCAGAATTAATGATTCCACTGGCGAATATAGGCTGGACGTATATGGATAGTGGGAAATTCGACAAAGGTTATCCTTATGTGCACAAGGCGCTGAAATTGATGGATCACCAGCGTATCTACCACGGTGAGGAATTCAGTACTTTCTATTCCCAGATCTATATGCTTCACGGGCGATATTTCGCTTCACGGAAAGAATATGATTCCGCCAGCGTATATTTTCAGAAATCCCTGGAAATTGCTGAAAAAGATTCACTTTTATTAGCCGCGACCGAAAGTTACCTGGAGTATGCTGACATGCTAAAGGAAAAAGGCGATTACCAAGGGGCGTACAACGCGCTGGAGAAATATAATGACCTGAATTCCCGGATCTTTGAAGCTGAAAAAATGAAGCAAATGGAGATCGCCACGGCACAATTCAATGTGAACGAGTATCGGAAGAACCTGGAAGTGATCAAACGAGAGCAACGTTACCAGAACCAGATCATCGAGAAGTCGCAGGAAAAGGTGATCGTCATGGTGCTTTCCTCGCTGGTTCTCATGTTCATATTATTCTTTCTGAATAAGATCAACCGTGATCGTAAAAAACTGATCAACGAGCTGAAATACAAGAACCAGCAACTGAAAGAGGCGAAAGATGAAGCGGAAAAACTTTCCATGCTGAAAACCAGGTTTTTCAGTACGGTGAGCCACGAGATCCGAACTCCGCTTTACGGGGTCATTGGTTTGACTTCCTTGTTGCTGGAGGACAAGAGCCTTGCTAAACACAAGACCGATCTTCGCTCCCTTAAATTTTCTGCAGATTATCTCCTGGCGCTCATCAATGATGTGCTTCAGATGAATAAAATGGAATCAAATCAGGTCAAGCTCGAAAACGTTTCCTTTAGTTTGAATGACCTGATTAACAGCATTACCAATAGTTTTGAATTCACCCGTCTTCAGAATAAAAATGAGATAAAGGTCCATTTGGACGAACAAATTCCGAGTTTCCTGATTGGAGATCCGGTTAGGCTGTCACAGGTACTGATGAACCTGGTGGGAAATGCCGTGAAGTTTACTGAAAGAGGGCTGATAGAAATTTCGGCTATCCAAAGAAAAAAGGAAAACAACCAGTCTTATGTCTTTTTTGAGGTGAAAGACAACGGTCCGGGTATTCCTGAAAGTAAGAAAAAGATCATTTTTGAAGAGTTTTCTCAGTTAGAATCGGCCAATTATAATTACCAGGGGACCGGTTTGGGACTGCCAATTGTGAAAAAGCTTCTGAAGTTGTTCGGTTCACAGATTCACCTGGAAAGCAAGGAAGGTGAGGGCTCGGCTTTCAGTTTTGTCATTGCCTTTAAAGAAGATACTTCTAAGAAGCAGGAAGTGAAAACCAGGGAAGAAAGCATCCTGGAAGATGCCGGGCAGGTTAAAAATATCCTGATCGTTGATGATAACCGAATTAACCAGGTCGTGACCAAGCGTATTCTGGAAAAGAAGAAATTTCAGTGCGATGTGGCGGCTGATGGAATTACGGCGGTTCAGAAAGTTCGCGACGGCGAATTCGACCTCGTTTTGATGGACCTGAACATGCCTGGTCTTAGCGGTTTTGAAGCGAGCACCGAAATACGAAAGTTCAATAAAGATATTCCACTGGTAGCCCTAACTGCCGTTGAAGTGGAAGAAGTACGGGAAGAAATTTACGGTTCCGGGATGAACGATATCATCGTAAAACCTTACGATGTGGAGCAGTTCTATCAGATCATTTACAGAAATTTGCTGGCTAATAAGCTTTCAGAAAAAGTGTAATTAGCGCGCTACCTCCTTCGCATCCTGCGAAACGCTAAAGAAATCCTTTTCAGGCATAAAAAAATGAACGTTGCTAATGGTGGCTTCTCCCAGTTTTTCACCTAAACCATTCTCAGCAGACCAGTTATGAAAATGCCACTTTTGAGGAAATGGCACCTGTTTGATCATCTTATAATTTTCGTAAACGATTATATGAGGAGATTTTTCCGCTTCCTCGGCAGCCCTGTTAAAGGTAACGATATAAGCAGCAGCCTTTAATCTTAGGGTTTCGGGGTCCTGGTAGATCAAATACCAGTCATCTGGAGAATCCCCGATTTGTGATTGAAAAGTAAGCCTGGCGGTGTGATAGTTTTGCCCTTCCATATCCCGATCTGGCTTTTCCTCCCACATAGTCCCAGGATCTGTAAGCTTAAACGGAAGCGCAAAGAAATAAGGCCAGGTGAAAATATCAAATCGCGCACCAGTATCTATAAGATCTCCCGACTGCTGAAAAACCTTTTCCCCATCAAATATCAGGACGGTACCGTCTTTCTTTTCAAGCTTGATACGGCTTGAATTAGCGAGCATGGAGATCGTGGCATTCAGTCTGGAATTCCCGTTGAAACTTAGATCGATATCAAATGCAATCGCTTCCTGTTCCATAAATGCTACTTTATTATGTGCCTCTTCGATATTTTCCGGAACCGAAAGTACAGGCGCAATATTCCGGTTTTCAGGAGCTTTTTCCGAAGATTTTTGATCCTGATCTTTACAGCTTATGAAAAACAGCAATACGAAGGCGTAGAAAGAAATTTTCATCTGAATGATTTTCCATAAAAGTAAAAAGATGGTACAAAAAAAGCCGCTCAGGAGAACGGCTTTTTAAAAAAACTAAACTTTAGATTACTTAACCATTTCAAAACTACGCTTGATGAAGGCTGTCAATTCCTCACCTTTTAGTAAGTTTTGTGAAAGCCTTGCAAGGTCAAGTGATTGCTTGATCAAACGCTGCTGTTTTTTCTCGGTCTTGGTGTTCAGAATGTTGGAAATCAACTCGTGGTTGGTATTGACCACGAGATTGTACATTTCAGGCATATTGCCCATTCCAAACATTCCGCCGCCACCGGTTTGCTGCATTTCTTTCATACGACGCATGAACTCAGGTTGCGTGATAATTAATGGCGCCTCGTGACTATCCATTGCTTCGAGCTGAATCGTATATTTTTCCGAAGGGATCACTTTTTCAAGGTCAGCTTTCAGTTTTTCTTTTTCTTCGTCGGAAAGTTTCGAGATCTTTTCCTCGTCTTTTTTGATGAGGTTATCAACGTGATCTGAATCTACACGAACAAATGAAATATTTTCTTTAGAAGATTCCAGTTTTTGCAGGAGGTGTGAAACGATAGGGGAATCGAGCATCAGCACGGTGTAGCCTTTATCTTTCGCAGCCTGGATATAACTATGCTGCTCATCTTCGTTGGAAGCATAGAGAATTACCAGTTTTCCATCCTTATCGGTATGATTTTCCTTGATCGCGGTTTCCAGTTCCTCAAAAGTGTAATATTTCTTATCGGTGGTAGGGAATAAAGCGAATTTTTCGGCTTTATCGAAGAATTTTTCTTCGGTAAGCATTCCGTATTCGATCACGATCTTGATATCATCCCACTTCTTTTCAAAATCTTCGCGGTTTTCATTGAAAAGGCTCTTCAGTTTATCGGCGACTTTCCGGGTGATGTAGCTGGAAATCTTTTTCACAGCACCATCGGCCTGCAGGTAGGAACGAGAAACGTTCAGCGGAATATCCGGAGAATCGATGACTCCTCGCAACATCGTGAGAAATTCCGGAACGATTCCTTCCACATTATCGGTCACGAAAACCTGGTTTTGATACAGTTGGATTTTATCCTTCTGAATGTTCATGTCTTTAGACATTCTAGGGAAATACAGTATTCCGGTAAGGTTAAAAGGATAATCAACGTTCAGGTGAATGTGGAATAAGGGATCTTCGAACTGCATTGGGTACAATTCGCGATAGAAGTTTTTATAATCTTCTTCTTTAAGATCGGTAGGCTGTTTTGTCCAGGCCGGTTCCGGGTTATTGATGATATTATCCGCCGTTTTTGTTTCCGGCTTCGCATCCTCTGCCGCATCTTCTGGTAAGGGAAGGGTTTCTTCTCGGGTACCAAATTTGATCGGAATTGGCATGAACTTATTATACTTGGTCAATAATTGTTCAATGCGGTGCTCTTCCAAAAACTCCTTATCCTCCTCGTTGATGTGAAGGATCACCTCGGTTCCGTGCTCTTTCTTCTCAGCATCTTCCAGGGTAAATTCTGTAGTACCCTCACAGATCCAGTGAGCGGCAGGGGCATCTTTATAAGATTTGGTGAGGATTTCTACTTTGTTGGCCACCATAAAGGCAGAATAGAAACCAAGACCAAAATGGCCAATAATACCGCTGTCTTTAGCCGAATCTTTATATTTTTCCAGGAATTCTTCAGCACCTGAAAAAGCCACTTCATTAATGTATTTTTCAACTTCTTCTTTGGTCATCCCAATTCCCTGGTCAATAATATGAAGGGTATTGTTGTCTTTGTTGATGCGTACCTCAATCTGAGGGTTTCCATATTCCACCTTAGCTTCTCCCAGCCTGGTGAGGTGTTTCAGTTTTAAAGTTGCATCGGTCGCATTTGAAATAAGCTCTCTCAGGAAAATCTCATGATCGCTGTAGAGAAATTTCTTGATGAGCGGAAAAATGTTTTCAACTGATACATTTATTTTTCCGGTTGCCATATGTTATGTTTTAAATTTTTAGCTGTTTCTACCTTTTCAAAAAAAATACCATTGCGATCTCGCTGACAAACTGGCACCGATTGTAATTACTTCGGCAGACGTGCGTCTAAATCAATGAATTAAAATTTAACAAAGTTTTGTTTAATGTTTTTTAATATAAATTAAACAATTAATTATTTTTGATACAAAGAGAAAGGTTATGGCGAAGAAGACTGTAAATAAATCGACTACCAAAAAGCCAAATGCAGACCGGCTTATAGAATGGTACATGGCTTATACGCTGGAAAACGAACAGGCGCCTAAGAGCGTTTATAAATTTGCCAAGGAACACCAAATTGAAGAAGCTGATTTTTACCGTTTCTTCGGAAGTTTTGACGGATTGAGAAATGATATTTGGAAGAGGTTTTACGGAAATACGATTTCTGTGATGGAGGCTTCAAAAGAATACCAGGAGTTTACCAGCAGGGAAAAACTACTAACGTTCTTTTACACCCTATTTGAAGTTCTTTCGGCAAACAGAAGTTATGTATTATTTGTATTGAACCAATATGAGATGCCACTTAAGAATCTGGAACAGCTTCGAGGTTTGAGGAAAAAGATTAGATCTTTTGCGAAACAATTGGTGGCTGATGACAATCAGGAAAAATCGATCAAAATATTACAAAAAAGCGAAATGATTTTTGCAGAAGCTGTTTGGATACAATTTTTGTTTCTGCTGAAATTCTGGGCAAATGATAACAGTCCGGCTTTTGAAAGTACTGATGTTGCCATCGAGAAATCTGTGAATACTGCTTTTGACGTTTTTGATAACACCCCCCTGGAACGAATCATTGATTTTGGGAAATTCCTATGGAAAGAAAAAATGGTATAGATGAAAACCATTGATAAAATACCAACGGGTAAGCTTGGGCGAACCAGCAAACTGGTTCAGACCGGGGTGAAAATTGGGGGTAATTACCTAAAATATTATGGTAAAAAAGCCTTTAACCCGGAATATACTAAAGATGAACTCAACGAAAGCAATGCCAGTGACATCTATGATGGTTTGAAAAGTCTGAAGGGTAGTGCTTTGAAAGTGGCCCAGATGCTTTCCATGGAAAAGAACCTACTGCCTCAGGCTTACGTGGAGAAATTCAGCCTTGCACAATTTAGTGTGCCGCCGTTATCCGCACCCTTGGTACGTAAAACCTTTAAGAAATATCACGGGAAATACCCGGAAGAACTATACGATACGTTTGCAACCCACTCGGTTAACGCTGCCAGCATCGGTCAGGTGCACCAAGCGACGAAAAATGGGAAGAATCTTGCTGTGAAAATCCAATATCCGGGGGTTGCAGACAGTATCAGTTCCGATCTGGCAATGGTCAAGCCAATAGCTTTGAAGATGTTTAATCTTTCGGCTAAAGATTCTGAAAAGTATTTCCGGGAAGTGGAGGGGAAGTTGCTGGAAGAGACCGATTATATTCTGGAAGTCAAACAAAGTAAGGAAATTTCCGAAGCCTGCGAGATAATTCCAAATCTTCGTTTTCCAAAATACTATGAAGATCTATCAAGCGAACGGATTATTACGATGGACTGGATGCAGGGAACGCATCTAAGCGATTTTATCAAACAGAATCATTCGCAGGAAGCCAGGAATCAGGTAGGTCAGGCTCTATGGGATTTTTATATGTTTCAGATCCATGAATTGCGGAAAGTGCATGCTGATCCTCACCCGGGAAATTTCCTGGTTGATGAGAATAACCAGTTGATCGCGATCGATTTTGGATGCATTAAATACATTCCCGAAGAATTTTACAAGCCTTATTTTTCACTGGTAGATCGTTCCAAATTAGAAGATGACACCTTCTTTGATCGAAAATTGGTCGAGTTGGAAATTCTTCATCAGGATGATTCGGAAAAAGAAAAAGCATTTTTCCGCGAAATGTTTCGGGAAATGTTCACTATGTTTTCCACTCCCTTTCAGAAAAAGAAATTTGATTTTTCAGATGAAGATTTTTGGAATCATCTAACAAGGCTTAGCGAGCGCTATTCCAAAGACCAGGAACTCCGAAAAATGAATGGAAACCGCGGGAGCAGGCATTTTATATATATGAGCAGAACATTTTTTGGCCTTTATAATTTACTTCATGATCTGGAGGCCGTAATTAATATAGACTAGTATAAGAGTTTGATCTCTTGATGATTGATTTATTGGTTAGGTTGTTGGAAAGCGTGGTGACTACTTTGGTCACCGCGCTTTCTTAGTTTTACTGAAACCTGTAAGTGGATATGACTATTCTTTAGTATATTGCGCGCCGATATTTTTGAATAATTGCTTAAATTTAATAAGCTTCATTTTTAATTATTTAATTTTTGGTCTATGTATCAGTCTAAAATTGCGGGATTAGGAAAGTATGTCCCGGAAAACGTGGTGACAAATGATGATCTTTCCAAGATGATGGACACCAATGATGAGTGGATTACCGAACGTACGGGTATTAAGGAAAGGCGACACATCAAAAAAGGGGATGGAAACACCACAGCCAGTATGGGTGCGAAGGCCGCAAAGATTGCTTTGGAAAGGGCTAAAATATCCAAAGACGATGTAGACCTGATTGTTTTCGCAACGCTAAGTCCAGATTATTATTTCCCTGGATGTGGCGTACAGGTCCAGGAAATGCTGGATATTCACACCTGTCCTGCCTTAGATGTTCGCAACCAGTGTAGTGGGTTTGTCTATGCACTTTCTGTGGCTGATCAATTCATTAAAACCGGAATGTATAAGAACGTTTTGGTGATAGGTAGTGAAAATCACAGTGGCGGGCTAGATTTTACCACTCGAGGCCGTTCAGTGTCGGTGATATTTGGAGATGGCGCAGGAGCCGCAGTCTTGACGCGAAGTGATCACAATGGTCAGGGGATTTTGTCTACCCATCTTCATTCAGAAGGAAAGCATGCGTTGGAACTGTCTTTAAAAGGGCCAAGTACCAATCATTGGGTGCCAGAAATCATCGCTGAAAACCCACAAGGGGATGATATTCCATATTACCCGTACATGAATGGACAGTTCGTATTCAAAAATGCGGTAGTTCGTTTTTCCGAGGTAATCAATGAAGGACTTCAGGCTAACGGATTGGATATAAAGGATATCGATATGCTCATTCCGCACCAGGCAAATTTGAGGATTTCACAGTTCATTCAGCAAAAATTCCGATTGCCGGATGAGAAAGTCTATAATAATATTCAGCGCTACGGAAATACCACAGCTGCGTCCATACCCATTGCGCTTACTGAAGCCTGGGAAGAAGGCAGGATCAAGGATGAGGATGTGGTTGTTTTGGCTGCTTTTGGTAGCGGGTTTACCTGGGGAAGCGCGATTATAAAATGGTAATCACACGCCTTTAAAATATTTGTACAAGTCGTAGATCCCAATTCCGATAAGAACTAAAGACAGGAGGACGCCGAAAGTATCGGTCTCCTCCATTTGTGTTTTTTGCCATAAACGAAAAGCTCCATAACCCAAGAAGAGAATTCCCAAAACGAGGTTCCAGATATTTTTATTTTTTACCGGTTGGTTTTCAGTAGCGTTTTCACTCATTTTCGAAGTCTTTTGGAAAGGTGGTTTTGGCAATATTCACCGCTTCGGTATAATGGCTCTGCAATACAAATAGTTGAACCTGGCCGGGGAGTCCGCCGCCAAACCCCGCCCGTAAACCGGAATCAAAATCATTTCTTACCCGGGAGTGAATGCCCGATTTATCGAACATTTCCTGTAAATATTGCACATTGGTCTCAGAACCAGTGTATACGCGCTTGTAAGTTTCTTCGGTACTCATAGTAGTTCAATTGAGCTTCTAAAGTACCAAAAACTGTTTATGCTGGCCTATTGTTTAAAGGGAAATTAACGTTATGCGTTATAGAATTTGCTGTTCCAGATTTCAGTATTGAAATTTTTTCCTTTTTTAAATCCGTAGAAAATAGCAAGTCCGGCGACCCATTTGAACATGAAGAAAAAGATCATTAAAAACTCGGTGGTAGTTTGATGTTGCGAAAACAAGCCTTCGGGAACCATAAGTGCGAGAAGGAAACTCACTGCCAGTAACAGTACGATCAAATTTTCCAGGGACTTAAAGGGCCACATCATCATTTTCCGAAGTGGGTGCAGGTCATTGCCCCATTTATGGATGAGGTAATAATAGTCATTCCCAATAGGAGCAAAAAGAAGGGGATCGTCTGCGTTCTCCAATTTGAATAATTTGGAAGGCGCCAGGATTTTGAAACCTTTCAATTCTGTTTGATGGGTTTTTTCCAATGCTTTGATCTTCTGCAGTGCTTCGGAAGGCAAAGTTGATTTGAAATAACGCGAATCTAAAAAACGCAAGCGGTAATCCACGCAGATCTTGTAGATCTGATCAATATGGTAGATGCGGTCGCTTTCCAATTCATCAAAAATGAATTCATTCGAAACTTCTGAATTTTCTTCCTGCAGGCTTTTTAGAATCGCTTCGTCGCTTTTTCCCGAATTCTGAAGAATCTGGCAGACCTCCTGAAGTAAGGATTCTTCCGAAGTTTGTTTATTACGTTGATGAGTAAGTCTGGACTGGATATTGGTTCGGGAAATTTTCAGCTTCATTTTCTTTCTCTTTAGCGGCTCTAAATTAAACATTTATGTTTAAAATAGCAATTTGAAACCGCTGAATGAAGGTCTGGACAGTTGTTAATACTAAGCCAAAATAGCCTTTTTTCAAAACCGTAAAGCTGGGCACTGCGTTTGTTTATTGAACTAATAACAAACATAAATTATGAAAAATCTTAAATTTTTTATCGCAGTATTCTTAGTAGGATTAACAACCAGTAACGCCCTTGCGCAATCAAAAACCAAGATGGTAGGTGGAGCTGAAATGTATCCTTCAAAAAATATTGTGGAAAACGCTGTGAACTCTCAAGATCATACTACACTGGTTGCAGCTGTAAAAGCGGCAGGGCTTGTAGATGTACTGGCGGGTGAAGGCCCATTTACCGTTTTTGCTCCTACCAATGCAGCTTTTGAAAAATTGCCGGAAGGAACGGTTGCCACTTTATTAAAAGATGAAAATAAGAAACAGTTGCAAACGATTCTTACCTATCATGTGCTTGCAGGAGATTATAAGGCTAAGGATATTATGAAAGCCATCAAAGCCGGGAATGGAACGGCTACATTTACAACGGTAAGTGGTGGTAAACTAATGGCTATGATGGATGGCGATGCCGTAAAGGTCAAAGACGAGAACGGGAACGTCGCGACTGTAACGATTGCAGATGTGAACCAGTCAAATGGAGTGATCCACGTGATTGACACGGTTCTTTTGCCAGGAAAATAATAGTCTATTTATACTGAATGAAAACAGCCCAATTGGGCTGTTTTTTTATGCGTTAAATAAACGTCAAAAGCTGTTTCAGACTTTTGGAAGCTTAGTAAAATTGGTACTTTCCCTTAAAAATTAAGATTATGAAAATGTTGAAAGCCAGTTTATTTTTAGTAATGGCAATGGTGCTTTTTTCCTGCGGTTCCAGTGCACCGACCGCGAAAGATGATCAGAAGAAATTGAAATCCTACAGCACCTATGCCTTATTACCAAATAAGGATACCATTCGCAGCAGAGAATTTGAAAATGACCTGGTGCAATCCACCATTGTAGGTGCAATTAATGAGAACATGACAGAGCAGGGGTTTTCGCTGGAAAGGAATACACCTGATGTACTGGTATACATTCATCCCATGTTCGATGAGAAAGTTGCGGTTAACGCGAACCCTGTTTATACGAATTATTCGTACTACCGCCCTGATTTTTATATCGGTTCTTACTACAAAGATTTTATGTACGATAATTATTTTACCATTCAGCGTATCGATGGGCCGCGTGTGGAGCAGGTGCCCTACAAAAATAAGTCGGTTGTAATTGATTTTATAGACCGCCGCACCAATGAGATTCTATGGAGAGGTACTTCTAGTGAAGAGATCACTGATCGCCGCCTGGAGCGATCGCTCAGGCAGTATATAGATGATATTTTTAAGTCATTTCCTTAAAACAAAAAGGCCGGTTTCAGACCGGCCTTCTTTATTATCGGAGCTCCGCGTTGAGCTCTTTCTCAAATCGGTACTGGAGTTTCCCCATTAATTTGTCTACCTGCTTATCAGTAAGGGTTTTGTTTTCATCCTGGAAAGTAAAACTCACCGCGTAACTTTTCTTGCCTTCGGGGAGATTATCACCTTCATATACATCAAACAAATTCACATTTTTCAGTAGCTTTTTCTCTGTTTGACGGGCAATCTGTTCGATTTCCTCGTAAGTCGTCTTTTGGTCCAGCAATAAGGCAAAATCTCTGCGCATTGCCGGATATTTCGGAATACTTCGGAAAACAGTAGTACTCGTTCTGGCAGTTTTGAGAATGGCATCCCAGTTAAAATCTGCGAACAGTACTTCCTGCTCGATATCGAACTTTTTCAGAATAATTTTTCTGACTGTCCCGAATTCCACCAGTTTCGCTTTTTTGGAATTCAGCTGAAGGGCTTCTGAGAAAACATCGCTTTTTCCGCTCTTTACAGAAAGATTCTGAATACCCAGTTTTTCAAAGATTCCTTCCACAATTCCTTTGAAATAGAAAAAACTTCCATTTCCCGGAGTGCTGTTCCAGCTTTCCGCAGCTCTTTTGCCAGAAACAAATAGCGCAAGATGTTTATTTTCTTCCCTTCCGCTTACGTAGGAGTGATAGGTCTTTCCGAATTCAAAAATCTTGATATGTTCTCTTTTCCTGTTGAGGTTGTAGCTGATGGTTTCCAGACCGGAAAACAACATGGATTGCCTCAGAACCGAAAGGTCTTTGCTCAACGGGTTCAGCATCGAAACCTGATATTCATCCTTGATCTCCTCGCTCAGCTCGTGATATGCAGAGGTTGTAAGCGAATTGGACATGGTCTCATAAAATCCCTGGCCAATCAATTGCCCGGCAATAATATTCTGAATTTTATAATCTTCAAATCGGGTGGAATTCGCAACCGAAAGCTTCAGTTTTTCACCAAATTTGATATTGTTGTAACCATACACCCGAAGGATCTCTTCAATCACATCAGATTCTCGCTGCACATCTACACGATAAGAAGGGATCGTGAGACCCATTCCGGTTTCCGTAACATTGTTTACCCGAATTTCTAAAGAAGCGAGGATGGATTTAATAGTTTCCTCCTGGAGGTTCTCACCAATTAGTTTATTCACCTTGTCGAAGGTTAGAAATACCTGGAAATCTTCTATTTTCTTCGGATACAGGTCATCAATATCACTGGTGATTTCGGCACCTGCGATTTCTTTGATCAGAAGGGCCGCTCTTTTTAGTGCATATTCTACAGAATTCGGGTCAATCCCTCTTTCAAAACGGAAAGAAGCATCGGTATTGAGCCCATGTCTTTTAGCAGTTTTCCTTACACTTACCGGATTAAAATAGGCACTTTCCAGGAATACCTGTGTGGTATTTTCAGTAACCCCGCTATTTTGCCCGCCAAAAACTCCTGCGATACACAGCGGTTTTTCAGCATCACAAATCATCAGGTCCTCTTCGTGCAATTCTCTTTCTTCCCCATCTAAGGTTACAAAGCGGGTTCCTGCTTCCAGGGTTTTTACGTTGATCTCGTTTCCGGCAATTTTTCCGGCATCAAAAGCGTGGAGAGGTTGCCCAAGTTCATGCATGACGTAATTCGTAGCGTCAACCACGTTGTTTTTTGGCGACAGGCCAATAGCTTTGAGTCGGTTCCTAAGCCATTTCGGAGATTCTTCCACTTTTACATCAGAGAGCGTCACTCCGCAATATCTAGGTGCCAGGTTTGAATCTTCCACTTTGATCTGGACCTTCAGGCTACGGTTATCTACATGAAAACTACTTACGGAAGGGGTGATCAACTCCATTACCTGTCCCTGTTGCTGGTACCCAGCTTTCAAGTCACGCGCAACGCCCCAGTGGCTCATGGCATCAGCCCGGTTTGGCGTTAGGCCTATTTCAAAAACCTCGTCATTTTCGACCTCAAAGATTTCCGCAACCGGAGTTCCGGGAACCAAATCATCGCTCATCACCAGGATTCCTTCATGACTTTGACCCAGGCCAAGTTCTTTTTCAGAACAGACCATTCCAAGGCTGGCTTCCCCGCGAATTTTTCCTTTTTTAATCTCCCAGGATTCTCCTTTTTCGTCATACAACACCGTGCCAACAGTAGCCACGGGAACCTTTTGGCCAGTCGCAATATTGGGAGCGCCACAAACGATCTGAACCTCCTCGCCATTTCCTAAATGGATATTGGTGAGCTTTAGGCGATCTGCATTTGGGTGTGGATCACAGGAAAGCACATGGCCAACCACGACACCTTCCAGGCCACCTTTTACGCTTTGGAAATTAGAAATTCCCTCTACCTCCAGGCCAAGATCGGTTAATAGTTCGCCGGTTTTTTCGGCATCTTCAGGTAATTTTATAAACTGTTTTAACCAGTTGTATGAAATTTTCATGGGTTATCTTTTTCGAAACGCAAAGATAGTATTACCAAATTTGTTTGCATAATCTCAATAAAAGAAAAAGGAGCCATTTTTGGCCCCTTTCAGATGCTTAGTCGTTGACTGATAATCATTGCTTGGTGAAAGTCATTTCAGCTACCGGATTTTCCTGGTCGCCTTTCAATTCATGAATTTCCCAGGCGATATCACCTGAAGCTTTATTCAGTATATGACGAACCATCATTTTCTTACCGTTTTCTTCATATGCTTCAGTAAAAACTACTTTCTGAGGGGAGGATTCCTCAATTTTCAATACCGAAGTTTCGATTCCATTTGGGGAATTTCCGGCAAACACCATATCGTACTGCTCATCAATTGCATCATAGGCGATGATCCTGGTTCCCACATAATCTCCATTTTTGTCTTTCATAATGCCTGTTAGAACATTGTTTTTACCATTGGCACTGAACTCCACACTTCCCTGCTGGGTCATGTTTTTCTCTCCATCCTGGATGCGGAACATTTTCGTATTCCATTTGCCTTTTAGGAACTGAAGGTCTGAACCGGCTCCTTCGAGCATGGCCAGCTTGGATTTTGAAGCTTCGAGCATTTGTTGTTTAGCTTCCGCGTCATCCATGGTTGCAGAAAGTTCAATGGCCTTCTGGTAATTTTTCTTGGCGCCTGCTTCATCACCTTTCTCCATCAGCAGGTCGGCATACGAATCGTAGGGGTTGGCTTCGTTGGGATATTCATCGATCTGGGCTTTAAAAGCCTTTTCTGCAGCATCCAGATCGCCCTCATCCATAAGCCGATAACCCAAAACGTTCAGTGGTTCGGAAAGCAAGGTGTATTCGTCGCCTTTGGAAGGGCTGGAATCGTACATTTTGATGGCTGCATCAATACCATTTTGCTTGTAATGCTGGTAAAGTTCTTCACTGGGGTTTACAGTTGTAGATACCTGGGTGGTCTGCTGTGCATAGGTCACGCTTAGGAACAGGAAAAGGGTGGCACTCGCCAGCGCACGTTGAATAACTGATTTCATAATTGTTGGTTTTAATGGTTAAAATTCTATTTATCCGGCATGGCAGAAGTAAGTTGTAGGAAGCCGGTAGTGGGTCGTTTCAAACGGGTAAGTGTGGTAATAGAATTTTCGGCTATTAAATATACGGAAATGTTTGTATGAATATGAAATTCAGTAAGTTAAATGTTTGGTTGAATAAAAAAAGCCACTCCTTAGAGTGGCTTCCAACAGAATTTTTATAGGTGTTAATTACAAATTTGAGTGATGTTCTCTAAATCTCCTTTTTTGGAAATATCATTGACTTTAAAATCTGTCCATAGGTTGTTTTTAGGAGCACTTCCGTTACAGTCCTTAATAAGGATCACTGACCATTGGTAGGTCTCACAGCTTTCAATATCCATGTGCATTTCATAGGTTTGAGAATTGCCATTACCATTATGAGTCCAATCTTCTAAACCGGCTACAGCTGTGGCCTGGGCAAAAGTAAAGGTCAAAAGCGCATCCTCTATATCCTCTTCGGAAGTATAGGTGAATACATATTCATTTTCTTCGTCACCATCTTCGTAATAGAACATTTCTTCACAAATGGTACATTGCGTGACAGTAACCAAAATATCTTCAGAAAAGCCTTTTGCGGTTTTATAGCGAAGGGTGTATTCTCCTGGATCACCCCATGTTAATGGAACCTCTGTGGTTTCAGACGTAGATTTTGCTAACTGAAATAATTGGAAATACTCTCCGGTTGCGTCGTCTAGTTGCTGAACTTGTAAATTGGTGCCAACTTCAGCTAACAAATAGAAGATGGCTTCTTCTCCGGCGCAAATGGTTTCAGGAATTACAAAACTGATAACTGATTCTTCGTTTTGCGGATTACCGCCTTTCGCATCAGCCACAATAAGTTCTTCAGAATCCAGCGATTCTGTACTACATCCTGACAGCATCAGTGCCAGAATGAAAAGGGGGGTTAGTTTTTTCATATCGGATTGAATGTTAATTGATTAGAGTTTTAAATGTAACCGAATAAGGGATATCCCGTACTTTTCGCATCCCATTTTCGATGAAGGTTTAAAATTAACCGATGAAGTACTCTGATTAAAGCCGGAAACAGTTGTAAGGAACTGTATTATAGGGGTTTATTTAGCTTATGTAGTTCCAGATCGTACGATCTTTCATCAGTCTGGCAAAGGCATTTCGGATGTGTCGATTCTTTTCATCGGAAAGGTCAGGATCTTCCTTCAGAATTTTGGAAGCATACCAGCGTGCCGTACTCAGTATGGAATTGTCTTTGACGATATCGGCAATTTTCAGGTTTAAAACACCGCTTTGCTGGGTTCCCATGAGATCTCCCGGCCCCCTGAGCTTCAGGTCAACCTCTGCGATCTGGAATCCGTCGTTGTTAGAAGTCATGGTTTGCAACCGGGTTTTACTGTCTTCCGAAAGTTTATGTCCAGTCATCAGGATGCAATAGCTCTGCTCGGCACCACGGCCCACCCGGCCTCGGAGCTGGTGAAGCTGGGAAAGTCCGAATCTTTCTGCACTTTCTATGATCATCACACTCGCATTGGGAACATTTACGCCCACTTCGATAACGGTGGTGGCTACCATGATCTGGGTTTCCTTCCGTAAGAATCGATCCATTTCATAGTCTTTATCGGCGGGTTTCATTTGGCCATGTACGATGCTGATCTGGTAATCTGGAAATTCCCGGGCAATACTTTCATACCCATCCATGAGATCTTTATAATCCATTTTTTCCGATTCCTGGATGAGCGGGTATACGATATAAACCTGCCGGCCTTTCATAATTTCTTCCTTGATAAAACGGAAAACTTTCAGCCTGTTACTGTCAAAACGATGTACGGTTTTGATCGGTTTTCTACCCGGAGGAAGTTCATCGATTACCGAAATATCGAGGTCGCCATAAAGACTCATTGCAAGGGTTCTCGGGATAGGGGTGGCGGTCATTACCAGGATGTGTGGTGGGATGGAATTTTTCTTCCATAATTTGGCTCGCTGAGCCACTCCAAAACGGTGTTGTTCATCGATAATTGCAAGGCCTAAATTTTGAAATTTCACCTTGTCTTCCAGCAGCGCATGGGTGCCGATAAGGATATCAATTTCACCATTTTCCAGTTTTTCGTGAATTTCTTTTCGATCTGAAGTTTTGGTTGAACCAGTAAGCAAATAAATACTGGTATTCAGTTCTTTACATAATTCAGATAAACCATTGTAATGCTGGACTGACAAAATTTCAGTAGGCGCCATTAAACAAGCCTGAAATCCGTTGTCAAGTGCCATGAACATTGACATGAGTGCTACAATTGTCTTGCCGGATCCCACATCTCCCTGTAAAAGCCGATTCATCTGGGCGCCGCTGCCCAGGTCGCTCCGAATTTCCTTGATCACGCGCTTCTGAGCACCCGTTAGTTCGAAGGGTAAATGCTCTTTGTAGAACCGGTTAAAATTCTCCCCAATTTCTTCGAAAATCAGTCCTTTTATTTTGCGTTTATGAAGCAGGTTTTTCCGAATTAATTGCAATTGTATGAAGAACAATTCTTCAAATTTTAACCGGAATTGTGCCTTTGCTAACAGTTCCTGATTCTTCGGAAAATGCACATTGAAAATCGCTTCAGATTTTGAAATGAGATTCAGCTCCTGAACGATTTCCTGGTTCAGTGTTTCGCCAAAACGAAGACCCGATTGTTTCATCACTTCCTGGATCAATTTCATGATCGCACGATTGGTGATTCCTTTTTTCTGAAGCAATTCCGTAGAAGGATAAACCGGCTGCATCGCCGTTCGAAGATTCTTCTTGTAGTCTGCCAGTAATTCCATTTCCGGATGTGGCATGCTGAACACTCCGTTAAACCAGTTCGTCTTTCCGAAGATGACGTATGGCACGTTCAGTTTAAGGTTTTCCCTTACCCACTTGTGACCCCGGAACCACACGAGTTCCATTCGGCCGGTTTCGTCGATAAAATCGGCCACCAGTCGTTTTCCCCGTTTTTGTTCCACGGTTTTGAAATGCACAATTTTCCCAACCAGTTGCACATCAGATGAATTGCGTTGTAATTCGTTGATCTTGTAAAATCGGGTTTTATCGATGTGGCGGTTCGGAAAGAAATTGATCAGGTCCATATAGGTGTGAATGCCCAGTTCCTTGCGCAGGGTTTCGCCGCGATTGGGACCTACGCCTTTCAGGTATTCAATGGGAGTGTGAAGGACATTCTGCATGATAAAGCGAAGATATTAAAACCCCTGAAATTGCAAAGGCACGGTGTTTTCTTAAAATTACTTATGCTTTCATCGGCCTATTTCGTACTTTGCAGTAGTAATTCGCCCGGATTTCATGTCTAAAAATATCCTTCTTTTCTTGCTTTTGGCTGTTTCTGCCCTTACAGCTCAAAAAACGACCAGTGACCAGTTAGCACAATTTGATTTTCAGAAACTTCAGGCGAGGCTTGAAATACGGCCGGAGCAGCAGGAGGTTCTGGGTTCGGTTCATTTCACCTTTGCGATTTTAGAGCAGGCCGATACCTTGAAGATCGATGGACGAAAAATGGAATTTTCAGAAGTTCTGCTGAATGGCGAAAAGGCCAGATTTTATACCGATGACACGGGGATTTATGTATTATCTACATTCGCTCCTTCGGTTTCTAATGAGTTGGACCTGAAATATACAGCGTACCCCGAATCAGCTATGTATTTCATCAACTGGCAGGACAAGACTCCTGAAGCGGCCCGCGAAGTCTGGACACAGGGACAGGGAAAATACACTTCCAACTGGCTGCCAAGCTTTGACGAGTTACGGGAAAAACTGGAATTTGATCTAACTTATATTTTTCCGAAGTCATACCAGCTTATCGCGAATGGCTTGCTGAAATCGCGTAGTGAAAACGATTCGCTCATTACCTGGCAATACGATATGGAAAAGCCCATGAGCAGTTACCTGGTTGGAATGGCTGCTGCGCAGTTTGATTCGTTGACTGAAAATGCTGCTTCAGGCGTTCCGTTAAAAATGTATTTCCGGAAACCGGAAGCCGGAAAAGCTGAAGCTACTTATCGCTATTCCAAAGAGATCTTCGACTTTTTCGAAAAAGAGATCGGTGTTCCTTTTCCCTGGCAAAATTATAAACAGTTACCGGTCGTGAATTTTCTCTACGGTGGAATGGAAAATACCGGGACGACCATTTTTGCCGAGTCGCTGATGACCGATTCTATTGGTTTTAACGATCAGAATTACGTGAACGTCAATGCACACGAACTGGCTCACCAGTGGTTTGGAGATCTGGTAACCGAGCATTCCGGCAAACATCACTGGCTCAACGAGGGTTTTGCGACCTATTATGCGCTGCTGGCTGAAAAAGAGATCTTTGGTGAAGATTATTATTACTGGAAACTATATCAAACAGCCGAGCAGCTTAAGGAAGCCAGCGATTCTGGCAAGGGGCAGGCGGTTTTGCGAACCGGGAACAACTCGTTGACCTATTACCAGAAAGGTGCCTGGGTGCTTCACATGCTTCGGGAGCAGGTGGGCGATGCAGCTTTTCGGGAAGGAATAAAAAATTACCTGAATCATTACAGTTTTCAGAATCCTACTACCGAGAAGTTTCTCACAGAAATGGAGCTGGTGTCTGGTCAGGACCTGGAACAATTTAAGAAAGACTGGCTGGAACAATCGGCTTTCAAAGCTTCTCAGGCTCTGGAATCATTGAAAAGGTCTGAATTTATTCAGCAATATTTACAGGTTGCCGGTTTGAGGGAATTTCCGTTGGAAGATAAAAAGGAATTGTTGCGTGCAGCGCTTGATTTTCCGGTCAATGATTATACGGGGCAGGAAGCCGTGCATCAGTTACAGGGTGAAAATTCCCAGGTAGCGTATGATTTGTTTGAAAAAGCCTTGGAAAGTGGCAATTTATATGTTCGCCAGGCAGTAGCTCAAACTATGGAGAATATTCCGCAAATCTTTAAGAAGCAGTTTGAAGGCTTGCTGAATGATGATTCTTACATCACCAAGGAAATCAGCTTTTTCAAGCTCTGGTCACAATTTCCGGAATCTCGTCCTGCTTATTTTAAAAAGCTGAAGGAGGTGGAAGGATTTTATAACAAAAACGTCCGGATGTTGTGGCTTACACTGAACCTGGTAACGCCAGATTATGAGCCGGGCAAAAATGCCGATTATTACCAGGAACTGGCCGGGTATGCCGAAAAATGGCAGCCTATAGAAATTCAGCAGAATGCGTTCAGTTACCTGTACCAGATTTCTGCTTTTAACGATGCCAGCCTGGAGAGTGTCATCCTGGGAACAGGAAATCCCAATTCCGGTTTCAGGAATTATTGCCGCCAATTACTGCAGGAATTACTGAAAAGCCAGGAATACCGTGAAAGACTCGAAGCTCTCGCGGAAGGAATGGATGCGAAGGCAGTGAGCTATCTTCAATCTAAACTTTCACCATAATGCGAGCATTGGTCATTTCAGGTGGAGGAAGTAAGGGCGCTTTTGCCGGCGGCGTGGCGCAGTATCTCATTCAGCAGCTAAAATACGACTATGATATTTTCATTGGGACTTCTACCGGGAGTCTGCTGATTTCTCATATGGCGCTGGGAAAAGTGGAAAAGATCAAGCAAATCTATACTTCGGTGAACCAGTCGAGTATTTTCAGTATTCGTCCGTTTTTGATCAAACAGAAACACGGGCACCAGAATATCAGTATCAATCACCTGAACGTTATTCGGAATTTTCTGCGTGGAAGCAAAACTTTCGGTGAAAGCCATAATCTCAAAACGCTTATTTCAGAAACCTTTACCAAAGCGGAATTTGAGGCGCTCAAGGCTACAGATAAAGATATCGTTGTGACGGTCTCCAATTTGTCGCTGAACGAGGTAGAGTATAAGAGTATCCGGGATTACGATTACGAGGATTTCATAGAATGGATCTGGATTTCCTGTAATTACACGCCTTTTATGAGCCTGGTCAAGAAAAATGGCTGTGAGTATGCTGATGGTGGCCTGGGCTCCATGGTGCCTATTGAAGAGGCGGTCAAACGCGGTGCTACCGAGGTGGACGCGATCATTCTCCAAACGGAAGTGACCCATTTCAACCGACTGCCTTCCAAAAATGCCTTTTCGCTTATCACCAACCTCTTTGCTTTTATGCTGGACAGGATCGAAAATCAGAATATCCGCATTGGGAAATTTGCAGCGGCGAATAACGATGCGATCCTAAATTTTTATTATACGCCCAGCGTGCTCACGACCAATTCGCTTATTTTTGATAAGGAAAAGATGACGGCATGGTGGGAGAGCGGCTTCGAATTTGCCAAAAATCAGAACAAAGAACTTAATCAAATCGAACCTTAATGCGAGCACTTGTCATATCTGGAGGAGGAAGCAAAGGCGCTTTTGCCGGCGGCGTTGCACAATATCTCATCGAAGAAAAGAACCGAAATTATGACCTGTTCCTGGGGACATCAACAGGGAGCCTGCTCATACCGCACCTGGCTGCGGGCAATATTCAGAAGATCTACGACATTTATACCAATGTGACCCAGCGGAAAATATTCAGTCTAAATCCTTTCGTGGTTAAGCGGAAAGAAGGGCGGGAATACGTGACGATCAATTACTTCAATATGTTCTGGCAGTTCGTAAAACAGAAACGTACGTTTGGAGAAAGCAAGGCACTCAAAAGGAATATTCGGAAGAATTTCTCCCATCAGGATTTTATTGAATTACGCAGTAAGGTCAAGGATGTGGTGGTCACGGTTTCAAATTTGTCTAAAAACAGGGTGGAATACAAGTCGATCCACGAGTTTGAATACGATGATTTCTGCGACTGGATCTGGATTAGCTGTAATTACATTCCGTTTATGAGCCTGGCGAAAAAGAATGGTTTCGAGTATGCAGATGGGGGGCTTGGTTGCGTGGTGCCCATTCGGGAAGCTATCAAAAGAGGCGCTACGGAAGTGGATGCGATTATTCTAGAGGCCGAAAACATGGAATATAATAAGGTGCTGGGGAAAAACCCATTTTCGCTGATGATCAACCTGTTCGGTTTTTTACTAGACCAGGTGGAATACCATGACATTGTGGAAGGCAAACTGGCGGCACTTAACAAAAAAGTTAAACTCAACACCTATTACACGCCTACCAAACTAACTGAGAATTCCCTGGTTTTCAACAAAAAGGCCATGACACAATGGTGGCAGGAAGGGTTTGAATATGCGCAAAAGAAGGATATGGAGCTAAAAGCGCAACGATCTTCCTGGTTTAAGTTAGGTTTTTAACCTCATTTTTGATGAAGATCAGCGCGGCATCAGTTGGTGGCTGGCGTTCGATCATGTTGTTCAGAATCAGGTCCCGTAACTGGTCTGTGGTTTCAATATTTTCCTTTGCGGCCGCATTCCGAATAAGATTGATCGTGGCATTCTTGGCCGTTTTGATGTAATCCCAGCATTCCGAAGTAAGATAGATCTGTTGCGCCAGGTTGTGCTCGAATTCCTGTTCGATATTCGCGATGAGCAAATTAGCGTAAAGTGAAGCTTCTTCTGAAGTAGGCTTGATACGGAAAAGCAATTTCCCCGGGGAAATACGTTCCAGGTAAAGGGCCATTCGTTCATAGGCTTGTAATTTAAGAGGAAGTGCGGTCTTGCGATTTTCCCGTAATAGGAGGAAACGCCTTCTGCTTTCTTCATTTTTCAGGTAAGTGTGAAAAAAATAAAAAGCAACGGCTCCTACAATGGCGGCCGGCAGTATGGCAAATAAAAAATCAAATACCTGCTCCTGATTCATAATTTGGTTTTAGTGTATAGCTTCTTCGGTTTCTCTAAGTTTCTCCAGATTGAGGTTTCCGCCTAAATGCGGACAGTCCAGCAATTCCTGAACCGAGGTGAAAGGTACTTCTTCTTTCATATAGTCAAAAGTTTCGGCCAGTGTTTTCGCCAAGTTTTTATCGCTGAGGTTAATATCGGCATCTTCCATAGTGAACTGGCAGGGATGTTCATAGCCACAGGCATGGGTGATCTGCAAGAGCTCCTTCCGGAATTTGGTGAAATAGAAATTCGTTCTCATCGCTTTATCATCAATATTAATACCTGCCTGCAACCACTTGTTCTGAGTCGCAACTCCGGTTGGGCAGGTGTTGGTATGGCAGCTTTGTGCCTGTATACAGCCAATACTCATCATGGCTTCGCGGGCCACATTGATACAGTCGGCTCCCAGGGCAAAAGCCATGGCGCCTTTCGCCGGGAAACCAAGTTTTCCGGAGGCTATAAAAACGATGCGGTGAGTGAGATTATTTTCTTTGAAGATCTTGTAAACGTCAGAAAAAGCATAGATCCACGGAATGGAAACGTGATCTGCAAAACTGGGAGGTGCCGCACCGGTCCCACCTTCGCCGCCATCAATGGTGATAAAATCCGGGCCGTGACCGCGCTGTTCCATAAGCCGTGCGAGGTCATGCCAGCCGTTGAGGTGACCCACAGCCGATTTGATGCCAACCGGAAGTCCCGTATTCGCGGCAATATCTTCAATGAAATCGAGCAGCCCTTCTACGGAATCAAATGCTGAATGATAAGCTGGAGAAATCACGTCTTTGCCCATAGGAACGCCGCGAATTTCTGAAATTTCCTTGGTGATCTTGGCTGCCGGAAGCACGCCTCCTTTTCCGGGTTTGGCACCCTGGGAGAGTTTGATCTCGATCGCCCGAATTTGTGGACTATCATTGACCATTTTCACCAGTTTTTCCATGGAAAAATTGCCGTGTTCATCACGAACGCCGAAATAGGCGGTACCGATTTGGAAAACAACATCGGCGCCCATTTGGTGGTAGGGAGAAAAACCTCCTTCACCGGTATTGTGGTAGGCGCCAGAGAGTTTGCATCCCTGGTTCAGCGATTCGATCGCTTTCGCTGATAGAGAACCAAAACTCATCGCTGAAACGTTGATGACAGAAGCCGGCCGAAATGGCCTTTTTCGCTTATTGTATTCGCCCATCACTTTTGCACAGGGTACAAAACCACTATTTTTTTTATTCGGGTGACCTGCCGGAACTTTGAACGGCAAGAGTGCATTGTTGATAAAAACGTAATGTGTGCTGTAGATATCCTGATCTGTTCCGAAGCCCTCGTAATTATTCTCGTTTTTAGCCGAAGCGTAGATCCATCCGCGTTCTCTTCGGTTAAAGGGCAATTCTTCCCGGTTATTGGCCACGATATACTGCCGTAGTTCTGGCCCGATGCTTTCCAGGAAGTAGCGCAAATGCCCTACTATCGGGAAGTTGTGCATGATCGTATGTTTCTTTTGAATAATATCGATTATCCCGATAACGAACAGAAGGATCAATATCCATTGCCACCAGCTAATAGCTGATAGGAAATCTAAAAGAGGCTGCATAATATTTTACTTATTCAAATAATCAATTGCGAGCTGGCTCATGGTCTTCACGCCAAGTAGTAGCCCACTTTCGTCGACGAAGAATCCCGGGGTATGATGCCTCGTAGGCTCAGCGTCTTTCGGCATTCCGCCGAGGAAGAAATACAAACCTGGAACTTTTTCCTGGAAAAAACTGAAATCTTCTCCTCCCGTGGTGGCTTTTACCAGTTCCACATTCCCTTCTCCCGCCACTTTTTTTAGAGTTGGAAGCATTTCCGAGGTCAGTTGCGGGTCGTTATAAGTGATGGCGGTATTATTCTGAATTTCGATCGTCGCCTCGCCACCGTATGCTTTGGCAATTTGCGGAACCAGTTCTCTCATGCGATCGAGGATCAGCTTTTTATTGTCTGGATCAAGCGTTCGAACAGTACCAATCATTTCCGCAGTTTCAGGAATAATATTGAAGCGAACGCCACTGGTGATCTTTCCAACCGTAATTACCGAAGCAGATTCGGTCAATTCCGCATTTCTGCTGATGATGGTCTGAAGTCCGTCAATGATTTTGGCAGAGATCAGGATAGGGTCCACGCCGCTCCAGGGTGCGGAACCATGCGCCTGGACTCCTTTAACGTTGATCACGAACCTTTCAACGGCAGCCATGGTACCTTCAGGTTTATAGCGAATCGTTCCAACCGGAGTTGCCGCATTAATGTGCAACCCGAAAATAGCATCCACATCGGGATTTTTCAGAACGCCTTCCTTGATCATTAAAGCAGCTCCGCCTTCCTCACCTGGTGGCGGACCTTCTTCTGCAGGCTGAAAAATAAATTTTACGGTTCCGTTGATCTTATCTGTATGTTGAGACAAAATTTCAGCTACACCCATTAAAATGGCCGTATGCGTATCGTGTCCACAGGCATGCATGACCCCTGTTTTAGAGCCCAGAAATTCTGTTTCTACGGTAGATTTAAACGGAAGATCATTTTGTTCGGTAACCGGCAGTGCGTCGATATCGGCGCGTAAAGCGACGGTTTTTCCCGGATGATCCCCTTTCAGAATTCCTACCACACCGGTTTTTCCCACGCCGGTCTGGGTCTCGATGCCCAGGCTTTGCAGGTGCGCGGCTATTTTTTTGGCAGTTTCAAATTCGCGATTGGAAAGTTCCGGGTGCTCGTGAATGTCACGTCGCCACTCGATTACTTTGCTTTCAATTTTGTCATATTCGGTTTCAGGAATGCTGGTTCCCTGTGCGATTCCGAAAAGCGGAAGGAGGAAAAAGGCAAAAAAGAACTTCTTCATTTTTTAAAATTTTAGGAGTTGATAACCCTGGTTCTGCAGCTGAACAAGCGCAGTCATGGCCGAAAGTGCCACATCGACCTCTTCCGCAAGCTGGTCAGGTTTGATATGATGCATCGCCAGGCTTTGGCCGCAGGCGATAATTTCCACATGCTGAGCCTTTAGAGCTTTCAGTAGCGGAAGGTTGGGATTGGAAGCAGCTTCCGGAAAATGCTCCTGGTAGGCTTCGTTGGTTAAAATATCAGTAATTGCCTGCCCGTGTAACACGATTGCCAGGTGCATGTTTTCAACAGGAACGCCTTCCATCTCGTGCATGTTCAGGAAACGGGCGACGCTCCCAATAAAGCGATTTGGACTGGAAGGATCTTCGCTTTTGGTAATATCGAAAACCACTTTCATTACCTGGGTGGTATCGGTTTTAAAGCTGGTTTCCACCTGGAAGATCGGCCCATATTCCGGGATGACCTTTCCCTGAAGGGCTTTTTGTGCCATAAGTGTTAGTGAGAATAAGAAAACGGCAGGAAATAATAGTGATTTCATGAATTTTGAAAGCTCTCAAAAATTAGGAGATTAAAGATATTAAATAAAATGGCAAATAAACAGTGAGCCGGGATTTGTTTATAAAAGCCTGTCACACGGGTTTCCTTTTTTTGGCATTTTCTGTACCTTTCAGCTCTTTTAAAACGGAGGGAATTTGGAGTCATATTTAGCCGAATTAAATGATGCACAGAGGGCACCGGTGCTGCAGAAGGATGGGCCCATGATCGTAATTGCCGGAGCGGGTTCCGGGAAAACCAGGGTGCTTACCTTTAGGATCGCTTACCTGATGGAACAGGGCGTGGATCCTTTCAATATCCTGTCGCTTACTTTTACCAATAAGGCGGCGCGGGAAATGAAACAGCGTATTGCGAAGATCGTAGGGAACAGCGAGGCCAAAAATTTATGGATGGGAACTTTCCATTCGGTTTTTGCCAAGATCCTGCGTTTTGAGGCTGATAAGTTAGGGTATCCCTCCAATTTTACCATTTATGACACACAGGATTCGCAGAGCGTGATTCGTGCGATCATTAAAGATTTTAGGCTGGACAAAGATGTGTATAAATACAAACAGGTCTATAGCCGGATTTCTTCCTATAAGAATAGCCTGATCACGGTCAAGGCTTATTTTCAGAACCCGGAATTGCAGGAGGCCGACGCCATGTCGAAGAAGCCGAGACTCGGAGAGATCTATAAAGAATATGTGGAGCGTTGTTTTAAGGCCGGGGCCATGGATTTTGATGACCTGCTCTTGAAAACCAACGAACTGCTGAATCGTTTCCCGGATGTGCTTCAGAAGTACCAGAATCGTTTTCGGTATATTCTGGTAGATGAGTACCAGGATACGAACCACAGCCAGTACCTGATCGTGCGAGCTCTTTCAGATAAATTTCAGAATATTTGCGTGGTAGGGGATGACGCACAGAGTATCTACGCCTTCCGTGGAGCAAATATCAACAATATCCTGAATTTCCAGAAAGATTATGAAGATGTGCAGATGTATCGTTTGGAACAGAATTATCGTTCTACCAGGAATATTGTGAATGCTGCCAACTCGATCATTGATAAGAACAAGACGAAGCTGGAAAAAGTGGTGTGGACGGCCAATGATGACGGCCCGAAGATCATCGTAAACCGCCTGCTTACAGATGGGGAAGAAGGGCGTTACGTGGCGAGTTCCATTTTCGAGAACAAAATGCAGAACCAGCTGAATAACGGTGATTTTGCCATTTTGTACCGAACCAATGCGCAAAGTAGGGCAATGGAAGACGCGCTGCGGAAAAAGGATATCCCGTACCGAATTTACGGCGGACTTTCTTTTTACCAGCGCAAGGAAATCAAGGACGTGCTGGCTTATTTAAGGTTGATCCTGAACCCGAAAGATGAGGAAGCACTGAAGAGGGTGATCAATTATCCTGCTCGTGGAATTGGTGCTACGACACTGGATCGATTGAGCATTGCGGCCAATGAGCACGGTCGTTCTATTTTTGAAGTGATCGAAAACCTGAATAACTTAAACCTGAGTATCAATCGTGGTACCCAGACGAAACTGGAGAATTTCGTGAACATGATCAAAAGTTTCGCAATCCTGAACCAAACCAGCGATGCCTTTCAGGTAGCTGAAACGGTCACGCGAAAGACCGGATTGGTGCAGGAACTGAAGAAGGACGGAACACCCGAAGGAATTGCCCGGATCGAAAATATTGAAGAATTGCTGAATGGTATCCGCGATTTTGTGGAAGGACAGAAAGAACTGGCTGATGCCACCGGCTCACTTTCCGAATTCCTGGAAGATGTTGCGCTGGCTACGGATATGGACAAGGATACTTCAGATGAAGATCGCGTGGCTTTGATGACCATTCACCTTGCGAAGGGGCTGGAGTTTCCGTACGTGTACATCGTTGGGATGGAGGAAGACCTTTTTCCGTCGGCTATGAGTATGAATACCCGAAGCGAACTGGAAGAAGAACGCCGTTTATTTTATGTTGCGCTTACACGGGCCGAAACGCAGGCTTATCTCACCTATACGCAGTCACGATATCGCTGGGGGAAACTCGTAGATGCCGAGCCCAGCCGATTTATAGAGGAGATCGATGATCAGTACCTCGATATGATGGTGCCACAGGATGATTACAAATACAAACCGCTCATTAATACCGATATTTTTGGGGACGAAGTGGATAAGTCAAAGCTCAGGCAGCAGAAACCAGCCAATGGCACCCCTCCACCTTCCCATAAACCCAGTGATGAGCAATTACGAAAACTGCGAAAACTGAAACCTGCGGCCAATGAACCGGCAAAAGCCCGAAATACCATTGAATTGTCTCAGGGCGATGAAGTGGAGCACATGCGCTTCGGAAAAGGAAAAGTACTGAGCCTGGAAGGAGTGGGGCAGGACCGTAAAGCCGAGATCGATTTTCAGCAGGGAGGCATCAAAAAGCTTCTGCTGCGCTTCGCGAAACTGAAGGTACTGTCGTGATGAACTGTCGTTAAACTTCTGTTATTTAGCCAAAATCCGACTAGGTTTCTTAGTATCTTCAAGAGAAAAAATGATACGAGAAGGAAGCACAGTAAAATGGAAATGGGGTAATGGAACTGCCAAAGGAGAGGTTATTTCCACCTACACCAAGAAAGTGACCAAAACCATTGATGGCAGTGAAATTACGCGTGAAGGTGAAGAGGGTAACAAAGCCCTGTACATCAAACAGGATGACGGGAGCAAAGTGCTAAAACTGGAAAGCGAAGTTGACAAAGCCTGATATTTTACTGAAGCAATTCGAAACTTATAATCTTAAATAACTAGCCATGGCCGAATTACTTCGAATATATAACGAAAACCCTAGTCCGAAACTTATTCAGCAGGTGGTGGAAACCTTACGGGATGGCGGCCTGGTGATCTATCCGACCGATACGGTCTATGGTCTGGGCTGCGATATTACCAATGTGAGTGCCCTGGAAAAGATCGCGCAGATCAAAAACGTGAAGCTGGAAAAGGCCAATTTTTCCTTTATCTGCGAAGACCTGAGCAATCTTTCAGATTATGTCAAGCAAATCGATACTGCGACTTTCAAGATTCTGAAACGTTGCCTGCCGGGTCCTTACACTTTTATTTTACCTGGCGGAAACAATCTTCCGAAGATCTTCAAAAAAAAGAAAACGGTGGGGATCAGGGTGCCTGATAATAATATTTGTAAAGCCATAGTGGCAGGGCTGGGCAACCCGATCGTTTCTACATCGATAAGAGATGAAGACGAGGTACTTGAATATACCACTGATCCTGAACTGATCAAGGAAAAATGGGATAAGCTCGTGGATATTGTGGTAGATGGTGGCTATGGCGATAATATTCCTTCCACAGTCATTGACCTTTCTACGCCGGAACCTGAAGTGATTAGGGAAGGTAAGGGTAGTATCGAAATCATGTAATTTGTGAAGCTTTAAGAAAGTAAGTTAATTGCCTGCTAAATGCCTTAAATTCTTTTTCTAAGACCCTTTTTCTTACGTACTTATAGAAAAAAGAGTTATGAGCTTTATTGAAACAACCAGTACGGAAAAAGGAAAAAACCTCCAGTTATATTACGAAGATTATGGCGAGGGTCAACCGGTGATTCTCATCCATGGGTGGCCATTAAGCGGCCAAATGTGGGAATATCAGGTAGAAGAAATTGTGAATGCGGGTTACAGGTGTATCACGTATGACCGCAGAGGCTTCGGAAAGAGCGATCGCTCCTGGAGCGGCTACGACTATGATACCCTGGCGAAAGACCTGAATGATTTGATCACCAAACTCGGACTTACAGACGCCATCATCGTTGGATTTTCCATGGGCGGTGGAGAAGTAGCACGTTATATTGGAAATTATGGGACTTCTAAACTGGCAAAAGCTGCGCTGGTTTCTGCCGTTCCGCCTTTTATGCTGAAAACGGATGACAATCCCGAAGGTCTCGAAAGAGATGTTTTCGAAGGATTCAAAAAAGAAATCAGGAAAGATCGCCCAGGCTTCCTTGCCGGATTCGGAAAGAAATTTCTAAATTTTGAAGATCATACCGATACCATTAGTGAAGATCTTGCTCATTTTTACTGGAGCATTGCCTGCAGTGCATCCCCGAAAGCTACGATTGATTGTGTGGATAGTTTCGGGCTAACTGATTTCCGCGAAGACCTTAAAAAGATCGATATTCCAACTTTAGTGGTTCATGGGGATGCTGATCAAATCGTTCCGTTGGAACTGTCTGGAAAGAAAAGCAATGAAATACTGAGCCAGAGCACTTACGAGGTGATTCCAGATGCGCCGCATGGACTGGTGCTCACGCATACTAGAAAATTCAATGACCTTCTGCTGAAATTCCTCAAAAACTAGATAAAATAGCACGATTAAAGCTCCTGAAAAAAGGGGCTTTTTTTAATAATAGAAATCTTCAAAAATTATATTCAAAGCTTCTATAGATATAATTTCTCCTTTGCGTTGCGCACTGCTGGCTAGTTGATACCCGAGTTTAGCCGCTACCCTGCGTTCTTCCGGAGTTCCGTGATGGGTGGGACTCTGAACAAAGCAATCACCACTATTATAACTGATCTCGAAAAAACTTTCGATTTTTTTCCAGTTATAAGCCCCCCCTCGTTTGTGCGTGAGGAAGTAGGCCGAAGCAAAATCAGCCTGTAATTCGCGATATTTTGAAAATTCGGAGGCACTGCTGAAATCGGTTATATTTTTCCAGTTTTGTTCATATTGCACCTGGTGCCACCACTCGTGGGATAGCAGGGCATTATAGGCCAGCTTCCCATCAAGCCCCATGGAAATAAAGGTTTCCACAACACCATCGCCCAATACGATGAGACCATTGTTCCTGGAAAAAGCAGCCATCGCAAAATAAGGACTTTCCGGTAAAACCTCAGATCTTGAACTAAGATTCAGCAAAAGGTCGGCACGGCGATAGGACTCTTCCCGGTTCGGCACATCTTTATCAAAACTTTCGATCATATCTGCCAGTGTTTCCCGATCGCTCAGGTCCTGAACGTGCTGAGCATTGATCACGATCTGGCGATTGGCGGGCCAGAACCGGTCGAGCTTCCGGGAAGTCTTTTGGACTTCGCTGGTAAATTGCCCATTTTTTCCAAAATATACTTCCCCGCGATAGTGGGTAATGTATTGCCTGTTCAACGATGAAAAACGGTCTACGATATTGAAATCGAACTGATTATCGTCATCATAAAAAACGGCATCGTCTAAAAACGACTTTAAATAAGATTCGATTACCAGCCCGAAAGCGGTGCTTTCACAAGGAGAATCGAGTATATTTTCGTCGAAATACTGCGGCAAACACTGGCTTTCTTCTTCTAAGGCCAGCGCCAGTTTAAGGTTTGCCTGTTGGAATGGTTCGTGGCCCGAAATGGTATCAGGATCAGATTTGGAGCAGGAAGCTACCATAAAGACCACCATGAATGCGAGCCACCTGCATCCAGATAGTAGTTGCCCTTTCATAAAATAAGTTTTGAAATTTCCCTGCTTCTAATTTAGTATAATTATCTGAAAATCAGATTTTTGAGTCGTTAAAATAAAAAAGCCCTGCATTTGCAGGGCTTTTCAGCGATTAGATCGCGTATGTTATTAGTTTTGAGAACCGCTTGCGCTGGTCGCTTTTTCCATACCTTCTTCGATCATGCTGTAGAACTGATCTAGTTTTGGAAGTACTACGATACGAGTTCTTCTATTTTTAGCACGACCTTCAGCAGTGTCGTTTGAAGCCACAGGAACATAGTAACTTCTACCGGCAGCTGTCATACGAGCAGGCTCCACACCAAACTCATCCTGAAGTACACGAACTACAGAAGTTGCTCTTTTCACACTAAGATCCCAGTTATCTTCGAACATGGAGGTACTGATTGGTTTATTGTCAGTATGTCCTTCAACCATGAATTCGATATTTGGCTTGTTCTTCACAACGGTAGCAACTTTTCCAAGAACTTCCTTCGCTCTTTCAGTAATGTTGTAACGACCGCTATCGAAAAGAAGTTTATCAGAAATAGAAACGTACACCACACCTTTTTCAACATTGATCTCGATGTCTTCGTCGTTCATATTTCCTAAAGCTCCCTTCAGGCTGGTTACCAAAGCAAGAGTTACAGAGTCCTTTTTGTTCATAGCGTCCTGCATAGAGCGGATCGCAAGATCTTTTTCTTTGATAGACTCAAGAGAACGTTCCATGTTCTCTGCTTCTTTCTTAGATAGAGTAGCCAGGTTACCTACGTTATTTAGAAGAGCGGCGTTTGTGTTGTTCAAAGTGGAAATTTGCTCGTTCAAACGCTCTTTTTCGTCAAGACAGTGGTTTAATTTCACAGTCGCAGTATTTAACTGGTCCTGAGTTTCTCTCTGCTTGGCTTCCAGTTCGTTATATTTTTTCTGCGAAACACAAGAAGAAAGCAGGATGGCAAATGTTGCCGACAAAAGCATGATTTTTTTCATAACTCGTTTCTTAAATTTTTAAATGTTAGAATGACCAAAAATATCAAAAAAATATAAAGCCATAAAGGGATTTTAACAATTCCTTACCTAAACTATTTTTTTGAGCTGGTCATATTTATTTTTCCTTTTAACATAATGAGCATATACAACGGAGGCTACGTGGTAATATTTTGTATTGCTGAAGTGATTGCTGCGCTTTTTCCAGGTACGACCGAAATTTGCATAAAACGCAGCGTGGGCTCTTAAAACGGCAAGAAAATGCTGGAACTTTCCTTCGAACAGGAATTTGAACGCCGCAACCCCGTCTAAAACCATTCTTATAAAGATCACCGGGAACAAATTCTTCTTCGGAAGGTTCTTCAGCAGGAGATACAGGTTGTTCCGAAAATTCAGGTAAGTTTTGTGCGGGTTCATTTCTGCCAGGGTAGCACCGCCAACATGATAAACCCGGGAATTTCCGCAGTATGCAACTTGATAACCGAAATTCCTGAGACGCCAGCAAAGATCAATTTCTTCCTGGTGGGCAAAAAAATCTTCATCCAATCCTCCAGTTTCCCAGTAAGCCGAATTTCTCACGGCCAGGCAGGCACCACTTGCCCAAAAAATTTCCACATCCTCATCATATTGCCCGTGATCCTTTTCCAGTTCCTGAAAGATCCTGCCACGACAAAAGGGATAGCCCAGCTGATCGATGAATCCACCCGCGGCACCCGCGTATTCAAATTTTGAGCGATCCTTGTAATCCAAAATTTTCGGCTGGATGGCTGCTATTTGTTCATTTGCCTGGAATTTGGCCATTATCGGCTGCAACCAGTTCTCGGTAACTTCCACGTCGCTGTTCAGCAACACCCAAAAATCTTCAGAAAGTCCTGCCAGGGCGCGATTGTAACCACCGGCATACCCAAAATTATCATCCAGTTCGATCAGCTTCACTTCCGGGTGTTGCTGCTGAAGAAAGGCTATAGAACCATCAGTTGATGCATTATCAGCCACGTAGATCGTCGCTTCTTCAGAAAATCGTACGACAGAAGGAAGGAATTTTTTCAGCAGTTCCTTTCCGTTCCAGTTTAAAATCACCACAGCGATGTTCATGAGCGGACGTATTCAGGAATTTCAGGTAGAAAATGGTAGGTTTCAGCATCATAGTCCAGCTGGCAGTAGTAATGATTAAGGCCGTTGGTGACCATCAGGTAATCTGCCTGCAGGCTTAAATTATACCGGGCGATCTGGTCAAAAGTATCCTGGGTGATCTTAACCGAAGGCGCTTTGCATTCCACGATCAGTTGGATACCTCCTTCCGGTTGGAACACCACAATGTCGTAGCGCTTGGTGAGACCGGCAATTTGTAGCTGTTTTTCTACATTGATATGGGAGGCGGGATAATTCTTTTCCAGCTTCAGAAACTGTACGCAGTGCTGGCGCACCCATTCTTCCGGGGTCAGGATGACGAATTTTTTCCGCTGATCGTCAAAAACAGCTATTTTATTTTCGCTATTTTTGAACCTGAAGGAATAAGGTGGGAAATTCAGCTTTTGCATGGCTCAAAAGTAATAAAGAAATTTGCCATTCTGAACTTCGGTTCAATTCTAATTAAACTGAAAACTTTTCTGTGGACGAGGCCAAACAAATCGTAACCGATATCCAAAAAGGCGTAATCAAGCCTATTTATTTTCTAACCGGCGAGGAGCCTTATTATATCGATAAGATTTCTGATTACATCGAGGATTCCCTGCTTTCCGAAGAGGAAAAAGGCTTTAACCAGATGGTGATGTACGGCCGGGACACCAGTGTGGACGAAATTGTGAGCAACGCCAAACGCTTCCCGATGATGGCCGAACGACAGGTAGTGATCGTGAAAGAAGCACAGGACCTGAGCAGAACCATTGAGAAGCTGGTTGATTATGCCGAAAATCCGCAGCCAACGACCGTTCTGGTAATTTGCTACAAGTACCGAAAACTGGATAAACGCAAAAAGCTGAATAAGATCATCCAGAAGAACGGGGTGGTTTTTGAAGGCAAAAAATTGTACGAAAACCAGGTGGGAGACTGGATCATCAGGACCATGAAATCGCGTAGTTACCCGGTTTCTCCCAAAGCCTCCCAGATGCTGGTGGAATTTTTGGGGAACGACCTTGGAAAGATCGATAATGAGCTGAAAAAACTACAATTGATCTGCCCTAAGGGAACCAGTGTTACTCCGGAACTCATCGAAGAAAATATCGGTATCAGCAAGGATTTCAATAATTTCGAACTTCGGAATGCGATTGGCGAAAAAGATTCGGTCAAGGCACATCGCATTGCCAATTATTTTGCCCAGAACCCCAAGGATAACCCGCTCATCGTTACGGTGTCGCTGCTGTTCAGTTATTTTTCGCAAATATTGCAGTTTCACGGTCTTCCTGATAAATCAAAAGCTAGCGTCGCCAAGCAACTGAAGATCAGTCCATTTTTTGTGAATGATTATGTGGTGGCAGCCAGGAACTATCCTATGAAAAAAGTGAGTCGGAATATCTCCTTGATCCAGGAAACCGATGTGAAAAGCAAAGGTGTGGGGGCCGGCAATGTGCCTCCGGGGGATCTGCTGAAAGAACTTCTTGTAAAAATCATGAATTAAATGAGTAAGATTTCAAACTGGATCGGTGCTGCCAGGTTACGAACTTTGCCGCTTTCCATTTCCGGGATTCTGGTAGGTTCCAGCGTCGCAGCCCACCAGGGATACTTCAACATTTCTATTTTCAGCCTGGCTTTGGGAACGACATTGGGGCTTCAGGTATTGTCTAATTTCGCAAATGATTATGGCGACGGCGTGAAAGGAACAGATAATGAAGACCGGATTGGACCCATGCGCGCCATTCAAAGCGGACTTATTTCTCACCGGGAAATGAAACAGGCCATGGTTCTCACTGCTTTAGTCACCTTTTTACTTGCCGTGCTTCTGATCTATGCTTCTTTTGGTGTGGAAAAATGGCTGGAAGCCCTAATTTTTCTAATTCTCGGAATTGCTTCCATCGTTGCGGCCATCAAATACACGGTGGGAAATTCAGCTTATGGCTATCGCGGGATGGGCGATATTTTCGTGTTTCTTTTCTTTGGCCTGGTAGCCGTTTATGGTTCGTACTTCCTGTATTCTCACCAGCATGACTGGGTAAGCTTTTTTCCGGCGGTATCTATAGGTCTTTTAAGTGCCGCGGTTTTGAATGTGAATAATATGAGAGACCGGGTACCTGATGCTAAGGCCGGGAAAATTACTTTAGCCGTTAAACTGGGTGAAGCACGGGTCAAAAATTACCATTATATGCTGATCCTGGGATCGCTCCTGTTCCTGTTACTATATTCTGCCATGAAAGCAGAAGATCTGAATGATTTCATATATCTTTTTGGTTTTATTCCACTGATATTTCATTTGAGACGGGTGGTAAAAAACGACAATCCCATGCTGCTGGATCCTGAATTGAAAATTGTCGCGCTCTCCACTTTTGGCATATCCATTTTATTCGCAATCGGGCTACTGTGGTAAACAAGTTTAACAAAACTATATAAACCGCCAAACTTCCCATTTTTAGGCTATTCCTTAAATTTACGGGGAACGATAAAACGCGACTATGAAAATTACATTTTACGGACAAAATTGTCTTGGATTGCAAATTGGGGATATTCATGTTCTGGTAGATCCATTTGTCACCGGAAACGACCTCGCCAAAGATAAAATTGATGTTAATGATCTGAAAGCAGATTACATTCTTCTCACCCACGCGCACCAGGATCATACGCTCGACGTCGAAACCGTGGCGAAAAATACGAAGGCTGTGATCGTTAGTAATTACGAGATCGCCGGCTATTACGAAGAGAAAGGCTACGAGGTTCACCCAATGAACCACGGCGGAAGCTGGGATTTTGACTTCGGAAATGTAAAATATGTCAATGCCCTTCACACCAGCTCTTTTCCTGATGGCACCTACGGCGGCCAGCCTGGAGGTTTTGTCATTGAAGGGGAGCACAAGAATATCTATATCGCGGGAGACACGGCCCTGACGCTGGATATGAAACTGATACCTATGCGCACCAAGCTGGATCTGGCCGTGTTGCCGATAGGTGATAATTTCACAATGGGTGTTGAAGACGCCATTATCGCCAGTGATTTTATCGAGTGCGATAAGATCTTAGGTTGTCATTACGATACCTTTGGGTATATCGAAATCGATCATGAAGAGGCAAAGCGTAAGTTTTATGAAAAAGGAAAAGATTTGATGCTGCTGGATATAGGAGAATCTATTGAACTATGATGCAGGCATCTTACGAGAAATACATGCTTCAATTTAAACGCCCCAGCGGAACTTCGCGGGGCGTTCTTACTGAAAAAGAGACCTGGTTTCTGAAAATTTCCGAAGGAGGAAGACAGGGCATTGGGGAATGTGGTATCCTGCGTTCCCTGAGCTATGATGATATTCCCGGTTATGAAGAAAAACTGAAGTGGACCTGCGAAAACATCAACAAAGGCCTTGAATTCCTTTGGAAGGAACTACGGCAATTTCCAAGCATACAATTTGGTCTCGAAATGGCCTTCAAAAGCCTTGAAGCTGAAGATCCTTTTATTCTTTACCCTTCGGAATTTACGGCCGGTGAAAAGGGCATTCCCATAAATGGATTAGTCTGGATGGGAGACAAAGCTTTTATGAAAGAACAGATCATCCAGAAGATCGAGCAGGGTTTTAGCTGTATAAAACTGAAGATCGGGGCGATCGATTTTTCTACGGAACTGGAACTGCTTCAGTATATCCGGAAAGAATTTTCGCCGAAAGAGATCGAACTGCGGGTAGACGCGAACGGGGCTTTCCACCCTTCCGAAGCTCTGGAAAAATTAAACCGACTATCAGAATATCACCTTCACAGTATCGAACAACCAATCAAGGCGGGACAGCTCGGGGAAATGGCTCGCTTGTGTGAACAAACTCCGCTGCCAATTGCGCTGGATGAGGAATTGATTGGGGTGACCCATGTAACGGAAAAGGAAAAAATACTACAAACCATTAATCCGCAATTCGTCATTTTCAAGCCCAGTCTTATTGGCGGTTTTAAGGGTACGACAGAGTGGATAAGTTATTGTGAAAAATACCAGGCAGGATGGTGGGTGACCAGCGCACTGGAGAGCAATATTGGCCTGAACGCGATCGCTCAGTGGACGTATACACTGAACAGTTCCATGCCTCAGGGACTTGGAACGGGCGGTTTGTACACCAACAATTTCAATTCGCCGCTGGAGGTGAAAAAAGGCTATATTTGGCACAACCCAAATGAAAACTGGGAATATAAATTTTAAAGAATGTTCATAAAACAGGTATATCAATACCAACACGATTTTTGGCGATACCTTATTGGAGTGATCGCCGTGGTAGCGGGGATCATTATTGGCCAGATCCCTTTAACCATCGCTATTTTCCTGAAATATAAAGGCGAGATATTCGGGATGGAGGAAACCGAAATGATGCAGGGGTTCGACTCCAATTATTTCCTCTTTTTGATGCTGCTGACATTTGTAGGAGGATTGATCGCTCTTTTCCTGATCGTAAAATACCTGCACCAACAACCAATCAAAGCCCTGACGACCTCTCGACCTAAAATAGACTGGAGCCGCTTCTGGTTTGCCTTTGGCCTGGTAAGCATCTTTATCGTAGTGAATACGATTGGAGATTATTACAGCAATCCGCAGGATTATGAATGGAATTTCAGGATTACGCCATTTCTTATTTTGTGTGCCGTTGGGATTGTTCTGGTTCCCTTACAAACTTCATTTGAAGAATATTTCTTCCGTGGTTATCTTATGCAGGGAATTGGCGTTATGGCCGGCAATAAATGGGCGCCTTTGATTCTTACCTCGGTGATTTTTGGAGGGCTGCATTTTTTCAATCCGGAAGTCACCAAGCTGGGGAACACTATCATGATCTATTATATAGGAACCGGTTTTCTTCTTGGGATCATGGCGCTGATGGATGAAGGGATCGAGCTTTCGCTTGGATTTCACGCCGCGAACAACCTGTTGACCGCGTTGATCGTCACTGCCGACTGGACTGCTTTTCAAACTGAATCTATTTTTAAAGATGTGTCAGAACCTTCTGCCGGCTGGGATGTACTCATCCCGGTTTTGGTGATTTACCCGATTTATCTCTTCATTATGGCGAAGAAATATAAATGGACGAACTGGAAGGAAAAGCTATTCGGAAAAGTGGAACCGCCTGCCTATCCAAATGTTACAGAAGAAAATTAAAACTTTCATATCTATTTAGTAACTTTAAGTTGAGATCTGTTTAACAACTTTGGTTGTAAGATATGGGAGACAAATACAAACTACCGGAAATACATCCGGAATTTAGATTAAATAAAAAGGCATTCACTCCTGCTGAACTGAGGCAGGCCGCTTACTCGATGATCAAAGAAGGCGAGCCTTACGAGGAAAGCATTGGAAGTTTTCTCTTGGACTGGCTAAAACCTTCAGTATATATTGAAAGCCATACGTCGGGTTCTACCGGCCCTCCGAAAAAGATCAAACTGCGCAAGGAACATTTGGTGAATTCCGCGGAAGCTTCTGCCAAGTTCTTTGAACTAGAGTCTGGGATCACTGCCTTGATGTGTCTTCCTGCTGATTATATTTCCGGAAAAATGATGCTGGTTCGCGCGATGGTGCTGGGCTGGAAATTAGATGCCGTACCGCCATCCTCCAATCCGCTGGATCAGGTTTACAAAGTCTATGATTTCTCGGCGATGACCCCGTTTCAGTTGGACAACAGTATCGCACGTTTACATCTTGTAAAAAAACTGATCATTGGCGGCGGAAGTGTTTCCCCTAAGATCCGGAAGCTGGTGCGGGATCATGATACTAAGATTTATGAGACTTACGGGATGACTGAAACCTGTAGCCATATTGCCGCAAAAAGGATCAATCCGAAGAAAAAGAAAAAGCAACTGCGCCCTTTCAAACTCATGCCAAACGTAACCATTTCCCAAGACGATCGCGATTGCCTGATCATCAAAGCACCAAATATTGCTGATGGGGAGATCGTTACAAACGATGTGGTGGAAATTGTGACTTATAAGAAGTTTCACTGGAAAGGCCGGTATGACAACGTGATCAATTCGGGTGGGGTAAAGCTTTACCCGGAAGAAATCGAAAAAAAGCTCAATAAGATACTGGATCACCGGTTTTTTATCAGTTCGATGCCTGATGATTCGTTAGGTGAAAAGCTGGTTCTATTCGTGGAAGATGATTTTTCCGAAGAAACCCTGGAACAATTAAAATCCAAGATTAGTAACCTGGAGACTTTAGGAAAATACGAGAAACCTAAAAAGATCTATCTAGTCGAAAAATTTGAAGAAACTCCAAACGGTAAAATTCATCGCGAAAATACTTTCAAAAGCCGCTTGAGCTAAAAAATAAAGCCGGCAATTGCCGGCTTTTTAATTATCTGTATGTTACTGCTTGCTGAGGTTTACGTAGAACTTTAGTTCATTCAGTTCAATTTCGTCCAGATCATCTTCATTAACCGGCAATGCCTGCCATTCAGTAGTGGCGTTCAGGCGGGTTTCATCTTCATCAATAAACACATCAACCGGCATTTTGAAATTTTCGACATTGGCTTTCCAACGAAAGAAAATCTGATCTTTTTCTTTTTTGAACTGTAATTCGGGTATGGCCGCATGACGCAGGTACTGGTCAAAAACGGGTTTGAGATCTACCTCAGTTGCCTGATCAAAGAAATTTTCCACCTGCTGCGTGGTCACCGTCTGGTGTTTGAAAGTCGCCGTATAATCACGTAATGTATTCCACCACAATTCGTCATCGTTGTAAATGCTCCTGATCATATTCAATAAATTCGATCCTTTTGGATACATGTCACCAGAACCTTCAGCATTTACGCCGTATTCTCCAATTACAGGACGCACATTGCCGATGCTTTTACGCGTGCCTTTCAGATATTCCAGAGCTTTTTCCTTCCCCCAGCGGCACTCGATATAAATGGCTTCCGTATAGCTGGTAAAACCTTCGTGTATCCACATATCAGCAATATCTTTCGAGGTGATACTGTTGCCGTACCACTCATGACCAGATTCATGAATAATGATAAAATCCCATTTCAAGCCGATGCCGGTTCCGGAAAGATCGCGCCCCAAATAACCCATCTGGTAATGATTTCCGTAGGCCACAGCACTTTGGTGCTCCATTCCCAGGTAGGGCACTTCCACCAGTTTATAGCCGTCTTCTTCGAACGGGTACGGTCCCATTTTTTCGTAAAAGCAGGCCATCATATCTTTTACTTCGGCAAATTGTTTTTTCGCTTTTTCAAGATTGTAAGGCAGCACATAATAATCCAGATCCAGGTCCTGGAATGTATCAGAAAAATGCTCATAGTTTCCAATATTAATCATCACATCATAATTGTTGATGGGATTGACCACCTTCCAGCGCCATTCTGTAAAACCATTTCCAAGATCGGTCTTCCCAATGAAGCGCCCATTTGAAACGTTCATGAGTCCGTTAGGAACTGCAATATCCAGCTGTGCCGAATCAGGTTCGTCACTCTGGTGATCTTTATTCGGGTACCAGAGACTGGCACCGGTTCCCTGAACGGCTACACCAACCCATGGATTGCCATCTTCATCCTGTGTCCAGACGAAACCGCCGTCCCATGGAGCATTTTTGGCAATTACCGGCTGCCCATGATAAAAGAACTCTAAAGAATCTTTAACGCCTATTTTCAGAGGCTCCGGAAAACTTAAAAATACCGCGTTGTATTCCCGCTCATATTCCAGGGACTGATCCTGAAAAATGACCGAATCGATCTCCATATTTCTGAAGAGATCCAGCTGCATAACCGGCATGTCTTTCAATACTTCAAATGAGATCACATTGGAACCTGAAATAAACTTTTTATCTGGCTCCACCTTCAGTTTCAAATGGTATTTGAGCGCATCGTAGTTTATGCGTTCCGGTCTCAGGGAACCACGCAGCGTATCTGCGCGAGTATATTTGGTATGATTGTCTCCAACGACCTGCGCTTGTGAAATTCCGCAGGAAAACAGTAAAAACAAGGCGATCTTACTCGCGGTGGACGATATAAAGTTTGGCATTTGGATCTTTTTTAAGTTTTTGATTCATTTTCGTGGTCAGTTCCGTAAAGCTTTCAAGGTCGGTACCTTTGCAAACGCCGTACGAATAGTGATATTTCAAAAGCGCCAGGTCTATTTTCGATACAGAAGATGCGTGGTTACAGGAAGCCAGGTAACCCTGGCAACCCATTTTATTGGATTGTTTGAAATGGCCTAAGGACATGAAAAAATAGTATTTGAGCAGGCGCAATTGGTAATCTTCAGAAGGAGCGAGTTCGGTATTCACTTTCAGTTTACCGTCGTAGATCTGGTTTTTCCGGTTCCAGTTGATATAATAACCGCCTTTGGAACTGCCCATTCTTGGGTCATAATCAGTGGGATGTTCCCGGTTGAGATAATACACCAGGTAATTGGATTTTTCCCGGTCGAAGTTTCTGGAAATGTTCAGAGAGTCGATATCTGCTGAAATCATTTTGGCAAAATCCATCAATTTTTCCGCATGTTCCTGCGGGACGCTTTCGTCAAAGAAAATCCTGATATCGTCCTTCCAGTACCGCATGCGTTCATTCTGCGAGCCGCGTTTGCCCGCATTAAAAACCACATCCTTGTAGATACTCAAAAAGATCGAATCTTTCTGGTTGTATGGAACCTGAACATAGTCGCCACTATCAAAAGGGTCAAAATCAACCGGAACGCTCACCAAAGTATCCCCATCTTTGATCATGGTCTCTACCGTATCGTTTATCTGCCCGAAATGCTCTACATACATAGGCATGGGAATGAATTTCTTGACGCGCTCTCTCTTTTTCCACAGCGTGTCCTGGCTGAATCCCATAAAACTGATCAATGAAAACAAGGTGTATACTAAAAATTTGTTCATCATGTCTGGATCACGCCAAGGTTAAATTTCTTTTCTATAGGAGCATGGTCTGCCGCTTCAATTCCCATGGAAATCCATTTTCGGGTATCGAGAGGATCGATGATCGCATCGGTCCACAGTCGAGCGGCCGCATAATACGCTGAAGTTTGCTCATCGTAGCGAGCCTTTATTTTATCGAAAACTTCTTTTTCTTTTTCCTCGTCTACTTTTTCTCCTTTTTTCGCCATGGAAGCAGTTTCGATCTGCGCCAGTACTTTTGCAGCCTGTGTTCCGCCCATCACGGCAAGCTCTGCTGAAGGCCATGCAAAGATCAGCCTGGGGTCGTAAGCTTTTCCGCACATCGCGTAATTTCCGGCACCGTAGGAATTACCAATGATGACAGTGAATTTTGGCACTACGGAATTGCTGACTGCATTCACCATTTTCGCCCCGTCTTTTATGATCCCTCCATGTTCACTCTTGCTGCCCACCATAAAGCCGGTCACATCCTGCAGGAATACCAGCGGAATCTTCTTCTGGTTGCAATTGGCGATAAAACGCGTGGCTTTATCGGCAGAATCGGAATAAATCACGCCGCCCACCTGCATTTCACCTTTTTTGGTCTTGACGACGTTGCGCTGGTTTGCCACAATACCCACTGCCCAGCCATCTATTCTGGCATAACCGGTGAAGATCGTTTGCCCGTAACCGGCTTTATATTCTTCAAATTCTGAATCATCTACCAGGCGTTTGATGATCTTCTTCATATCGTAGCGATCGCTTCTGCTTTTTGGGAGTATTCCATAAATATCAGTTGGCTTGTCTTTTGGCTCGGTAGGTTTTTTCCTGCTGAAACCTGCTTTGTCAAAATCGCCAATTTTGTCCATGATATTCTGGATTTTTGTAAGCGCATCTTTGTCATCTTTCGCCTTATAATCGGTTACTCCGCTTATTTCACTATGAGTGGTAGCGCCACCCAAGGTCTCGTTATCGATGTTTTCACCAATGGCCGCTTTAACGAGATAGCTGCCGGCGAGGAAAATACTTCCGGTCTTTTCCACAATCAGGGCTTCGTCGCTCATAATCGGTAAATAGGCACCACCAGCCACGCAAGAGCCCATAACGGCTGCGATCTGCGTAATTCCCATGCTGCTCATCACTGCATTATTCCTGAAAATTCTTCCGAAGTGCTCTTTATCTGGAAAAATTTCATCCTGCATGGGCAGGTAAACTCCCGCGCTATCCACGAGGTAAATAATTGGAAGTCGGTTTTCAATGGCGATTTCCTGTGCACGCAGGTTTTTCTTCCCGGTGATCGGAAACCAGGCTCCGGCTTTTACAGTAGCATCGTTTGCAACAATGACACATTGTTTACCGGAAACATACCCAATTTTCACGACCACACCGCCACTTGGACAACCACCATGCTCCTGGTACATGCCATCGCCTGCAAATGCGCCGATTTCGATACAGTCCTGCGGATTGTCTACGAGGAAATCAATGCGTTCCCTGGCCGTCATTTTACCTTTTGCGTGGTGTTTCTCGATGCGTTTTTCGCCGCCACCCATACTCACCCGCGCGAGCTTATGCTTCAGGGACGAAACGAGCAGCTTATTATGATCTTCATTTTTATTGAAGTTGATATCCATTAATTGAAATTTTTATAATAGATTGATATTTTTGAATGCGTAATTTTTCGATAATGTGATGATTTCTGAATTTTATTGTGAATTCCATTCAGAATCGGTTCAGGGCTAAAATACAAAAAACAGCGCAAGGCCACGGTTCAAAAGAATCATTAAAATAGCCGATATTTGTATTAAATGAGAGTTTATGAGCATGAATAAAAATTCCATCTTCGGATGGGCGTCATTTCTGATGTTTTTGGTGGGAGCAGCACTGGTGCTTCTGGGTGTTCTGAAATACAAGGATCATTCGATCGGTTTTTCCGTAACAGGTATTGGTTTTTTCTTTATATCATGGGTCTTTAACGCCCTGAAGGGGAGAGTGTAAAACTGAATTTCATGACTGAAACTACCAAAAAACAACGGGATCAACTGGTCAAACATCTGGAAGGCGGACTGGCGTATGCTTCACTGGATACTTTCTTGGATAAGGTGCCTTTTGAAAAGCTGGGCATTAGACCTAAAGGGCTACCTTATTCTTTTTTTGAAGTATTTTTTCATATTTGTTTCGCCCAGAAAGATATTCTGGAATTTACCATTTCCGGAGATTATAAAACCCGAAACTGGCCTGATGACTACTGGCCTGAGCAACAGGCACCGGCTACCGAAGCTGAATGGGAAGACCTGAAGCAGGAATTCTTTGAAGACCGGGAACTGTTTAAAAATTTTATCATGGACACCAAAAATAAGCTCGATGAACCGGTTCGAAATTCCGAAGATCATACGCTGCTCAGGGAAATACTGCTGGTGATAGAGCATAACGCTTACCATACCGGCCAACTGCTGATGATCGAGCGTTTGCTGGGTGTTTATGATGCATAATCAATTAAATTAAGGATATTTGCAATCCGTATTTTCAATAAAAAAAATAATATGTCAGACGATAAGAAAGTGATTTTTTCAATGTCTGGGGTGACCAAGACGTTTCCCCGGGCAAATACGCCGGTTTTAAAGAATATCTATCTGAGCTTTTTCTACGGTGCCAAGATTGGAATTCTTGGTTTGAACGGTTCAGGTAAGTCAACCTTACTGAAGATCATCGCCGGAAAAGATCAGAACTACCAGGGAGATGTAGTATTTTCTCCAAATTATTCGGTTGGACTTTTAGAGCAGGAGCCGGAACTGGATGAAAATAAGACGGTGCTGGAGGTAGTGAAAGAAGGGGTAGCTGAAACTGTAGCCATTCTTGATGAATACAACAAGATCAATGATATGTTCGGTTTGCCGGAAGTATATGAAGATGCTGATAAAATGCAGAAACTTATGGACAAGCAGGCTGAACTTCAGGATAAGATCGATGCTTCGAACGCGTGGGAACTGGATACCAAGCTGGATATCGCCATGGATGCACTTCGCACACCTGAACCAGATAAAAAGATCGGGGTGCTTTCCGGAGGGGAAAGACGCCGCGTTGCTCTTTGTAGGTTGCTGCTTCAGGAGCCAGACGTGCTGTTGCTGGATGAGCCTACCAACCACCTGGATGCCGAATCTGTTCACTGGCTGGAACATCACCTTCAGCAATATAAAGGAACGGTTATCGCGGTAACTCACGACCGTTACTTCCTGGACAATGTGGCCGGGTGGATCCTGGAACTGGACAGGGGAGAAGGGATTCCATGGAAAGGCAATTATTCTTCTTGGTTAGACCAGAAATCGAAAAGACTGGCGCAGGAGCAAAAACAGGCGAGCAAGAGACAAAAAACTCTGGAACGTGAGCTGGAATGGGCAAAAATGAGTCCGAAAGGTCGTCAAACCAAGCAAAAAGCCAGGTTAAAGAATTATGATAAGTTGTTGAGCCAGGATCAGAAACAGGTTGATGAAAAACTGGAAATCTATATTCCGAACGGGCCAAGACTTGGAACAAACGTGATCGAAGCAAAGGGCGTGAGTAAGGCTTTTGGAGACAAACTGCTGTATGAAGACCTGAACTTTAACCTTCCGCAGGCGGGAATCGTTGGTATTATTGGGCCAAACGGTGCCGGTAAAACCACGATCTTTAAGATGATCATGGGCGAAGAGCAGCCAGATAAAGGAAGTTTCGAAGTGGGGGAAACCGCGAAAATTGCCTATGTGGACCAAAGCCACTCGAATATTGATCCTGAAAAAACGATCTGGCAGAACTTCAGCGACGAGCAGGAATTGATCATGATGGGTGGAAGGCAGGTAAATTCCAGAGCCTACCTAAGCCGATTCAATTTCAGCGGAAGTGAACAGAATAAAAAGGTGAACATGCTTTCAGGTGGTGAGCGCAACAGGTTGCACCTTGCCATGACACTGAAAGAAGAAGGGAACGTTTTGCTGCTGGATGAGCCTACGAACGACCTGGATGTAAATACGCTTCGTGCTTTGGAGGAAGGTTTGGAAAATTTCGCGGGTTGTGCCGTGGTGATTTCTCACGACCGCTGGTTCCTGGACCGAATTTGTACGCATATCCTAGCTTTTGAAGGCGATTCCCAGGTGTATTTCTTTGAAGGCAGTTTTTCAGATTACGAGGAAAACAAGAAGAAAAGACTTGGTGGTGATGTTATGCCGAAACGAATTAAATATAAAAAACTGGTGAGATAGTCGGTTTTTAAAATCTAAAAAAGGAGTGATTTTTCACTCCTTTTTTTATGTTTTATTATTTCTTCTTGGGCATGGGTCCGCGCAAATGAATGATCAACCCGTCCAGAAAATTGCGAAGGAACTGATCGCCGCATTCCATATATTTTTCATGATCTTCTCTGCGGAAAATTGCACCCAGTTCACTTTTGCTTACCTGGAAATCTACCAGTGCGCAAATCTTCACAATATCCGCGTTCGTTAATTTATGCGCCACGCGCAGCTTTTTAAAAATATCATTATTGGTTAATCCCATCTATTCGTATTTAAAATTTAGGTAAAGTTTTGATGCCAGTTCTTTGGCTTTTTCCACATCCTGCTCATTGGAGATTGCTTCCTGAGCGTCATCGATCAGGTTCTTGGCTTCGCGGTCCAGCGCATTGTTGTATGATTCATTTTCAACTTCCTGTTTTTTCAGGTAGTGGAACATCAGCAGCAATTTCTGAACTAGCGTAATATCGTGTTTACAGTAGGTCCTGATAGATGCCATAATATTGTATAATATATCAGAAAAATCAGCCGTATTCATTTTGATGTAGATCGTATCATCCCGAAAAATATGGCTGGTGTCCTTTTTCCGAAGTCTGATGGCCAGCAATTCCGTGAGATAATCAATCCCGTTGATCGCGGTTCCAGGATCATTAATTCCCGGCGACATGGCCTTTACGATAATTTCGGTGATCTGCTTGAAAGCCAGCGTGTAATTGTCGGCCACCAGTTCCTCACGAGCGAAATTGAAATTAGAAAGTACCTTCTTGATAGTTTCTTCATCCAGTTCTTTTTTCGATTTGAAGAGTGGGATACCGCTTAGCACGAAAATTCCCTTAATGGGCAAAATATGCAATTTGGTGTCCTGTTCTACGCAAATATCGATCAGGTTGGTGAAAGAAATATTCTGAAGGTAACCGCTGGTTTCTGAATGATATTCATACCAGTCATCGGTATTTTCAAATTCCCCGTGGTCTTCTTCCTCTTTATCAATGAGATCATTGAGCCGGTTTTTAGCTGTTTTGAAGATATTCTGAAGAATATTGCTAATCTGGATACTCTGCGAAATATTGTGAATGAAATAAATAAAAGCGTAGATGCATATCACCATATCCACGATTCCCAGTAAAACCGAAAATCCCGGAACCTGGTATTTATCGCCGGTGGGTTGGATGGAAAACAGTACGAAAATACAGTACAATATCGTGTACAGATAGATTCCCAGGATGATCTGGTGTCTTTTGTCGCTGATCAGGCCGGGTAATAATCTGGGTGAATAGTTACTGGACGCCTGGCTGAGCAGTAACATGACCATAGAAAAACTAAAAACTACCACTGATATCAACCCGGAAATTAGGGCGCTTAAAATAGTCATGGCGGTATCACCATTATCGACCACCAGGATCGGCGCGTGTTCAATGAGGTATTTGGAAATTCCGAGTTCTTCCAGGTACAGCATGATCATCGCAAATACGAATCCCAGGAAGGCTAGGAGTGTGGGATAAAAAGCGATGCTGCTTTCAATAACATTAAAAAATGAGATTGTCCGGTTGTAAAGCTGTTTCATGAACGCAGTTTTCAGGTATAAAGTTACGGAATATAGCGCCCGTCCTAAGGAATTAAGAATATTTTAGCGAACAAGACAAAATGTCGGTTTTAAATCTTATAAATCAGTCAAAATGGCATTTATTTTACGATGGTATTCCAATTGCTATACTGAAAACGTAAACTTGATTAATAATTTAAAAATATAAGAGCTATGAGTTTAATTAAAAGAAATGAGAATTGGTTGCCTTCTGTTTTTGACGATATGTTTAAAACCGACTGGCTGGGTGGAACTACTAACGTGAACAGCATAGGAACCAGTATTCCTGCCGTAAACATCAAGGAATCTGATGATTCTTTCCGCGTGGAAGTAGCAGCACCTGGAAAAGCTAAAGAAGATTTCAACATTGAGTTGGACAACGATGTGCTCACGATTTCTTCGGAAAACAAGAATGAACAGGAAACCGCTTCTGAAAATGGAAGATTCACCAGAAAGGAATTTAGCTACAGCACTTTTAAAAGAGCTTTTAGCCTTCCGGAATCAGTAGACAGCGCGAAAATTTCTGCAAGTTATAATAATGGAGTGCTGGAAATTGCGCTACCTAAAAAGGAAGAAGCTAAGGTACAGGCAAAAAGAATGATTGAAATTGCCTAAAATCTAAGTTTTAGTTTGATTAGTTAGAGGTAAAGCGTCCCAATCGGGGCGCTTTTTTTAATAATCTAATAATATCCATCGATTCCCGGCACTTTGTATCGTGAAGACCTGTTGGGGTTTGATACTGGTAATTTTTGCATTCGTACGTACATCAAAAAGATCGTCACTTCCCTGGAAGATGAAGGGTTTTTCGGCGTTTCCGGGCCAATTCAGAAGCCTGATGATCCTTCCTTTATTCGTGGCTGAAGCGGGAATCACAATTCCGGAAATCTGGTCGTTCAAACGTAGGGTACCGATCTCGTCTGTAATCACAAAGTTCCCGGTACTGCTGGTCGTGGAAGAATAGTTCTGAAACCCGGCATTACTCCAGGAGGCCTGGCCGGTTGCGTTCAGCATCATCACCTGGCCCTCACTACCTCGTGCGGTAGGCAATACATAATCTGTATCAGGAGAGGTTCCAATTCCAAGTCTTCCGGAGAAATAGCCTGCGTACACATTGCTGTTGGCATCACCAGTGGCGATACTGTAGATCCCATAGATATTACCAACTCCCTGGATGGTGCCTATTTCTGAATAAATACCATAATTATTGCTTTTTGCCCCGAAAGTCCGTCCCACACGATTAAAGATTCCATAAATATCATTGGTACCGGAATTCTGATAGGCTTCATTGAAGAAACCGTAGTGAACGCCCGTTCCAATGCCTCCCACATTATTCTTGATTCCGTATTTCGTGCCGTTTGTGGAACTTCGGTTGTCGTTGATGATCCCGTAGGTGGTCAGGTTATCGGTTGCTGAATTGGCATTATCCACGGTCAGGGCTTTCTTAAGGCTAAGATCTTTTCCGCTGAGAATTGCCACATCCAGCCGGGAAGAAAGTTGATCGGTGCCAATTCCTACACTGTTTTCGCGGTAAATCGGGTCGGTGATGGTATTCGGACTACTATTGGTTCCGGGTTTATAGAAGTTCGCCGAACCGTTATCCACCCCTAAACTTTTCCATTTGTTTTCCGAAGCATTCCAAAAATAGAATCCAGGCTGATAGGAACTAACGGCTTTGGTTAGAAAAACAAGCATTCCATGTTGCTCATTACCCGGATTGGTCCCGGGAAATTTGTCAATTCTCGGAATCAGTATCCCGTCAGTTACTAGTGGTTGAGAGGGATCATGAGCTACAATGTCCAGCTGAGCCTTAGGTTCGCTGGTGTCAATACCCACCTGAGCATTGAGGTTCAGGCATGCGAGGATGCCTGAAAAATAGAAAAATTTTCTCATAGGTCAAACGTAGTTGCTCGACATTTTAGTTAGAGGGGGTAACTGTTTTAGGATGAGATAAATATATGCGATTTCCCGATTCGCAATTACACCATTTCGTTAATTTTTTCCTGTAAAATCTTAATTTCATCCCGTAGCCTTGCAGCCTGCATAAAATCTAATTCTTTGGCAGCCGTTTCCATCGCTTTCCGTTTTTCCCGTACCTGTTTTTCCATTTGTGGTTTGGTTAGATAAGCAGCTTCTTCTTCAGCAGCTTTGAGATCTGGGCGGACTTCGTGCTCATAAATATCCAGTTTTTTACGAATCAGGGCACTATCAAACTTTTTATTCAGAGGTTTCGGGGTGATGTTATGTTCCTTATTGTAAGACATCTGCTTTTCGCGCCTGTATTCTGTTTCTTCAATGGTTTTTTTCATTGAATCGGTGATTTTATCAGCGTACAAAATGGCTTTTCCATCTACGTGACGTGCTGCCCTACCAATGGTTTGTGTAAGCGAACGGTTGCTACGAAGAAAACCTTCCTTGTCGGCATCGATAATGGCCACAAGCGAAACTTCGGGTAAATCCAGGCCTTCTCGTAACAGGTTCACTCCAACCAGGACATCAAAAAGTCCTTTTCGAAGATCCTGCATGATCTCCACACGCTCCAGCGTGTCAATATCGGAATGTATATAGCGGCAGCGCACGTCAATCCTGGTGAGGTATTTTGTCAATTCTTCCGCCATTCTTTTCGTTAGCGTGGTGACCAGAACCCGCTCATCTTTTTCCACGCGAATCTGGATTTCTTCTATCAGGTCATCGATCTGGTTGAGACTTGGGCGAACTTCCACAATAGGATCTAATAATCCTGTTGGTCGAATCACCTGCTCCACGTAAACACCTTCACTTTTCTGCAATTCATATTCAGCAGGTGTGGCGCTCACATAGATGACCTGGTTCTGGAGCGCTTCAAATTCTTCGAATTTCAGCGGACGGTTATCCATCGCGGCAGGTAGTCGGAAACCATAATCTACCAGTGTTTCCTTACGCGAACGGTCACCACCGTACATGGCATGAACCTGAGGGATCGTCACGTGGCTTTCATCTACCACCATCAAATAGTCATCTGGAAAATAATCCAATAAACAGAAAGGCCGTGTTCCAGGTTTACGGCCATCGAGGTAGCGCGAATAGTTTTCGATTCCCGAACAATAGCCAAGTTCCCGGATCATTTCCAAATCGAAATTGGTGCGTTCATCCAGCCGTTTGGCTTCCAGAGTTTTCCCGATATCCTGAAAATAATCTACCTGTTTGACCAGGTCATCCTGTATCTCCCGGATCGCATTCTGAAGTACGTCCGGAGAGGTAACGAACATATTGGCGGGATAAATATTGAGCCGCTCATATTTTTCAATGATATCGTTGGTGCCGGGATCGAATGCCTCGATCTCTTCAATTTCATCCCCAAAAAAGTGAATTCGGAAGGCATTATCAGCATAACTCGGAAAAACATCAACCGTATCGCCTTTTATTCTGAAATTTCCATGACTGAATTCCGCTTCTGTTCGGGAGTACAGACTTTGAACCAGGCTGTGCAAAAACTTGGTCCGGGAAATTTCCATGTCCCGTTCGATCGAAACCACGTTTTTTCTAAATTCCACCGGGTTCCCAATACCGTATAAACAGGAAACAGAAGCTACCACGAGTACGTCACGTCTTCCGCTAAGCAGGGACGAAGTGGTGCTCAACCGCAGTTTTTCGATTTCTTCGTTGATCGACAGGTCTTTTTCAATATATGTTCCAGAAGTCGGGATAAATGCCTCTGGCTGGTAATAATCGTAATAACTTACAAAATATTCCACCGCGTTCTCCGGAAAGAATTGCTTGAATTCTGAATACAATTGTGCGGCCAGTGTCTTATTATGGGCCAGGACCAGGGTGGGTTTCTGAACTTCTTCGATAACATTGGCCACGGTAAAGGTCTTCCCGGAACCTGTTACTCCTAAAAGTGTCTGAAATTTCTCGTGTGAGTCAATACCGCCAACCAGTTGTTTGATAGCGCCTGGCTGATCGCCGGTAGGTTTATAGTCTGATTTTATCTGGAATTTCATTCAGCTGATTTTCATTTTCATAGCCTTACGAAATTAAGCAATAATCAGACCTAAACCAATTATTGTCGCTTACCTTTTCAGGCTGAAATGCCCGTTGAATTCCTGTCCGTTTTTTAACGTAACTCGAAACCAGTAATCATCTGCCGGCAGCGGCTTTCCGTTAAAAGTACCATCCCAGCCATCAGACGAAACATCCATGTTTTTCAGCAGTTTTCCGTAGCGATCAAAAATATTGACAGTATTCTGGCTGCCGGCCGCTTTTTTGATCCCTTTGATCTGCCATTTATCATGAATACCATCGTTATTTGGAGTGAAATAAGTATCGTAACCTAATACTGCGATTTCTGCTTCGATGATTGCGCAGCCCTTTTTATCCCTGATATACAGTGTTTGAAATCCAGATTCTACATCAGTAAAAGTGGTTCCGGTCTGGTAAGGGCCATCAATATTTCCAATGGAATATTCATAATCCAGGTTTTCAGGGATATTTAAAGTAAGAGTATTGAGGTTAGAATTAACCTGCGGTTGGACCACTTCGTATGAGGTGACCTGTGGAGGGGCATTCAGAATCAATTCGATTTCTGCAATGTTGTAACAATCAGGATCATTTAAATTTGAAACTTTGGTATAGATAGTTTCTCCACTTGTTTCGATTAGACTATTTAAAGGATCTATATTATTTATAGCGTTTTCCTTGGAATGGAAATATGAAAAAATAAAATTATCTGGAGTCTCATCGGTTAATATGATGTTTGGAATTTTACTCAGATCAAACATTACTGTACCGGAATTATCAATATCACATGATTCTAAACTTCCTACCAGGTTAATTGGAGGACCAGGATCAATAACCAGTGTAAAACTGGTAATTTTAAAACAATCGGTAAAATTATTTTTCACCCTTACGTAAATTTCTTTTTCAGGTATATTGCTCCAAAATTGATTAGTTAATTGATTTTTATTATCGAATGCATCGCCACGGTTCTTATGATAACTAATAGTAATATTATGTTGATCTGAAATTTGATCTCTTACTGAATTAAGGTCAAAAATAGCCTCGCCTATTGCATTACATTTACGAATGTTATCAGGTTTTGAAATTTCAGGCCCATTCGGAAAGGGAAGTCCACCGATAGTAGAAGTGCCGGTCCATTTTAATTTAAAAGATTCCTCTCCTATGTGACGGTCTATGAGTATATAATAACTTTCACCCTCCTTTACATTAAGACTTTTTAAATACCCATTCCCCTGATCAATAGGTTCTGAAGTGTCCGTTTCATTATCACTCATTCCAGTAATGTTTGAAGTTGAATCAACAAAATCAGGAATTAATGCTGAACAGCGTATGGCATCTTTAAGATCACTGCAACTTGCATTAGGTCCAAAAACATAGAAATCATAATTAATACGCGTTTCTGAAGAATTAGGGATGAGGTCGAAACCAAGTGTACCTTCTTTTGTGATCTCGATATAAAGCCAGAGACTGTTATGTTCGAGACTACCGCATGAATTAAGATTTTCTATTTCCTCTTTACCCATACCTTCTGCATTTGAAGAAATTTCTCCATTACCGCAAATTTTGATTGCATTAATACAATCATTGGGATTAGTTTGTGCTCCTAACAGAAATTGATTTAAGAATATGATTAATAGCAATATTTTGGAAATTTTTGAGCTAGTCATAAATTTCGGCGTATTAGAGAAAAATGACCATTGAATTCCTGCCCATTTTTCAAAGTGACTCGAAACCAGTAATCATCTGCCGGCAGCGGCTTTCCGTTAAAAGTACCATCCCAGCCTTCAGTACCTGAAAAGAGCTGTTTCAGAAGTTTTCCGTATCGATCATACAGAAATATGCCTTTAATCTGATAATCTGCAGCTTTGATTTCAAAGGGTTTCCAACGATCGTTATAGCCATCGTTATTAGGGGTGAAATAAGTGGGGAAACCAAATACGAAAATCTCCTGACTGATTACTTCGCAGGCATTGTCGTTCTTCACATAAATGGTGTGAGGTCCAGGTTCGATATTGGTAAAAAGTGCTTCGGTTTGAAATGCATCGAGATTATCTATGGCATAAAAACCTGTCCCGTTTGGTTCCGAAACGATTTCGACCTGGCTATTGTCCACTTCACTGGTGATTAACACATCCAAGATTTCCGGGGCCATTTTTTCAGAAACTTCGTAGGCGATATTCCGGGAACAACCCAATTCCTTGTCGGTGACCCTTAGCAGATATTCTCCGCCTTCTGTGGCAGTGATAACTGGACTCGTTTGGCCTGTGTTCCATGAAAACTCATACCTCGTGTTATCGATATCAATCTCTTCTCCAAGTGCTATCGGGAATTCAGAAGAACAAGCCTCTTTTTGGAAAAATTCCGGTAATTCCGGAACCGAACCTATTTTCAATTCCACTTCTCCAGATCCGTAACATATATTATCACTGTTTGCCCTGATAAAAAGAACTCGTGGATTGCTCACATAATATTCCGGTAGCGGGCGCTGGCCCAGAGCGGCATCAGCAGCATATTCGTGAAAAGTAAGATTGACTGTCTCCGGAAGATTATTATCTCTCCTGATATTTTCTTCGATCAGGCCTAGATTGAATTCCGCTTTTCCGTTTCCCAGATCACAACCGCTAACCGGTTCCGGAAAGAGGTTCACACCATCTTTGGTCTTTAGTGTAATTTCTGCCAGGCTGTAACATAAAGAACCGAACGAGGTCACTTTCGCGATAATCTTCTGGTTCCTGGATGAATTGGTGAAAATGTTATCTATTGCATTGGTGTTTTCCACGTCTGCTTCAGCGGTTGAGCGCGACAGGTAAAAATAAATCTGTGTACTCGAATTACCTTTTGAAACCGGGTCTTTAGCTAATTGTAAATTGAATTCAGCTATTCCATCATCTGGATCATCATCATAAATATCACATTGAATAAGATCATAGGTATCCAGTATATCGGGGTTTTCCGCAATATCTACCTGCTTACACACCGGTTCCTGCAGGACACCATCGATATAACCGTTCATGGTTACCGTATAACTGCCGGGTGCGGTGTAAGTGTGTGTTACCGAAGTGCCGCTGGCTGTGGTATTGTCTCCAAAATCCCAGTCGGCATTTTCAAATTCTGAATCTTCGGAAATAGAAAAACTGGTCACATCGCCCAAGCACAGATTTTCAAATTCAAATTCATTTTTCAGTAAGGACTGGATAAATTGTGGCAGTCCCAGAGTCACCAGCGTATTTTGGGGGAATTTGATCGCATCCTGAATATAACGGCAGGCTGTTCCGGTTTCCTCTGGTTTGTCTATGACTGAAAGCGCCGGATGGCCATCGGCAAGGAAGGGATACCCGGAGCGGTAGATTTTCCCGTTTATTGCAAGCTGAAGTGCACCTGCAGTAAAATCAGAAGAATAGATAAGTTTTTCGGTAAGGCTGACGTTTGAACTCAACGGATCAAATTGGTATAATTCTGAATGGTCCAGAACACCATTGGGCTTATAGAAATTATTAGTGATATAAAGCTTCTCTGATTTTGCCGAAAACTCTACGCCATAGGGGTAGGCATTATCTAAAACCAGTCGTTCGTTGGAAACTGTTCCGTCCACATCGTTAAAATCATAAAGAAACACTTTCCCATTCTGTTTATTTGTGTCTTTTGGGCCACCTCCAACCACGGTCGAGGCATGAGCGATCGCCAGCATTTTTCCGTTTGGAGAGATCTTCATGTATCCTATTCCGGTTTTATTGGCACCATCATCCCTGGTGGTAGGCGGGATATTAGTGGGAACGCTCGAAATAACGGGCGTTGTATTAACACCATTTTCACTTACCAAAAAAGCATAGAACTTGTTTGTAAACTGGGTGACTACCCAATAGGATTCACAATCTCCGGCGATAACTGCTGAAATTTTTTCAGAACTCTTAAATTCTGCTTCGTTGGCGTTATTAGGATCATAAGTAGTAAGCGGGATATTCTTCTGGCCTGGCACAATATCCCCAAGTCCTGAATTGAGGGAGAGGTCAATGATATTGTAATGAACTCCTTCAATAGGATCGTTTTTTGGAATAGTGTAGTCTGGCTTATCTACGGTAAACAGGTAATAGATCCCTGGGCTTTTGGGTTTCGGAACGATCAGGGCAGACTGCGTACTGGAAACATTTCCTTTCAGGTCCCGGCCGTTAGGCATGATCTCATGAGTTCTATCCAGGACTTCAGTACCGTCGGAACTGAACAATAGATTCCCGTTCGGGTCAGAAATAGTTGCCACACCTTCAATTGTTGTGATCTGCCCACCCTGAACCGGTATTGCTGTACCCCCTTCAAATTTCAACCCGGCCCGAATTCCGAAGAACCAATTGGCGCCTTCTTTCTGGGCAAGGGCATTAAAACAAAAGCACAGAAGAAAAATGATGATGATGTTTTTCTTCATAAACCTTTAAAGCTACTTAAAATAGCTATAAATCCCGTTTCTTTAGAAGAATTAAAGATGAATAGACAAAAATCGCGGTCCAAATCAATACGATCAGGATTTGATACCAGTGGATGCTGTAATCTTTACCAATTTCGGTTCCCAGCTGGTTGGCTGCGGCCTGGATGGCATTTAACCTGGAAAATGGTTCAATGATCAGGTTGGACATAGCTTCTAACGGAAAGAACTGCATGATGTGCTCAGCCGTATCAGTACCCTTAAAAACTCTGAAATTCAGAAAAGCATACAGAATCTTTTCGAGAATGGACCAGACGATCAAAAAACCCAGGGCAAAAGCGGAGCGCTTCACGAGGATTCCCAGGAACATACAAAAAGCGAAGAACCCCGTCAATTTTACGAAATAGGCTACCAGGTATTCCAGGTCGCTGAAGACAATAGAAAATTCGGTAAAATCAGAAAAAGAATATCCCAGAATAAGGGAGATGGAAAAAACGAAAATCGTGGAAACAGCGGAGAAAACCAGAACTGTGAGAAATTTGGAAAGCACAAATTCCTTCTTGCTCAAGCCGTCTATCAGGTTTTGTTTGATGGTCCTGTTACTGTATTCATTAGACATCATGGAGACGATCACGATAGCCAGGAAAAGTTTTAAAACTGCGGCAATATAGGTGTTAAAATGCCAGATATACGGAAAATTGAAAATCCCCTGGTCTGCCACTCTGAATTCGATTTTACCAATATTGAATTCTATGGATGCGATGAGTGCAATAAAGGTGATCAGGACGAAATAGGCGATGATCAGGATCCGCGATGAACGGCTGTAACGAAGTTTGTTATATTCTATAGCGAGTAGACGTTGCATTAATTCTGAGAGATTTGATTGGTTAACTGAAGGAATTGTTCTTCTAAACTTTCTTTACGCTTGCGGAGATAGGAAAGTGACAGGCCTTTTTCAAAAAGGTACCGGTTGATCTCTTCCGCATCGATGGGCGTTTCCAAAAAAGCGGTTAAATAACCTTCTTTCAGCGTAATTTTCCCAATTCCGGGATGACCCTGAAGCAACTGTTCCAGTTTGTCCATATCGCTTGCCTGCAGTTCCAGGAATCCGTGGCTATTCACAATTTCATCTACCGGTCCGCTATATAACTTCACGCCTTTCCGGATAATGACCACATGGGAACAAACTTTTTCCACTTCATCTAAGAGGTGAGAAGCGAGCAAAATCGTGGTTCCTCCGGCTGCAATCTGCCTGATGATCTCCCGGATCTGGTGAATTCCCTGTGGATCCAGCCCATTGGTGGGTTCGTCCAAAATCAGAATTTCAGGATCATTCAGTAGGGCAGAGGCGATGGCCAGCCGTTGTTTCATTCCCAGCGAAAAAGTGCGGAATTTACTGTCTTTTCGGTCCATGAGTCCAACGATCTTCAGTTTTTCATGGATCTTGGCGGGAGGAGTTCCCTTGATCTTACAAACCAAGGCCAGGTTCTGTTCGGCGGTCATGTAAGGATAAAAATTGGGATGTTCGATGATCGCCCCTACTTTTTTCAGGGCTTCATGAGTGGAAGTCGTGCCGTCAAACCAGCGAAAATCTCCGGAAGTTTTATTTACCACGTTCAAAACCATTCCCAGGGTGGTGGATTTTCCGCTGCCGTTGGGTCCGAGGATTCCGTAAACATTTCCTTTTTCGATGCTGAAGCTCAGGTTGTCAACGGCGGTAATTTTGCCAAATCTTTTGGTGAGGTTGTTCAGGCTTAAGATAGTTTCCAAGATTGATGATGTTTAGAAGTACGACGACTAAAGTAGCATTTTGTTACAGGATTCCTTATAATAAGCTTATTTTTGAGAAAATCGTTCAGTTTTATGCAGGAGAAACTCATGTCCAGAAAGAAACCGTCTTTTCCAATTAACGATCGTTTTAATCGCTATTTGGCCAAGTACAACCGCAATACCCGAATCCCGGTTTTCTATGATGACCTGCTTCGGTTTTCGGGATCGGTGGTGGTTTATGACCAGCATGATGAAGATACTTTCTGGGTGCGCTGTTATTATCCAGATTTTGAACGTACCGAAATTGATAACAGCCTGAAAAAGGTCTATACGATCTTACATTCAGACGGGAGCGATGATTCCCTGGAATGGCTGAACGTGGATGCGATCGATTACTGCACCTTCGGAAATTCGAAGCCTTTCCGTATCAAGATCAGGAATATTCTGAATGATAGTTTTACCTATTTCTACGTGAAAAAAGCTGATGCCTCGCGCCTCTACGGACTCGAATTCGAGCATTTGCTCTCTCCACACCGAATCAATTTCCTGGTATTTAAAGATACCCTGATAGAGGAACATATTGCAGGAATTCCGGGTGATGTTTTTATTGAAGATCATTTGCCGGAATGTGACCTGCGGGCCCAGACCCAGATCGCCAAGCAATTCGTGAAATTCAATGAACGCTGCACGGTTCGATTATTAGGCGATATGCGCTCCTATAATTATGTGGTGATTCCAACCCATGATTTTGATCACGTGGAATACCAGATCAGGGCGATCGATTTTGACCAGCAGTGTTATGAAGGTAATTTGAAGGTGTACCGGCCGCAATTTTTCAAGGAAAACTATAAGATGGTGAAGCTGGTTTCTGAAAAACTGGAGGAGTCTTCCATCGAGCAATACCGTAAAGAAGAACGTTCCCTGCTAGCCAAAAGAATGATCAACACCAAGAGCCGCTATAAAGAGCTAATTCGCTGTATGATCAACGATCACGTTTCAACCAAGGAGAATGTGAAGCAGCTTCGACAGGACCTCTACGGTTTTTCGAAAGATATGAAATTCAAGCGCGCCAGCACGATGGGGCAGATCTTGAGAACGGCCCTCGATTTTGTAAAGCGAAATTACGAGAACGTCAATACCCAGCGAATGCAGAATTAGCAGAATGCAACCTGCTGAGCAATTCTTTGTGGTATTCCACTTCTGAATTCGCTGCTTTCAGCAAAAAATTTCCAGGCTTGATTATTTCTTTTCTTCCTTATTGAAGTAAACGAGGTAGTAATACATCTGGCGCTCTTCGTCCCAACCTTTTTCCACGAATTTTTCGGCAGATTCTGCGTTGACAAAATCCATTTTGATCTGGATGTTCGTATCCAGGTTGATCACATTCTTGATCTTTTTGCGCGCTTCAGTGACCGCCTTATTGGAAATTGGAAAAGAACTCAGGTCTTCTACCTTGTATTTCGGCGCTTTTTCCACCTTGTAATTCTGAAATTCCGGGATCAAAGCCGGGTTGTCGATCACCGAGTTGAGATAATTGGTCTCTTCGAAATCGTCATTTTTGGCAAAATAATCCATGCTTCGGTTCATGAACATCACTTCCTGCTTTTTGTCTTCCGCAGGTAAAACCACATCCTTTGCGAAATTCTTTGCGAAATTCAGATAATTTTTAGTGAAGTAATTTTCGTCTGCCAGGACATCTGTTCCAAGGAAATTTTCCAGCCAGTACTTGGTATCATACCGGTTGGAATCGACCGACATGATTTTGTAGCCTTCTGCGCGATTCTTATTGTAAATGATCGCGCCCTTGTCCAGTTTGTTGAGGTTCACACCCTGCTGAACCAGCATTTCCAGGTTGCTCGATTTTTGCTCGAACTGCAGGAAATCGTGTTTTAATTCTGATTTAAAGATACCCAATGCCGAAACTTTCTCATTGTCCAGCATCATATTTTCAAAATACACCACGTAAACTTCCCCGCTCTTGATATGCGGATGGTTGGATTGCTCATACAGTAGCGTGGCGATCTTTTTGGAATATTCATGCGCGTTGTGAGGATCATCAAATACCGAATTTGTAAGATTGTACAACTCATGAAATTCCAAGTCGTGCTCATGATGAAAACGATAATACGATTCTTCCTTGTCCCGGAAAGGTTTCAGAAAATATTCCTTGATCAGCGGTTTGATCTCATCATTGAGATGAAACGTGGAAGCTGATAAAAAGATATTTTCACCGCGACTTTTATTCCCTACACGGTGAATAGAAAGCGATTCAATCTGGGCATTATAAAGGTTGAACATATTGTAAAAATGGGTTTATGATTGGGTATTAATTCCAGTGTTCGTCAAAATCAAAGTCATCGAAATTATCGGTATCGAAAGCGTCAAAATCGCCATTCAGGCCGGCGTCTTCGTCTTCTCCAACAAATTCTTTGTCTGGGGCGCTGTCTGGCAACTGCCCGTGGGCAAACATCAAATTAGGATAATCGCGGCCTTCTTCTACTTCCGCAATATCTGCCAGTTCCACGAGAAAAGTCCACATTTTCAGAAAATCGTACACGTAGATCACGCGGGTTTGTGATTCTGAAAGTACCGAATCCAGCGCCGTTTCGTTCATCAGTTTAATAGACGAATCGGTTCCGCTCATATCAAATTGATGAATTTCCTCGCCCTGGTTCCAGTCTTCATCGCTCACGTAAAAGGAGGCCATCTCTGCGCCGTCAAAACCGAAGGACTGGATGATCGCATTATGAAGGTCTTCAAAAGTATTGTTCTCAAGGAGTTCAATATCCCGGAAAACATCTTCTTCCGCATCTAAAATCACTCTGAATCTATAAACCATAATCTGAATTTTGGGACGCCAAAGTTACGATATTTCAATCTTCTTTCGGGCATCAAATGTTTGCATTAACAGATAAAACTGAATCCCGAAAAGTATGGAGGCGATCACCAGGTGAACCGGTTGCGAAAGTACCGGAAAATCAAAATAATACATCACGATCCCAGTGATGACCTCAATCAGGATCAGGGCCATCACCCAGTTGATCAGGTTCAGGCCTAGTTGTAATTTACGGTTGCGGTACCACAGCCACAGGTTCACCAGCAAAACCAGGATGGAAAAGGAGCGGTGAATGTAAAATGTTATATTTGGATCGTTCAGCCATAATTCTTCAGAAGCGTATCCCAGGTTTCGTACCTGTTCGTCTATGAATTGTCGTACCTGTGTTCCCAACACAACCTGGATCAGCGTAAAAATGGTAGCTACGATCATCAAAGTTTTGAAATTAGCCGTGCTTCTGGTATCATCTGAATCTTTTTCCGAAGAAATAAATAACAAATAAAGCAGCAGGGCTACGATCACCAACGCCATGACCATATGAATGGTGATTTTGGCCGGCGCTAGAACCGAATATACCACGGTTGCACCAAGCCATGCCTGGAAACCCATTAGAAAGACACACAAACAGGATAAGACAGGAATTCGCTTTTTAAGCCTGATCTTTCCAAAACTGAATAAGGCCATTATTACGACCGCGAGGCCGGCCAGCGCCCCAACGAGGCGGTTGATATATTCTACCCAGGTATGCGTAGGATTGAAAATAGCGTAATCGTGTTTTTCATAATTTTGCCAGTTGGCCGCATTGTAATTGGCTCCGGAAGTAAAGTCTCTGGAAGCCACTTTCAGGCTTTCATCCATGATGATCACCTGGCCTTTTTCATACCTATGTTCCGGGTGAAATTCTAGTTCAGCTCTATCGGTGGGCGGGATGTAATACCCAAAACATTTTGGCCAGTCGGGACATCCCATCCCGGAGCCGGTCATGCGCACCATCGCTCCTGCGACGATCACAAGGTAAACGAGTACCAGCGAAATTTTAACCCAGGTTCTGTACATTTTTATGAAGTCACTTCTTTAAGTCCCAATTCTTCTCCTTTTTTCAGCATGAAATCGCGTGCCGGCTCATATTCATTCGGAATATCACCTTCCAGAATAGCCTCTTTGATGGCGTCTTTGATCTGTCCAACTTCGCGACTGGGTTTGATCCCAAAAGTTTCCATAATCTCTTCTCCTGAAACCGGTGGCTGAAAATTCCTGATATGATCGCGTTCTTCCACCTCCTGCATTTTTTCACGAACGATGCGGAAGTTGTTATGATATTTCTTAAAACGCTTGGGGTTTTTAGTGGTAATATCGGCTTCGCAAAGCGTCATCAGGTCTTCAATGTCGTCTCCGGCATCGAAAACCAGTCTGCGAACAGCCGAATCGGTCACGCTTTCATCAACGATTGCGATCGGGCGCGAACTCATTAGAACGAGCTTTTGCACGTATTTCATTTTTTCATTCAGCGGCAGTCGCAGCCTCTTGAAAATCCTGAAAACCATTTTGGCGCCCAGGAATTCGTGCCCGTGGAAGGTCCAGCCCACGCGTTTATCGAATTTTTTGGTCGGTGCCTTGCCAATATCGTGCAATAATGCAGCCCAGCGTAGCCAGAGATTGTCGGTATTTTCAGAAATATTGTCTACCACTTCCAGGGTGTGCCAGAAATTGTCTTTATGCGTTTGTCCTTCCACTTCATCAATACCCTGCAGGGCGGTGAGTTCAGGAAGGATCTTGCGTAAAAGTCCCGTTTTAAAAAGCAACGCAAGACCTTTAGAAGGTTTCGGGCTAAGCATGATCTTGTTCAGCTCCTCGATGATGCGCTCCTTGGAAATGATCTTAATGCGGTCCTGGTTTCGGCGAATCGCCTTCAGGGAATGCTCTTCGATCATGAAATTAAGCTGACTCGCAAAACGGATCGCACGGTACATGCGCAAAGGATCATCTGAATAAGTAATATCTGGGTCTAACGGCGTTTTGAGGATCTTCTTCTGAAGGTCGCTCAATCCGTCAAAAGGATCCAGTAAATCTCCAAATCCATCAGCATTCAGTTTTAAAGCCAGGGCATTGATCGTAAAATCGCGACGGTTCTGGTCATCTTCCAGTGTGCCGTCTTCCACGATGGGTTTGCGGCTATCCTGGCGGTAACTTTCCTTTCGGGCTCCAACAAATTCAATTTCCATATCGAAAGCACGGAGCATCGCTGTTCCGAAATTCTTAAAGACCTGGACTTTCGGTTTGTTGGGAAGTTTTTCAGCAACTTTTTCAGCTAGAGAAATTCCGCTACCCACAGCAACAATATCGATATCTGTAGGTTCACCGCGCTCGAGAATATGGTCGCGTACAAAACCACCGATCACGTAGGCGTCGACGCCCAGCTCATCGGCAGCTTCAGAAATTATTCGAAAAATCTTATGATGTAAAGCTTTACTGTAATTGTGGTGTTTCGGCATCTTCTATTTGCGTATCACTTTCACCTCTCCATCGTTACTCAGCTTGATAATTGCTGAAGGTTTAGGCGATTTTTTTGAACGCTGCAAATTTACTACATAGTCTACACCTTTTAAAATTTGCGGGGTGATTTGATCGAATGATTCCGGAGTTGGCTGCCCACTGATATTTGCGGAGGTAGAAACCAGTGGCCGTCTCAGCTTTTTGATCAGTTCGGAACAAAACCGGTCTCGAACCACGCGAATTCCCAGAGAATCGTCTTCTCCCACCAGGTTTTCAGCGATGCGAATAGGTTTGTCATAAATGATGGTGGTAGGTTTTTTGGAATATTTTAGGATGTCGTAGGCCATCTCCGGAATTTCTTCCACGTATTGCTCGAGCATCTTGAAATTGCTCACCAGGCAGATAAGTGCCTTGGTTTCCTCGCGCTTTTTCAGTTCGTAAACCTTGTCGATCGCATCGGGATTGGTCGCGTCGCAGCCTATTCCCCAAACCGTATCAGTAGGATAGACGATCACGCCTCCTTTTTTTAATACTTCTAATGCTTTCTGAACTTCCTGATCAAACTTTTCCATCGATTATTTTTTTGTATTCCTCCAGCGTTTGCCGGGCCATTTGCTCACTCGTGAAATTATGAATTAATTTCTGATGCGCATTTTCGGCAAATTTACGTCTTAGCTCTGAATCCTCCGCCAAAACTACCAATTTCCTTGCTAAATCCTGGAAATCTCCGGCTTCACTGAGAAATCCATTCTCATTATTCGTGATGATCTCAGGGATACCGCCCACATTCGTGCTCAGAACCGGGACCTTGTAATAAAAACTTTCGTAGAGGAACTGCGGAAGACCTTCTGAATTAGAAGTTAGCAGGGAAATATCGAATTGCGGGATAAGCCCGGAAGCATTGGGGACATACCCCAGGAAACTCACATGGTTTTCCAGGTGTCTTTCGGAGATCTCTTGCTGGAACCTGCCAGTGTGCTCGGTAAACTCCCCGATCTGTACAAAATGGAAATTGGTTTTTTTCTGCTTATTGACGATTTCCTCAATGATCCTGATAAAAGTAGACAGGTCTTTCGCTTTGATGTGATTGGCGATCATTCCCACGATGACAATGTGAGACGGTAACTGCAGTTTTTTCCGAAGATCCATTTCATTTAACTGAAGCCGCGAAACATTGCAGCCATGGTAGATCGTCACCAGTTTTTGTTGATTTTTAATTCTTCGTGCGCTAATCTTTTTAGTCTCTTCTGAAACGCATAAGATCTTAGCGATCTTGGAAGAATTGTACTTATACAGCGTTTGCTGTCGATTTTTTATAGGATAAGAAGTTTTTTTGCTGAATATAAATTCGGGCAATTTTGTCAGTTTAGAGGCGATAATAGCCAGGGTGATCGCGTTTGGGTCGTGTAGATGGAGGAGGTCGATCGACTCATTTTTACAAATAGTAATGATCTTAAAAATGTACCTCGGGTCTACATTCTTCCGAAGCGGAGCAACGGCGTAGGCGATCCCGGCATTTGAAAGTTTTTCCTCAAAACGGGCATTTTCGGTAAGCAACACCTTACTGCGAACACCCAATTTTTGAAGTTCCAGGCAAAGGTTTTCTATATGCTGTTCACCACCTCCCCAGGTTTTGACCGTTGAAAGGTGTAAAATGTTCATGCTTTTTCTTTTTCGTAAAGAGACAAAATTCTGGTTAAGATCGCTAAATTTTACTTCCTCATTTTTATTCTGCTATTTTTGTAACGAAAGAATGCTGAAAAAACCCAATCTGTTTCAGTTAATTTAATTGCATGAAAACCGCTTTGCTCGTTTCAACTTATAACTGGCCGGAAGCCCTGGACCTCATTTTCCGAAGTCTTTTAAAGCAGAAGGAATTGCCTGATGAGGTTTTGATTGCCGACGATGGTTCCGGGGAAGCAACTAAAAAGCTGATTGCCGATTTCAAGGCTGGTTCAACATTGGCGGTCAAACACGTCTGGCAGGAAGATCACGGTTATCATAAAAGCAAAATCCTGAATAAAGCCATTGCCGCTTCAGAAGCCGATTATATTATTCAGATTGATGGTGATTGCCTGATGCATCCCCATTTCATCCATGATCATAAAGCGAATGCCGAAGCGACTACTTTTTTATTCGGAAGCCGTGTAAATATTGAAAAACAACTGCGTGATAAGATCATGGATTGCAAGCAGGTGAATTTTGGTTTTTTTCAGAAAGGCCTGCAGCGCCGAACCCGGAACATTCATTTTCCCATTTTAGGAAAATCGTATAAATGTTCCATGGATCTTTCCAGGAAACTGAGAGGCTGCAACATATCTTTCTGGCGCGAGGATTTCATCCAGATCAATGGTTACAATGAAGATATGACTGGTTGGGGGAGAGAAGACTCAGAAATGGCGGCCAGGCTCCTGCATTGCGGTGTGGCGGGTAAGCGGTTGCGATACCAGGGGATCGTGTATCATCTCTGGCACCCGATCAATGACAGGGGAAGGGATGTGATCAATTCCCAAATTCAACAGCAAACGCTGGAAGAGCGGGCAAAATCCTGTAGCAATGGCATCGGTAAATATTTATAAACGCAAATCATCCATGAAATTTATCGTTGCCAAAGATTTTACGGCTTATTCAGAAGACCTGGAAAGAATGATTCAAAATTTTTCCCGGGAAGGAAGTGTTTTGAGCACAGGCCGGAATGAGATCAGGATCTTTGAACTGAACGGAAAAAGTATCAATGTCAAAGCCTTCAAGATCCCGAATGCCGTGAATAAGATCGCTTACCGGTTCTTTCGTAAAAGCAAGGCCCAACGATCTTTCGAGTATGCCTCCATTCTGACCCAAAAAGGCATTGGAACTCCCTTGCCGATTGCCTATGCTGAAGAAAACAGGCTCACGTTTGGCCGAAGTTTCTACGTCTGTGAACACTTGGATTGTGAGTTTACATTTCGGGACCTTAGCGCAACTGATGTTAAGCTCCTTCAGGAGTTTACGCGCTTTACCTTCCAGTTGCATGAAAAGGAAATTGAGTTTCTGGACCATTCCCCCGGGAATACACTCATCCGTAGAAATGCTGAAAAATACCAGTTCTTCCTGGTGGATCTCAACCGGATGAATTTCAGGAAAATGGATTTTGAAGCGCGGATGAAAAATTTTTCCCGTCTTACCGCAGATGAGGCGATTTTGCGGGTTATGGCAAGGGAATATGCGATTTTATACGGAAAGCCCGAAGAGCTGGTCTTCGAAAAAATGCAATTTTACACGCATCAGTTTCAGGAAAAATTCCACAGAAAAAAACGTTTGAAAAAACAACTGAAATTCTGGAAAAACTGATTACAGGGTGTAGGGTTTCCGGTAGGATTTCCAGGTGAAATACCCCAGTTTTTTCCGAATTTTATACCGGCGAATAAGATTTAGCGGTTTGGTTTTTAGGTGCGATTTGTCCCGGTGAAGGCAATCAATACAGGCATCGATCACACGGGCACTGGAACGTCCATCTTCATAAGGATGGGAAAATTCGGCGAATTTATCGATTTCTTTCAGTAAGGCTACAGGGTATTCAGCCGCTTTTTCCAGGGCATCAGCTATTTCCGAAGCATTCTGAATATTCAGCATATAGGCCTGCGGCATATTATTATCTATCGTCACCACGGGTTTGCGCTGCAATACGAATTCGATCAAAGCCGAAGTCGTATCAGACAGCATGAGATGGGCTTTTTTGAATAGCGGAATCAGGTTCGTGGTATCGTGATATTTCAGATTTTCGTGCTGCATTTCCCGAAATTTTTGTTTGATCCCTTCCGGAAGTTTTGGATGCAGCACCACATCAAAATGCCAGTTCCCGGTTTTGGATAAGCGCAGTATTTCTTCGACGACATCTTCCTTTAAAGCTAGGCTGTAATATTTGGTAAAAGTAGACGAGATCAGGACATTCTTGGGGTTGGTCTTGCCGTTCTCCAGCGGAAACAGCGGATCCATTTTGGACCAGCCTGTCTCGATCACTTCAAATGTCTGATATTTTTTTTGCTGCTTCTGAAAAGGTTTGGTACTGGAAGGCCCCTGAGTACAATACAAATCAAAAAAGCCCCGAATGGTAAATTGATCGGTTCCTTTCCTTTTATTCGCCGGAAAACCGTGAAAAACCTGAACTTTCAGGCCCGGAAAAAAATCGGCCACCTGGTCGGTCGCGGTCAGCACCACCTGCGGATCATAGTCCAGGACCTCTTTAACGGTATCCAGCAGCTCACCATTCTCAGGGAAATGGGACTTAGGATACTCATTATCACAAAACCACTTCACCTCGTAACCCCGAAGCTTAATTTCCTCCTGTAGCGGCCGGCCAATGGGCAGCGCATAGGTATGGCTGATGTAGATCAGGAAACGATAGGTCATGAAGCATGATTTTGACAGAATTCCAGCAGTTTCTCCTGAAATAATTCCGGTTTGAATTCCCTGTACAGCCGCATGTTTTCAGCTTTCAGTTCTTTCTGTATTTTATTTTGAAAAAGCTCCGGCCGGTAATCCCGCAGGTGCACCGAAACATTATTCGTTCCGTCTTCAAAAACATTCCAGTTAGCCTTCTGTAGCTCGGGCGAAAATATGGCAAATGTTGGTATATCCAGTGCCTTAGCCATGTTTACACCACCGCCTTCGTTGCCAATAAGCGCCTTGCAGTAGGAAGTGAGCGCCAGGAATTCCCGTAAATTTTTTCCGTAGAGGTCGATCGCGATGCGTTCCTGGGTTTCTTTTTCGCAAAGGTTATAAATGGCCATCACGTCGTTCTCCTGGGCAGGAATATAATTCAGTAATAAGGTCGTGTTGGTATGCTGAACAATCCAATCGAGCAGCCTGGCCATGAACATGGGCGGATAGGTTTTTTGCTGCGAACTTCCTAAAATACTGATCATTAACAGATCCTGTTCCTGTGGATTTAAACCGTGCTCCTGCAACATCTCGAGGGCCTGCCTTTTTTCCCTATTCTGAAGGTAGATCTTTGGTTTCAGATTCTTCGGAAAATCAGGAGCAAGCGGAGACAGGAGACGTAACCTTTTTTCGATCGCGGCGCCGGCTTCGGTTTCTGCCTGCATGCTTCTGCTGAAGACGTGGTTGCAAGCCAGTTTCGTATACCATTTTTCATAAGAAACCCTGGTTGTGGCACCTGAAAATCCGGTTACCAGCGCAGTCAGTGGTGTTGCCTGCACATCGATCACCGCATCATATTTTTGAAGTCGGACGGCATTAACCAGGTAGAAAAAATGCTCTTCCCGCCGGAAAGCGATCACTTTGTCTATATGCGGGTTATTGCGCAAAACGGGGAGTGTATGGCGATACACCAGGTAATGCAATTCTGCCCGGGGATATTTCTTCCGAAGCGCTTCAAACAAGACTGAGGATGTCAACACATCCCCAATCATTTTTAATTGTATTACCAGTATCTTCAAACCTGTTTGCTTATACCGCGACGTCGTATTCTCTTAAAGCGTCATTGAGAGACGTTTTCTTGTTCGTGCTGTCTTTTCTTTTGCCAATGATCAGCGCACATGGCACCTGGTATTCGCCCGCAGCAAATTTCTTGGTGTAACTTCCAGGGATCACTACAGATCGTGCCGGCACCAGCCCTTTATATTCTTTCGGCTCGTCGCCGGTCACATCGATGATTTTGGTAGAACCGGTCAGCACCACGTTGGCACCAAGTACGGCTTCTTTTTCTACACGAACCCCTTCTACCACGATACATCTGGAGCCAATGAAGGCATTGTCTTCAATGATCACCGGTGCCGCCTGAAGTGGTTCCAGCACTCCGCCAATCCCAACACCACCGCTCAAATGCACATTTTTACCAATTTGCGCACAGCTTCCCACGGTCGCCCAGGTATCTACCATGGTACCTTCATCTACATAAGCGCCAATGTTTACATAACTTGGCATCATGATCACTCCGGAAGAAATATAAGCGCCGTGGCGTGCTACCGCATTTGGTACCACACGAATTCCTTTTTCCTTGTAGCCACGTTTAAGCGGCATTTTATCATGGTATTCGAAAATTCCAGCTTCAAGAGTTTCCATTTTCTGAATAGGGAAATACAGCACTACCGCTTTTTTTACCCATTCGTTCACCTGCCAGCCATCAGCGGTAGGTTCTGCCACGCGAAGTTCTCCTTTATCCAGTAATTCGATCACCTGGCGAATGGCGTTGGTAGTTTCGGTCTCTTTTAACAATTCCCGGTTTTCCCAGGCTTCCTCAATTTTCGGTTGTAATTGGTCCATTTTCAATTTTTTTCCAAATATAAGGCTTGCTGTCAATATTTATGCTCAAACCAATATAAACCTTACCTTTGCCTAAAATTTCAGAATGGCCAGAGTGCTTGCATTAGATTACGGATTGAAGCGTACGGGCATCGCAGTGACCGACGAGCTGAAGATGATCGCCTCGGGCCTTACGACTGTGCAGACTCCTGATCTGATCGATTTTCTGAAGGACTATTTTCAGAAAGAATCTGTCGAGCGGGTCATCATTGGGGAGCCCAGACGCATGGATGATTCTTTTTCAGAAAATGAAGCGAATATCCGTGAATTTCTGAAGGTTTTTCAGAAGACTTTTCCAGAGATGCCCACAGAACGTATGGATGAGCGTTTTACCAGTAAAATGGCTGTTCAGAGTATGATCGACGGTGGCCTCAAGAAGAAGAAAAGAAGAGATAAAGCCCTGGTAGACGAAATCAGCGCCACGCTGATCCTGCAAAGTTGGCTGTATTAACATAATTCATAAACCCTTAGAATGATTTTACCAATTGTTGCATACGGTGATCCCGTGTTGAAAAAGAAAGCGAAGGATATCGATCGTGATTATCCCAAACTGGACGAGCTGATCGATAATATGTGGGATACGATGTACAATGCCTATGGCGTGGGACTGGCCGCTCCGCAAATTGGCCTTCCCATCAGGTTATTTATGATCGATCCGGCTCCTTTCGCGGAAGATGAAGATCTTACTGCGGAAGAACAGGAACAGCTTAAAAATATGCGGAAAGTGTTCATCAACCCCCAGATCATCGAGGAAGAAGGTGAAGAATGGGCTTTTGGCGAAGGATGCCTGAGCATACCGGAGGTGCGCGAAGATGTCTTCCGAAAGCCACAGATCAAGATCGAATATGTTGACGAAAACTGGGAAAAACACGTGGATACTTTTGACGGACTCGCTGCGCGTGTGATCCAGCATGAATACGATCACATCGAAGGAATTCTGTTTACCGATAAACTTTCCAGCCTTAAAAAGCGTTTGATAAAGAACAAACTGGCCAGCATTTCCAAGGGAAAGATCAATGTGGAATACCGCATGCGCTTTCCGAATGCTAAAAAAGGCCGTTAAGATTTTTGAAAATACACAGGGAGAATTGATATTTGCCCTCCAAAATGAAAAAGTACTATGGGATTAGATAAAGTTCTAGCAATTTCGGGTAAACCCGGTCTTTATGAACTCACTGCGCAAACTCGCGGTGGTTTTGTTGCCAAATCGATGTTAGACGGTAAAAAGATTGCCGTAAATATGCGCCACAACGTGAGCGTGCTGAGCGAGATCGCTATTTATACGTATACGGAAGAGGTGCCGCTGGGAGAGGTTTTTGAAAAAATGAAGGAGAAGGAGAATGGTGAAAAAGCAATCAGCCACAAATCTTCAAAAGCGGAGCTGGAAGGTTATTTTTCCGAAGTTTTGCCAGATTATGATGTAGACCGTGTATACACCAGCGATATCAAAAAGATCGTGCAGTGGTATAATTTGCTGATTGAAAACGGAATGACCGATTTTTCAAAGGAAAGCAAAGAAGAGAAGAAAGCTGAAGAAACGGAAGCTAAAAGCGAAAAAGAATAATTGCTACCTGAAAATTTATAGGAAAGCCGGGGTTTCTCCGGCTTTTTTAATTTCAGAATTTCAGACCAAAGATAAAAGCACCGTTTCTGTCGCCTCCAAAATCTGAAATAACATAATCCAGTCTCAGGAATCTAAATTTTCCAAAGCCAAGATTATCAATTCCAACTGAATATTCCGAATAGGGATCTCCGGCCTCACGAATCAATCGGTGAGCACCCAGGATCAGGTTGAAATTCAGTTTGTTCAGCAGAGGAAGTTTTCCAAGTGCCCAGCCCTGGAAGTCATGTTCCGCGTGAAATTCAGCATAATTCTGATTCGTGCTAAAATTGTAATACGGCATCAAATTAAATTTCCCAACATAGCTTCCAAAGCCAATTCTGGTCTGATTTCCGTTGAAATGCTGGTAATCTACGAGACTGATATTATCGGAATTACTGAAAAGACCACCGCTTACCTGGTATTCAAATCTTCCTTTATTGCCAACGTTAAAATCCTGCCTGATCCTCGCTTTCCATTGCGAGAAATTGTATTGGTCAACATTTGAACCAAAGCCCTGCTCATAACCGAGTACAAGCTCCGGGTAATTTTCCGAAGAAACATTGTATTTCCCGTTTGGATAATTCAGGTATTTCTGTCCGAAATTGATCGTGGTGGAAAGATTTAGTTTAAAAATGGAATGCTCCTGAAAAGGTTCACTGCCAAAATTAGCCGGTTGCAATGGGTTGTTGGATGTGTATTCCACATCATCGCGATCGATGAAAACATGATCGGTATGATTCGTCAGCGCATTCCTGTTTTCCCAGCTCAGACCTCCAAAAGCCCTTAAACCGGTAAAAATCTCCTGTTCATAACCGGCACTGATATAGCTTTTGCCATATAGTTTGCGGTAGTTTCTTTCAAAAAGTATCGTGGTTACATCGTTAAGAAGCGGACTAATAGCTTCCCTGTTGTTGATATCTTCAATGCTTGTCCCCCCTTCAATTCGTAAGTATGGCTTTCTGAAATTATTGAATTTCTTAAAGAATCCTCCTGAAATTCGATAACGTTCTTCATCCAAACCGTAGTTCATATTGGAATAAACTCGCCAGAAATTCTGCTGATCTTTTCCGGTTCGCTGGTTATAGGAAACAGTCAATTTTCCATTCCAGCCCTGTACCGTATTAAAATGAATTCCACCAATTGGAGCACTGATATTAAAATTGTTGTGTTTCCAGGAATTCTGATGATTATAACCAAAAAGCAGGTCGGTAATTTCAAACTTGTTCTGAACTACATCTACCGAATCTTTGTATTTTTTAGAGCCACGAACATCCTGAATGCTGTCTTTTTTGACATAATCTTCAATTTCTTCTGAAGTTAAAGGAACAGGACGTTGTGCTTCCCAGAAAATAGAATCCTTCTCGTTGGCATTTTCAGCAAAACTCAGGATCTCTTTTCCGAAGCTTTTTTTATCAAATCCCGGCTTGAAATCATAATTGCTATAGACTGCCGTAAAACGTCCGTTTCCACCAAAACCAAACATCTTAAAACTGAAATCCACGCTCTGAGAGATCTGGATATATAAGTCATTTTCTTCGGAATATTTATAATTCTGCTTGAAGACCAATGCTTCAATTGGTGGAACCTGAATGGCCTTTCCGGTAGTGGTCAATTCCACGCCGTAGATTTGCCAAAGGTCCTCCACGATGTAGATGAATCCGGAAAATACCCGGTCATTTTCCCGTTTCGGGAGCACTTCAATTTTATTGATGAGGTTTCCGCGGTCGTCATAAAATACACCGTTCAGCTTGTAGCGATAATAATTGAAGGCATATTCTGCGATGGGTGAGATCATTTCACTATTGATCTCCAGTGTGTTCTCGTAAAATGAAAAATAGGCCTCCTGTGCCGAATTTAAACTGAAACCGTTGTCATCACCGCTGACTTTGGAGGCAATGATCTTTTCCTTAAAATCATCTGGTTTTTGATAGGCAATTTCTGAAATCGTTTCGCTGAGATAAACGATCCCGCTACGCGTGGAATCCAGGCCGCCGCCCAAATCGCCAATTTCCTGGCCTAGAATTTTTTCCGGTGCGTTCTTGATGCGCCAGAGTCCGCGGGAATAGAAATCGGCCGTAAAGCTTTCGAGTTTATCGGCATTATTCTTCCGTTTTTTGATCGCAGCTCGAATGATCCGGTTAGCGGGATTTTCATTACTATTTACAACCACTTCATCCAGAGAAGTATTTTCAGCTTTTAAACTAACGTTTATCTCTACTGGAAAAGCATCTGATGAAATTGACTTTTTTAAGGTTTTATATCCCAGGAACTGGAAAACCAGCACATAATCACCGGCTTTTGACAATTTCAGTTCGTATAAACCTTCATCGTTGGTGGTGGTTCCGGTCTGCCCGCTTTCCGTATAAATATTTACATAGGGCAGGGGAGTTCCTTTTTCGTCGGTAACTTTCCCGGTAACCTGAGAATAAATGGGTAATGAGCTGATGAGGATCAGCAAAAAGAGTAATCGGTTAGACATGGTTAGCGTTGGATTTCTACCATAACGCAGGAATTCTGGAATTATTTGTATTCTTTCTGAATTCTATCCAGTCTGCGCTTGCTTTCTCTGTCTTTAATGGTCTCCCGTTTATCATAAAGCTTTTTACCTTTTGCCAGCGTGATCTGTAATTTGGCGAGTCCGCGGTCATTGATAAAAAGCCTAAGCGGAATAATAGTCAATCCCGAATTGGTGACTTCCTTTTCCAGTTTTCGAAGTTCGCGGCGCTGTAAAAGAAGTTTTCGGGAGCTTTTGGGATCGTGGGTAAAATGAGAGGCATGAGAATATTCTTCAACATGCATATTGATCACAAATAGTTCATGATTGCTGAATTCACAAAAACTTTCGGCAATACTGGCCTTTCCTTCACGAATTGCCTTGATCTCGGTTCCGGCCAGTTTGATGCCGGCCGTATATTTATCGAGGAATTCATAATTGAATTTTGCCTTTCGGTTCTTGATGTTGATGGTATTCTTCATAGATGACAAAAATACAAGCTTTAAAACAATAATATATTAAAGGCTTTTAAAAATATGGGCTTTGCAGGGCATTTCAGTATCTTTGTCGGCCAAATTTAAGAAATGAAACACCTCTCAGTTTTTGCAATTTTGATATTTTGCCTGGCTTGTTCTTCCGGTTCAGAAGAGTTAACGGCGGATGAAATAGTAAAGAATGCGATTGCCCATGCCGGCGGCGATAAGTATGACCATGCAAAGATCCATTTTCAGTTTCGGGACATGGAATATGCCAGTTCGCGCGATGGCGGAAAATACGTTTACCAGCGCTTTCAGAAGGATAGCCTGGACAATTTGATTACTGATGAGCTCAGCAATGAAGGTTTCCGAAGAATGATCAATGATAGCGTGGTGTCGTTAAGCGATTCTCTGAAAAAAGTGTACTCAAATTCGGTAAATTCGGTGCATTATTTTGTGCAGCTTCCTTATGGCCTTGATGCTGCTGCTGCCAATAAAAAGCTTCTGGGAAAAGACACGATCAAGGGCAAGGAATATTATGAAATCCAGGTGAGTTTCGATGCGGAAGGCGGCGGAACCGATCATGAAGACGAATATGTATACTGGATCGATACCCAGCATTACGAAGTGGATTACCTGGCATACAACTACGAAGTGAACGGGGGCGGAGTGCGTTTTCGGAAAGCCTATAACCCAAGAACCGTGGGAGGCATCAGGTTCGTGGATTACGAAAATTATAAATATGATGACCTTGCGGTAAAACTTTCCAAACTGGACAGCCTGTTTACGGCAGGAAAGCTACAGAAAGTTTCTACCATCCAGACAGAAGCTATCGAAGTCACCCGCGATTAAATTCTGATTAATTATGGTATTCCACGCGATCGGTGATGCTCCCGTCTGGTAGAATTTTTACAATAAATAGCGCGCCATTTTCTGAATCGTCAATATCTTCATATTTATCGTTCTTCAGAATGGCATTTACGAATTGCGGTGTAGTATTGCTGTGTCCTACCACCAGAACGGTCTTTCCCTTAGTAGCCTTTTGAAATTCTGAATTGTAAAGATCTCTGGGGTCATAGGTATCGATCCTCAGATCCTGCTGGGTAGCAACCGGTCGAGCGGTTTGCATGGTGCGAGCGTAAGGTGTGCTGTAAACGGCATCGAATTTTACATCTTCCAGGATCGTGGCCCAGTTTTGAGCTCGTTTTTGGCCTTCTTCGGTGAGTTGCGGATCCCGGTCATTTTTATTCGAACGGTCCTTCTCGGCGTGGCGAATGAAATAATACGTGGTGGCCGACTCGCTTTGCTGGTGTTTCTCCACATTGCTGCTGAAAAGCAGGGTGAGCAGGAGGATGAAAATTTTACTCATAATAATTAGATTTTCAGGATTAATCTAACGTGAAGTTAGTGTTCTTTATTTTTAAAATCTACCGTAAATAGCAGGATTTGTGAGACCTGCTCCGCAAAGCTGTTGAAGTTGTTATCAGAAACCAGCAACAGACTTGGTTTGCCGTTCATTTCAGGGCCAAAGCACATGCCTTCAATATTATCAATAATGCCGCTTTTCAGCTGGTCTTTAATATGCTTAAAATTGAAAATAAGACTTTTATGGGCTTTTTGATAACTGGCTTTTTTGAGGTTCTGGAATTCCAGGGTATTGGTGGCTTCCGTTGCGTCTACCTCAAAGATCTTTACCGTATTGCCATTGGAGCCGTAGCCGGCCGAATAGGCCCGCTCGAGTACGAGGAAACGATTGGGGGCATATTCCAGCAATTCGGTCACACCGTTAACTGCAAAAAAATTGATCGGTAACTTGGCAATTCCGTCCAGTTTATATACGAATTGCCGGACTGGTAAACCGGTTACAGCGTCATATTTGGTGAAACGAACGTGAGAATGTGTTGGATAGATCTTTGGTTTGGCACCATCTTTTTCCAGCGGAAGCTCCATCGCAACCCAGTAAGCTTTCCCGTCAAATGATTTACAGACCCCTTCAAAAACCCCGTTATTCCTTGGTTTTTGCGTTCCTGAAGCCGTAAAATAATTCGGAATTTTGAATTCAGTAGTGATCTTTCCATCTGTATTGACCTTATAAATCCCGGGATCGCTTCCGTTTTCGATATAGCCCTCGCTCGTTACCAGAAAGGCATCTGGTTCTGTTAGTTTTCGAACCGATTCCAGGTCGAAAACCGTATTCGGGAACGGTTCTTTCTGAAGCTGGATGAGATCGTCAAAATATACCGAATCGATTTGCTGATTTTCGGTTGAAATATGACCGGAATAGATCCTGGGATTCGACGACTGATCGCACACAAAATAAAATTCTCCATCTGCATAGTCTATACCCGAAAGTCCGCCTACGCGCGTGCCCTTAAAATCCAGATCGGGCGATATGATATATTCATCCTGGAAATGAAGCGAGACATCTTCCGTATGTATTTTTCGGCTAACGGCGCAGGAAAAGAAACTTGCGCAAAGAGCGAGCATGAATAGTTTTCTGATCATAGCATATATTTCAGAATTCAAAAATAACAATAGTTTAAGACAAATATGGGAGTTTGTTGGCAGAGGCCGGGGAAGTAGTTGGCTACTTTTATCTTATTAACACCTAAAACCAATGTTATGAATAGTGATCAGTTAGAAGGAAAATGGAAACAAATCAGAGGTGAGTTTAAACAGAAGTATGGAAGATTGACCGATGATGATGTAACCTATTCCGAAGGGAAGTTTGATGAAATGCTTGGAAAACTGCAGGAAAAAACCGGGCAGAGTAAAGAAGAGCTGAAACATGAGATCGATAAATGGTAATTATTGATAATTATGGGAAAAGAAAAGCGGCAGAGAAATCTGCCGCTTTTTTTAATATAGTTCAATGGGAAATATTCATTCCGTTTCTGTTAACTCTGCCTGATTCCTAAATACCAGTTCGTCATCAAATTCATCCAGCAGGATAATACTGTCTGTACTGATCTTGCCACCGAGAATCTCTTTGGAAAGTTTGTTCAGCACCTCTCGCTGCACCACCCGTTTAACAGGTCTGGCCCCAAAGGAAGGATCGAAACCTTTCAAAGCCAGGTAATTCACGGCTTCATCGGTTGCATCAAGGACGATGTGCTGTTTCGATAGCATTTTCCGGACGCCTTTCAGTTGCAATTCCACGATTTGGCGAATATCCTTCTGAGTTAGCGGACTAAACATGACGATATCATCGATCCTGTTCAGAAATTCTGGTCTTACGGTTTTTTTCAGCAATCCGAGAACTTCTTCTTTCGCTGCTTCCATCGCGGTATCCAGGTCTTTGATATTTTCAAATTTATCCTGAATGATCTGGCTGCCCATATTGGAAGTCATGATGATGATCGTGTTCTTAAAGTCTGCCACCCGACCTTTATTATCGGTCAGTCTCCCTTCATCCAGCACCTGCAGCAGAATATTGAAAGTATCAGGATGTGCTTTTTCGATCTCATCCAGCAACACTACTGAATAAGGTTTTCTTCGCACGGCTTCGGTCAACTGGCCACCTTCGTCATAACCAACGTATCCCGGAGGAGCACCAACTAAACGACTTACCGAATGTCTTTCCTGGTATTCGCTCATATCGATCCGTGTCATGGCCGATTCGTCATCGAACAGGTATTCTGCCAGCGCTTTTGCAAGCTCAGTTTTACCAACCCCGGTCGTACCAAGGAACAGGAAGGACCCGATAGGCCTATTCTGATCCTGCAAACCTGCACGGCTTCTGCGAATCGCATCACTCACTGCGATAATGGCTTCTTCCTGACCAACTACGCGTTTATGTAAGTCGGCTTCGAGATTGAGCAGTTTTTCACGTTCGCTTTGCAGCATTTTGGTAACGGGGATACCGGTCCATTTCGCCACCACTTCCGCTATATCTTCATTGGTCACTTCTTCCTGGATCAGCGATTTGCCATCCTGATTTTCGGCCACCTTTTGCTGTAATTTTTCCAGTTTTTCCTGAGCATCTTTGATCTTTCCGTACCTGATCTCGGCCACTTTTCCGTAGTCGCCCTCGCGTTCTGCTTTTTCGGCTTCCAGCTTGAAATTTTCAATATCAGATTTTAAATTCTGAATATTGTCAACTACTTCTTTTTCACTCATCCAGCGGGCGTGAAGGTCATTGCGCTCCTCCTTGAGATTGGCCAGATCGGCACGTAAAGATTTGAGCTTGTTCTCATCTTTTTCCCGCTTGATGGCTTCGATCTCGATCTCCAGCTGCATGATCTTGCGATCCAAAACATCCAGCTCTTCTGGTTTCGAATTGATCTCCATGCGGAGTTTCGAGGCGGCCTCATCCATTAAATCGATCGCCTTATCTGGCAAAAACCGGTTGGTGATATACCGCTGAGAAAGTTCCACGGCCGCAATGATCGCCTCGTCCTTAATGCGAACTTTGTGGTGCGTTTCATATTTCTCTTTGATACCGCGAAGGATCGAAATTGCACTTTCGGTATCGGGTTCTTCTACGGTCACCTTTTGAAAGCGCCTTTCTAAAGCTTTATCTTTTTCAAAATATTTCTGATACTCATCCAGGGTAGTGGCTCCAATTGCACGGAGTTCTCCTCGGGCCAGCGCAGGTTTCAAAATATTCGCTGCATCCATCGCACCCTGGCCACCACCGGCACCAACCAGTGTGTGGATCTCGTCGATGAATAACACGATATTCCCGTCGCTGGAAGTTACTTCTTTGATAACGGCCTTCAGCCTTTCTTCAAATTCACCTTTATATTTTGCACCGGCGATCAGGGCTCCCATATCCAGGGAGTAGATGCGTTTGTCTTTCAGGTTTTCCGGTACATCGCCGTCCACGATCCTGTGGGCCAAACCTTCTGCAATAGCCGTTTTACCGGTTCCAGGCTCACCAACCAGCATCGGGTTGTTCTTGGTTCTTCGGGACAGAATCTGGAGAATTCTCCTGATCTCCTCATCACGACCAATGACCGGATCCAGTTTTCCTTCTTCCGCAAGCTGATTGAGGTTCCGCGCATATTTATCCAACGAATTATAGGTCTCTTCTGCGCTTTGTGAAGTCACACGATCACCCTGCCGCAATTCTTCAATTGCTGCTTTCAAAGCTTTTTCTGTAGCACCCTGATCTTTTAAAATTTGAGCAACCTTGCTGGAAGATTTGAAAATGGCCAGGATCAAATGTTCGATCGAAACATACTCATCATTCATCTTTTTGGCGATGGTGGATGCCTCGTTCACGGTTTTACCGGCCTCGCGGGAGAGCATGATATCTCCACCGCTCACCTTCGGAAAGTTTTCCAGGCTTTTATCGAGAATCTGTGTGAACAGATTCACGTTGATGTTCAGTTTTTTCAGCAGAAAGGGAGTCACGTTTTCATCAACCATCATAATGGCTTTGAAAAGATGCTCATTTTCTATCTGCTGATGGCCCATTTCCTGAGCAAGCTGTTGCGCCTGCTGGATGGCCTCCTGTGATTTTATAGTAAAATTATTAAAGTTCATGATTTCTTTTTTCAGCTAAAAAGCAATTCATATACCATTACGAAAAAATGACGTTTTGTCTGTTTTTATTAAAAATTTTAAGACAAATTGACATTTATGATAAAAAAACGAAAAAGTCGGCCATTGTTTTTCTATTAAAATTACAGAGAATTACATTTGCAAAAAAGTATACTATGGGATTATTCGGAAAGTTGTTTGGAGACGAGGGAGGAGCAAAGAAGGAAAACGCTTCGAGTATTAATTGGGTGCAGCTCACGGAGATCAGCCAGTTAGGCGAAATTGAAAAGGAATCAGAATTGCAGTATATCGCCATACTGAAACATTCCACACGGTGCGGAATTAGCAGGATGGTGTTGAAAATGTTTGAATCTGATTACGATCTTCCGGAAGACGCTAATGTGAAAATGTATTTCCTGGATTTGATTGCCAATAGAGAGGTGTCAAATGCAGTGGCTGATCAATTTGGCGTGCGTCATGAAAGTCCGCAACTCATCGTGATCCATAACAGGGAAGTGGTGCATCATGCTTCGCATCAGTCTATTTCAGCTGGAAAACTGAAAGAACTGGTTTAGGAAGCCAGTATTAAAAATAAAAAAGCCCGGAGATGCCGGGCTTTTTTATGCTATTTTTTCTTCGGTTGATACACCGGTAGGAGCTTGGATCGAACTTCTCCAAATCCAATTCGGTATTGGCCGTTCTGGCAATGTCCTCGCATGATCACCGTGTCGTTATCTTCAATGAACTTACGTTCGCTGCCATCTTTAAGTTTTAATGGTTTGCTGCCGCTCCAGGTAAGTTCCAGCATCGATCCGAAAGAATCTTCCGTAGATCCTGAAATGGTTCCGGAAGCCATCATATCTCCAGAGTTTACCGGGCAACCGTTAACGGTATGGTGGGCCAGCTGCTGGCTCATATTCCAGTAAAGATATTTGAAATTGGAACGTGTGATCGTTTCCTCGCTGCCGCCTTCAGGTTCCAGAGAAACCTCAAGATTGATATCAAAACTTTTCTTACCTGTATATTTCAGATAGGGTAATAGTTCTTTTTCGGGTTTCGGACTTTCGGTCCTAAAAGGTTCCAAAGCATCCATGGTCACAATCCATGGCGAAATGGAAGAAGCGAAGTTCTTCGCAAGGAATGGGCCTAGCGGCACATATTCCCACTTCTGAATATCCCGTGCACTCCAGTCGTTGAAAATCACCATTCCGAAAATGTAATCTTCTGCCTCGTCTACCGGAATTGGCTCGCCAATGTGGTTGGCATCTGTGGTAATAAATGCCATTTCCAGCTCAAAATCCACTCTTTTGGAAGGCCCGAAAACCGGCGTATCTGCCTCTGGTGGCATAGTTTGTCCCTGTGGGCGGTGTACCGGAATTCCAGATGGAATGATGGAAGAGCTTCTTCCGTGGTAACCAACCGGGATGTGCAGCCAGTTTGGTAATAGAGCATTATCAGGATCGCGGAACATGCTTCCAACGTTTGTGGCATGTTCTTTAGAGGAATAAAAATCGGTATAATCACCTACCTGTACCGGCATTTGCATCTCGATCTCGTCCAGTGTGAAGAGCACTCGGGTGCGATGATCGTCGTTCTCTTTCAGGGCGGTGTTATTTTCATCAAAGATCTTGGCAATGCGGTTTCTCACCAGTCGCCAGGTCTTTTTCCCGTCTGAAATAAAATCGTTTAAAGTGTCCTGTAAAAATATATCGTCGGTTAACGGAATTCCGTCAAAATAACCTAACTGATGCAAGGCCCCAAGGTCTATCGCGTAATCTCCTATTCGTGTCCCGATCGTGATCACATCATCGCGGGTCAGAAATACTCCAAATGGAATATTCTGAATAGGAAAATCGCTATTCTCGGGAATTTCGAGCCAGGTTTTTCTATTCGGATCGTTCGCGGAAATTGACATAAAAAATGTTGGTTTTTTGTTAAAATCTAGTTGATTCAAATATATTATTTTCCTGTAATTAACCGAATTTGTTTGTTACTTTTACCGAATATTTAACGAAAAAACTGAAATGCAGCGAGACACTCAATTATTCGACTTAATAGCACAAGAAAAAGAGAGACAGTTAAACGGTTTAGAGCTTATTGCCAGTGAAAATTTCGTAAGTGACGCGGTAATGGAAGCAGCCGGCTCGGTTCTGACCAATAAATACGCAGAAGGTTATCCCGGTAAGCGTTATTATGGAGGTTGCGAAGTGGTTGATGAAGTAGAACAACTGGCTATAGACCGCCTGAAAGAACTTTTTGACGCGGAATATGCTAACGTGCAGCCGCATTCTGGTTCCCAGGCGAACACTGCTGTGTACCATACCTGCCTAAAACCGGGAGATAAATTCCTTGGTTTTGACCTTTCACATGGTGGGCATCTTACGCATGGCTCCCCGGTGAATTTTTCCGGAAGACTCTACGAACCGGTATTTTATGGGGTAAACAAGGAAACGGGAAGGCTGGATTATGATGAGATCGCTGAAATCGCTCGCCGCGAAAAACCGAAAATGATTATTGCCGGAGCTTCGGCTTATTCCAGGGAGATCGATTATAAGCGTTTCCGCGAGATCGCGGATGAAGTAGGAGCGATCCTTTTTGCGGATATCGCGCATCCTGCGGGTCTAATTGCCAAAGGGCTTATTAGTGATCCAGTGCCTCATTGCCATATTGTGACTTCTACTACTCATAAGACCTTGAGAGGACCTCGTGGAGGGATCATCATTATGGGTAAAGATTTCGATAATCCTTTCGGGGAAAAACTGAAGAATGGTAACCTGAAAAAAATGTCGACTTTATTGAATTCGGCCATTTTTCCAGGGAACCAGGGAGGTCCGTTAGAACATATCATTGCAGCGAAAGCAGTGGCATTTGGTGAAGCGCTTACAGATGAGTTCCTGCATTATACGGTTAGAGTGAAGAAAAACGCCGAAAAAATGGCGAAAGATTTTGTAGCGAAAGGTTACGAGGTCATTTCCGGAGGAACAGATAATCATATGATGTTGATCGACCTGAGAAATAAAGGTGTGAGCGGGAAAGAAGCCGAAGAGGCTTTGAATAAAGCTGGAATTACCGTGAATAAGAACATGGTTCCTTTTGATGATAAATCGCCTTTTGTGACTTCTGGAATCCGAATTGGGACGCCGGCAGTGACCACACGAGGCCTGGAGCAGGAGGATATGACCAGGATTGTGGAGCTGATCGACCGGGTCATTCAGAATATTTCAGATGAAGCAGAACTTGCAGCTGTTAACGAAGATGTTAAGAAAATGATGCAGGGAAGACCATTATTTCAATGGTAATCTGCTGATCACCGAACTATAAGATAAAAGGCCGCAATTGCGGCCTTTTATTTTTCAAATACTTTTTTCATCTCTTCGGAAATCTTCGTGGGCTTCCTGCTTTCCGCATCCAGTAAACACCAGGTCGTTTTCGCTTCTGCCAGCGATTTGCCGCTATCTTTGTTTTTGATGATGACGTGACGAACAGAAGTCACATTCGTTGTATCTCCCACATAAGTCTGCATCAGGATTGGATCATGTAGAAAAGCTTCTTTCTTATAAGAGATCTCGTGTTTGATAACGACCCAGATATGCTTTTCTTTTTGCTCAGGAGTTGCGCGCGCTTCCCAGTGAGCTTCAGCGATATCCTGAACCCATTGAACATATTGCACATTGTTTACATGCTGCTGCTTATCCAGATCAGATTCCCGGACAGCAAATTCCATTTCAAAAATCTCCGGTTCGATATGCTTAGTTTTTAATGATTCGCACTTCGAATAACTTGTCCCAGTCTTTGCCCGTCACATACAATTTTCCGTCAGCACTGTTATAAGCAATTCCATTCAGCACTTCATTCACTGGGTCAAGGTCGTTCTTGTTTCCAATTCGATCCTGCAAGCCTTTAAAATTGATGATAGCTTCAATAGCACCATTCTGAGGATTGATGATACTAACGCTCGGAAACTGGTAAGTATTGGCGTAGATCTTTCCATCAACCCATTCCAGTTCGTTGAATTTTGATTTGATCCCTTTATTGGTAGCGACCTGAATATAATCTTCTTCGGCAAGTGTTTCGGAATTCAAAATCCAGATCTTTTCCGTTCCGTCGCTTTTGTAGATTTTCTCACCATCGTTACAAAGTCCCCAGCCTTCTTTGCTCTGGTTGTAACCGAAACTCCCGGTTTTTTCGAATTTCTGAACGTCATAAATAAAACCAACATCACTTTGCCAGGTTAACTGAAAGATCTTATTATTTAGAATAGTGAGCCCTTCCCCGAAGAACTGGTCATCCAGTTTGATCTCGTCAAGGATCTCACCGCTTTCCAGGTCTACTTTCAGGAGTCTGGATCTTCCCCGTTGCCCGGTACTTTCATAAAGCTGCCCGTCATGGAACTCGAGTCCCTGGGTATAGGAGGTATTGCTGTGAGGAAATTCATTGATCACCTCAAAAGTGTAAACGGCTGGTGCCTGATCGTTGAGGATCTTGATCTCTTTGGAAATCGTATCAACCTGTTCTCCGGAATAGATGATCGCTCGAAGTGGCCAGTTCCCGAGACGGGAATCCTTCAGGTTAAAATTGAAATCTTTCCCGGATGATTGCAGGGTTTGATTTCCGAGGAAATAGGAGATGGAGTCGATCGGTTTATTTTCTTTGTTCAGAATGGAGCCTTTTACCGACTCGTTCAAGTGAAAACTCGACTTGTTTCCTTCAAATTGTATCGAAAAATCAGATTTATTTTTACCGTTTTTGCTTCCGCAGGAAAAAATGAAAAAGTTTAAAATAAAGATAGCCAGGAGGTTAAAAAATCGCTTCATGAATCTTGCTTATTTTGCCCTGCTAAATTAACCATTTCAGGATAAAAAAGCTTGCCTAAAGGTTTAAAGATTGTATATTTGCAGCGGCAAGTCCCACACAACCAGCTCCTGCTGAATCCCCCAGGGCGGGAACGCAGCAAGGGTAGGCGGTCGTAGCGGTGTGATGTGGGTCGCTTGCCATTTTTTGTTTCCGCTTTTCTCAAAAAAAGTGCATCTTTGTGCGGTATGGAAAACGGGCAGTCTACAGGCAAAGTCGTCTTTATTACCGGAGCTTCTTCCGGAATTGGAAAATCTATCGCGACGCATCTTTCTGAAAATGGTTTTAAGGTTTATGGAACGAGTCGGAATCCGTCTAAAAATCCAAATTCCCCTTTTGAGCTGGTAGCCTTGGATGTGACCAGTCCGGAAAGCATCCGGCAGGCAATCTCGCAGGTTTCAGAAAAAGAAGGGAAAATCGATATTCTCATCAATAATGCGGGCGTGGGTATTACCGGTCCTATTGAAGAAACTCCCGAAAGCGAGATCAAAAAGGCTTTTGAGACCAATTATTTCGGCCCGCTGAATGTCATCAAGAACACCGTTCCCCTAATGAGAAAGCAGGGTGGCGGCCTGATCATCAATATTACTTCTATCGCTGGTTATATGGGCCTGCCTTATCGCGGTATCTATTCAGCCACCAAAGGTGCGCTGGAAATTACTGCGGAGGCCTACCGAATGGAACTCAAACAGTTCGGTATTAAAATGACCAATATTGCACCTGGAGATTTTGCAACTAACATTGCGGCCGGTCGCTATCATGCTCCTGTCCTGGAAGATTCCCCTTACCGGAAAGCGTATGGTGACACGTTGCAACTGATGAATGAACACGTAAGCGCTGGACAGGATCCTGATTTAATGGCGAAGGCGGTTTTAAAGGTCATTGCGGAAGACGATCCAAAAGTACATTATAAGATCGGGGATTTTTTGCAAAAATTTTCAGTGAAGCTGAAAGGACTGTTACCCGATAAGATGTATGAAAAAATGCTGATGAAGCATTATAAATTGTAATTTTACGAATCAAATTAAAAATTCAAAATAACGCACAACTATGAAATTCTTTATTGATACGGCAAATCTCGACCAGATCAAGGAAGCCCAGGACCTTGGGGTTCTTGACGGTGTAACCACCAACCCGTCGCTTATGGCGAAGGAAGGGATTACCGGAAAAGACAATATTTTTAAACATTATAACCGAATTTGTGAGCTGGTTGATGGGGATGTAAGCGCGGAAGTGATCGCTACAGATTTCGAAGGCATGATCAAAGAAGGAGAAGAGCTGGCTGAACTTCACGAACAGATCGTTGTGAAGATCCCGATGATTAAGGAAGGTGTGAAAGCGCTTAAATACTTTAGCGACCGCGGGATTCGCACCAACTGTACCCTGGTATTTTCGGCTGGGCAGGCATTGCTGGCTGCTAAGGCTGGAGCAACCTATGTGTCTCCATTTATAGGTCGTTTAGACGATATTTCTACTGATGGACTGAACTTGATCGCTGAGATCAGACTCATTTATGATAATTATGAATTCGATACGCAGATTCTTGCTGCTTCGGTACGTCATACCATGCATGTACTGGAATGCGCAAAAATTGGAGCTGATGTAATGACGGGCCCCCTATCTTCTATCGAAGGATTGCTGAAACACCCACTAACAGATATCGGTTTGGAGAAATTCCTGGCAGATTATAAGAAGGGAAATCAGTAACACAATTTTCCAATGAAATAAAGAAGGCTGCTGAAAAGCGGCCTTTTTTTATTTATTCAGAAATTCCAAAATATCTTCTTCAAAATCCTTGATGGAACTATAGGAGATATCTCCTTTCTGAATCACTCCTTTTTTATCTACGAATAACACCTTGGTCAGGTAATTCTTGTACATATCGTTGCCAATATTTCGATTGGCAATTTGGTACTCGTATTTTTTATCGTAACTAAAAGTCTCCAGAACACGAAGCCAGTTTTCATAGGTCTGGCCGTCGATATTGACCGTGTAGAAATCAATTTCCGGGTATTTTTCCCGCAGGTCTTTCACGATCTTATGCAGCCATTGATGGTGATCTAGCGCGTAAATAGACCAGCTCATAATGATGCTTGGTTTATCAATGATCTCCCCGTAAGTCGTTTTATTACCGTTTGTATCGATCAGGCCTTTATCAGCAATGGAATTGCCTTTCAGGTAGGAGCGCTGCATCCTGGAAAGTCTTTCAATATAGTCCAGGCGTGCATAATCAATGCTTTTCAGGAGATTCAAAACAAAATCAATTCCACGATCGGTCTCACTCATAATGATACTTTGAGTGGCGAAACGGTCAATGAACTTGTGTTTCAGCTTATCATTCTTAAACAATGAATCGGTTAGCTCGATTCGTTTGCTTAAATTCTGAAGGCTGTTCAGGTTATAACATTCTTTTGTCTGGCAGTCCTCGATCGATTTCGATCTTAAATAATCATCAAGAAAATTGGTATAGACATACAGATCTTCCAGGTCTTCATCGCTAAAATTGATATGTTCGCGGTAATTGTTGAAATTTTCCGGAATTTCAGCAGAAAGCGCAGGATAATATTTATGGATCAGGAAGGAATAACGCTCGCGCAGGTCGTAAAATTCATAATTCACACTGGCCTTGGCAAGTTTCAGGTAAGTATCGCTCAATTCTTCCTGTTCTTCCAGTCTTTCAAGTGATTGCATGCGATCATCACGAATAGAATCTGTGATTTCGGCAAAGCGTTCCGGTTTGATCTTGTAATACTGAAGAATGAGATCGTTATTGTCCAGATTTCTGATGAAAATATCCAGCAGAAAATTGCTTTTTTCGGCACCGTCTCCGCTAAAGTTCAGCGAACGGTCAAAATCCAGTGTATTCAGCCAGATCACCACACTGTCTCCGGGCTCCAGGTACATGATCTGATTTTCCGGGGAATGTTTAAAAGTATAGATACCGCTCTCGAGGTCGTCATATTCCTTGCCGAACTGGTTTTGCTGGTTGAGGTAAAGAGTGTCAATGATGCTGTCTTCCTTGGAAAGGACTACGTAATCGGTTTCGGGATTGTTGATCTGGCCACCTACAAATACGTGCTGATCTCCTTCCGGTTGATTGTTACATCCGGAAAGTAGAAGTAGGAAACCAATTAAAAGCCAGGCGTATTTCATGTAGGTGTACTGGGAATCACAATTTCGGCTGCTTCGATAAGCAAAGATAGATGGTGGGATAGGGGCTCTATGTTAATCAGGCGTTAAAACGAATTTTTAAAACGTTAATCTTTCTCATTAAGATTGATTATAACTACTTTTGCACAAATTTTAATCGAAGAATTTTATGCTTTCAGTTTCAAATCTTTCCGTACAGTTTGGTAAAAGAGTGTTGTTTGATGAGGTGAATGTTACGTTTACCCAGGGTAACTGTTATGGGATCATTGGTGCGAACGGTGCCGGGAAGTCCACTTTTCTGAAGATCCTTTCAGGAAAATCAGAAGCAACTTCCGGAAAAGTTCACCTGGAACCGGGAAAAAGAATGTCGGTTTTGGAACAGGATCACAACGTTTATGACGAATATCCGGTATTGGAAACCGTGATGCGAGGGAATAAGCCGCTTTTCGCCGTGAAGACCGAAATGGATGCCCTGTATGCCGATTATTCTGATGAAAATGCCGATCGTATCGGGGAGCTGCAGGTACAGTTCGAGGAGATGAATGGCTGGAACGCGGAAAGCGATGCAGCCGCCATGCTTTCAAACCTGGGGATCAGCGAAGACCTGCATTATACTTTAATGAAAGACCTGGACGGGAAACAGAAGGTTCGTGTATTGCTGGCACAGGCCTTATTTGGCAGCCCGGATGTATTGATCATGGATGAGCCTACGAACGACCTGGATTATGAAACGATTAACTGGCTGGAAAATTTCCTTGCCAATTATGACAATACGGTCATCGTCGTTTCTCACGACCGTCACTTCCTAGACGCGGTTTGTACGCATATTTCTGATATCGACTTCGGGAAGATCAATCATTTCAGTGGGAACTATACTTTCTGGTATGAATCATCTCAGTTAGCTGCCAGACAGCGCGCGCAGCAGAATAAAAAGGCTGAAGAAAAGAAGAAAGAACTTCAGGAGTTTATTCAGCGTTTCAGTGCGAACGTGGCAAAAAGTAAGCAGGCTACTTCCAGAAAGAAAATGATCGACAAGCTGAATATTGAAGAGATCAAACCTTCCAGCCGTCGTTACCCGGCAATCATCTTTGAAAGAGAACGGGAAGCGGGTGATCAAATTCTAAATGTGGAAGGCCTGGAAGCCAGTATCGAAGGGGAAACACTTTTCAAAAATGTAGACATTAACCTGGCCAAAGGCGATAAGGTGGTAGTGTTCTCCAAAGATTCTCGTGCCACGACCGCTTTCTACGAAATTATTAACGGAAAACAGGAGCCTGTAAAAGGAAAATTCCAATGGGGTGTCACAACCTCACAGTCCTATTTACCGGCAGATAATTCTGAATATTTTGAAAATGATCTTACGCTGGTGGACTGGTTGAGACAATGGGCCAAAACGGAAGAAGAGCGTGAAGAGGTTTACATTCGCGGCTTCCTGGGGAAAATGCTTTTCAGTGGAGAAGAAGCCCTGAAGACCTGTAGGGTACTTTCCGGAGGTGAAAAAGTTCGCTGTATGCTAAGCCGGATGATGATGATTCGTGCCAATGTGGTGATGCTGGATGAACCTACGAACCACCTGGACCTGGAATCGATCACGGCTTTCAATAACTCCCTGAAGAATTTTAAGGGAACCGTACTGTTTACCACGCACGATCACGAATTTGCTCAAACAGTAGCGAACCGTGTGATCGAGTTGACTCCGGGAGGAGTAATTGATCGTTACCTGACATTTGATGATTACATGAGTGATAAGGCGATCCGGGAGCAACGCGAAAAAATGTATGCTGTAGAAGCTTAGACAGCTCCAATAAATAACTAATGAAATTCAAAAAGCCTGAAGGATCCTTCAGGCTTTTTTCTGGCTAAATCAAACAAATATTTTAGAACAGACCGCCTCCGCCGGAGTTGTCATCATCTCGCTGTTTTCTTTTAAGAGCACGGTTCTTTCCGCCTCCAAAACGATACGAGAAACCTAAGTATACTGTTTGAGTTTCGTTATTGAATTCCCCATTTTGCGCAAAAGGTCTGCCGCCATTTATACGGAATTTTTGCGTATTGAATACATCGTTGAAATTCAGGCTTACTGTAGCCTTATTGTCTTCCAGGAATGAATACCTGGCACCCACGTTCACGAAGTAGAAATCATCAATATCCAGCTGAAGGTCCTGTTGTTTGCTGCGATACATTCCGAATAAAGAGAAAGAAAGCGCCTCAGAAGCTTTGAAATTGTGGCTGCTTCTAAAGGTGTAAGCTGTGTTGTCTACTTCAATGATTTCTCCCCCCACTGCTCCCTGCAAGGTGTTGTGGTAGATTTCCAGTCCGGAATTCGTGCTCCACCAGTCAAAGAATTTGTAGTTCAGTGAAAATTCTGTTCCATAAGAATTGGTATCCCCGTAATTCGCAAAGGTCAGGAAAATGGAACCTGGCTCATTTTCAACTTCCTGAAAGATCTGGTTGATCTGGTCATTGGTTCTACGGTAAAAAACGCCGCTGGTCAAACTTCCCTTTTTACCAAGTTTACGGGTGAAATTGAATTCCAGGGAATTGGTGAATTGTGGGTCCAGTTCCGGGTTTCCGGCTACAGTAAGCCGCGGAGAAGCAACCTGCCTGATCGGGTTTACCTGGCTGAAACCTGGGCGGTCCACTCTTCGGCTATAACTTAACTGAAAGGTGTTCTTCTCACTCTGATTGTAACTTACGAACGCACTTGGGTACACCGTGATATAATCATCCTGGTACACTTCATCCCCGTCATAGTACGCATCTACATTGTAGCTTTCCAGCCGGGCGCCGAGCTGGTAGCTCCACTTTTCGTAATTCTGACCGAAGGTGGTGTAGAAACTGTAAATATCGCGGTTATATTCGTACTGTGCGTCGCTCAATTGCGGGTTGCCGGCATCGTAATCATTATCGGTGGTCAGGATGCGTGCTTCGGCACCGAGTTCCAACTTGGAAACTTCACTGAAAGGGTTTACATAATCGATATTTCCGGTAAAATTTTGTCGGTTTTCATTTACGATATCAGTATATGGGACAAAATCAAAGCTATTTTCCCCAAAGTCTACGTTGGTACGTTCTTCTTCATCGAAATTGTTGAAATCCAGTTCCACCTGCAGGTCATGCCCGTCATCGTTGAAATCATGATCAAACAATAGGTTGTAGCTGGAGTTGGTATTGTCAAAATTGGCATCCAGGTTTTGCCTGAAACTGTTGGAAGCATCTCCAAAATCAGTAAATTCCAGGTAAGCCAGCGGCCCGCCTTCATACAGGTTTTGATTCGTGTATACCGAAAGGGTATTCTTCTCGTCCATATAATAGTCAATACCGATTTTGTACAAATAAGACTCCCTGCGGTTCTGAGCCTTGAAATGTTGCTGACTATTAGACTCCGGAAGATTGATAGTTCCTTCGTTCTGGCGTTTTCCGAAGTTCCCGCCCAAATTTCCGTAGAAATTGAATTTACCGGTGCGGTAATTCATGTCCAGCGAACCGTTAAAGCGAGTATTGACCCCCTGCGTAAGACCGGTGTTCAGGTTTCCGTTGAAGCCCTGGTTGGCATTTTTGTGCAGGACGATATTGATGATCCCGCTCATTCCTTCCGGGTTGTATTTTGCGGAAGGATTGGTGATCAGCTCAATGCTTTTGATGGAAGTGGAAGGAATTTGCTTCAGCAGCTGTGCAGGATCCATATTTGTGGGTTTTCCGTCTACGAGGATGCGTACATTGCTGTTTCCGCGAAGCGAAATATTGCCGTCTTGGTCCACGTTTACCGAAGGAACGTTCTGCATCAGTTCCGAAGCGCTGGCGCCGGTGGTCATCAGGTCTTTACCCACATTGATGATCTTCCGGTCCACGCGCTGTTCGATCGTGGTTCTTTCGGCAACCACCACTGTTTCATCGAGCATCGCAACATCAGGCTCCAGGCGAATGGTTCCCAGGTCGATTTTCTGACTGTTACGATCGATGTGGATTTCTTTGGTGTAGGTTTTATAACCTATGAACTGAATTTTGAAGACATAAACCCCGCTCTTGATATTTTCAATGGAAAAACTTCCATTATCATCAGAAGTGATACCGGTCACTAAATTACCTTCCAGATCATTGATGACCACTGTGGCATAGGGAATGGGTTCGTTGAGTTCTCCATCCATCACCGTTCCGGAGATTCTTCCGAAGGGATCGGTCATGGAATGGCAAATACTGCCAATAAGCAATAGACAAGCTACGAATAACTGTTTCATTTTTTGATTGATTTTAATGATGATTTATGTATAGCAAATTACTTTGCATTACCTAATAGATGAAAATAGGTTTTCGCAAATTCAATGCTTTCTATTATTAAGACGACCAAAAAACGTTCTTGTTACAGGATTTTTGAAAAAACCTGCATTCTTTTTACGGAATGCAGGCATTTAGCAAAATCATCTGTATTAACACTAACCATCAAAATTGATACATGATGATCTGCAAGAACCGGTTCTCAACATATAGACTGCCCAGAAAAAATATTGTTACACATAATTTTATTTAAATTTGGAATATGAAAAAGAAAACACTTGTTCTGGGAGCTTCCCTGAATCCTTCTCGTTATAGCAATCTGGCCATTCATAAACTTGTTAGCAGCGGGCAACCGGTTGTGGCGGTAGGTCTGCGGAATGGAGAAGTAGCAGGCGTGAATATCGAAACCGAAAAAATGCCGTTTGAAGACGTAGATACGATTACTTTGTACCTGAATGCCCGCAGGCAGGAGGAGTACTACGATTATATCGTTTCGTTGAAGCCTAAAAGAGTCATATTCAATCCAGGCACTGAAAATCCCGAATTGTACCAGATCCTCCGCAAAAACAGAATCGCTTTTGAAAATGCCTGTACCCTGGTAATGCTATCTACGCGCCAGTACTAAACCTAAAAAGGTAAGCAACCCATTCAGGATCAGTATAAAGAATCCAAATTCAAAACCAAACCATTGCAAACTGTTTATGCTGATAAAGTATGACAGGATCGGTGCGGCGAGCGCTATGACCGGTACCAAAGCATCTCTAACTTTCCATTTGGTAAACAGTCCAAAAGCATAAAGCCCCAGTAAAGGTCCATAGGTGTAACCGGCAAACTGGAAGAGCTTGTTGATCACGCTTTTATCGGCTATCGCGTAATTGAATATCAGCATCACCACAATAAGAACCAGCGAAAACAGGATGTGAATGCGTTTCCTGATGCGTACCTGTTTTTCCTCGCTATATTTTTTATCAATTTCGAGGATATCTATACTGAATGAAGTCGTCAAAGCGGTCAAGGCGCTGTCGGCACTGGAATATGCGGCAGCAATAAGACCAAGGAGAAAGAAAATAGCAACTGCCAGCCCAAGTTTTCCGCTCATGGCAATGGCAGGAAACAGATCATCTTTGGTTTCAGTAATTCCATTTACATCCGCATAGTCTGTTAGCAGCACGCCGAGGGTTAGAAAACAAAGGTTGGCCACGACCAGTACAATGGTAAACCAGAACATGTTTTTCTGGGCATCTTTCAGCGTTCGACAGGTCAGGTTTTTCTGCATCATATCCTGGTCGAGACCGGTCATTACGATGGCGATAAAGGCTCCGGAAAGGAATTGTTTTACGAAATGATCTTTGCTACGCCAGTCGTCAAAAAAGAAAACCCTGGAATAGTTGCTTTCGCTCAGGTAATTGAAAATATTGCTTATCTGAAGGTCTTTGGAGATGAAATAGATGGTGATGCCCAACGCCAGCAGCATGAAAAATGTCTGAAGCGTATCGGTCCATACGATGGTCTTGATTCCGCTTTTGAAGGTGTAGAGCCAGATTAGCAATATGGTGATCGAAACAGTGACGTAATAGGGCACGCCCATCGAATCGAAAACGATCAGTTGCAGCACATTCGCAACCAGAAATAACCGAAAACTGGATCCCACCACGCGCGATAACAGGAAGAACGAGGCGCCAGTTTTATACGAGGCAATCCCGAAGCGATCACCCAGATAGGTGTAGATAGAAGTGAGATTCATTCTGTAATACAGCGGTAACAATACCTGCCCAATGACCGCATACCCGATGGTATATCCCAAAACGACCTGGAAGTAGCTGAAATTGTCACTTTCCACCGTTCCCGGAATCGAAATAAAAGTGACTCCGCTCAGGGAAGCACCAATCATTCCGAAGGCTACCAGGTACCAGGGCGCCTGTTTGTTGGCCCGAAAAAATTCTGAATTGCTTCCGCCTTTCCCGGTGAGGTAGGAAATGAGCACTAAAACGCCAAAATAGGCAGCTATGAGGAGCAGGACTTGGTATGGTTGCATAGACTGGTGTTAGGAGCGGCAATTTACAAATTAAGCTTTAGCTAAACTCGTCAGCCAAAAAAATCATAAATTCGCGGGTATGGATTTTTCTTCAAAATTGCTGGAGCAGGCTGTAGATGAGATGTCGCAATTACCGGGAATCGGGAAAAGAACCGCGCTTCGATTGGTTTTGCATTTATTAAAGCAACCGGCTTCCCAAACCCAGGATCTCAGCAATGCCTTATTGGATCTTCGGAATAACATCAAACTGTGCAGGAATTGTTTCAACATCAGTGACACCGAAATTTGTGAAATTTGCGCCAATCCTTCCAGAAATGCTGAAATTGTGTGTGTAGTTGAAGATATTCGCGATGTGATGGCGATTGAAAACACCGGGCAGTATCGCGGTCATTATCACGTGCTCGGCGGAAAGATCAGCCCAATGGATGGCGTGGGGCCTTCCCAGCTTACCATAAAACCGCTGATCGAGAAAGTTCAGGCAGGCAAGGTTGAAGAGATCATTTTCGCTCTGAGCAGCACTCTGGAAGGTGATACCACGAATTTCTACATTTTCAAACAACTCGAGAACACGCCGGTAAAAACTTCTACGATCGCCCGCGGAATTTCGGTTGGTGATGAACTGGAATACGCTGATGAGGTGACGCTGGGAAGAAGTATCACCAATCGTGTTCCTTTCGAAAATAGCATGAAAGACCAGTAGCCTCTAGGCTTAAAGTTTCTTAAAGGTTTTCAATTCCCTTGCTGAAATCGTACTTTTAGGGAGAATTTGAATTAATTTCTGAATAGTGAAAATTCAGCAAATGGAAGTTTTATTGATTTTTTAATATTTATAAAGCTGAAATTTAATTAAATTCGCAAACCGAATAACAAATACAACACCTCTATTAATAATATGGCAAAATTTGAACTGAAATTACCAAAAATGGGAGAAAGCGTTGCGGAAGCAACTATTACCTCATGGTTAAAAGAAGTTGGCGATACCATCGAAATGGACGAGCCGGTGCTGGAGATCGCTACCGATAAAGTAGATAGCGAAGTGCCCAGCGAAGTAGACGGCAAGCTCGTGAAAATACTTTTTGAAGCTGATGACGTGGTGAAAGTAGGGCAGACCATCGCGATTATTGAGGTTGACGGAGATGTAGAGGAAGATGTGACCGAAGAAGCTGAAGCTGGCGAGGACGAGGAAATTCCGGAGCCAAGCTCGAAAGTAGCTGAAACCGTGGAAGTGGCAAAAGCGACCGCTTCTGCTGAAACTTCTGGGGAAGATTATAATTCCAGCGAACGTTTTTATTCTCCGCTTGTAAAAAATATTGCCAAGGAAGAGGGAATTTCCGCAGAGGAACTGGAAAAAGTGGAAGGTACCGGCAAAGATGGCCGGGTGACCAAGCATGATATCCTGGCGTACGTGGAAAATCGAGGTAATCAGTCTGCCGCTTCGAAAGGACAACCTGGAAAGGCAATTGCCGATAAAGGTTTGTCTTCTTCCGTAGCGAAAAGTGAAGACCCTGTGGTGACTGGCGAAGATCAGATCATCGAGATGAGCAGAATGGGGAAAATGATCGCTCATCATATGCGAAAAAGCGTGGACACTTCGGCACACGTGCAGTCGTTTATCGAGGTAGATGTGACCAATATCTGGAACTGGCGTAGCAAACATAAAGCTGCATTTCAGCAGCGAGAAGGGGAAAAGCTAACCTTTACCCCAATTTTCATGGAAGCGGTAGCGAAAGCGATCAGGGATTTTCCTATGATCAATATCTCGGTTAGTGAAGACGGTAGCAAGGTCATCAAAAAGAAAGATATCAACCTGGGGATGGCGGCAGCGCTTCCAGATGGAAACCTGATCGTTCCGGTGATCAAGAATGCTGACCGACTCAATCTTGTTGGAATGGCAAAGGAGGTGAACGATCTCGCCAACCGTGCAAGGCACAACAAACTCAAGCCAGATGAGATCCAGGGCGGAACATTTACGGTAACCAACGTGGGAACTTTTGGCAGTATTATGGGAACACCAATCATCAATCAGCCACAGGTAGCCATTCTGGCGCTGGGCGCAATTCGCAAAATGCCGGCGGTTATCGAAACTCCGGAAGGTGATTTTATAGGGATTCGTTACAAGATGATCCTTTCTCACAGTTACGATCACCGGGTGGTGAACGGAGCGCTCGGAGGTCAGTTTGTACAACGAGTGGCCCAGTACCTGGAAAATTTTGACAAAGACCGCGAAGTGTAAATACTTCAGAATAAGAATTGCAGAGCCACGATCTTCGTGGCTTTTGCTTTTTAGAGCCCTGCGTACTTTTCCCAAAAGCATTTTATAGTAACTTTACCAAAAATTTGATTTATGGAGCTTCAACTCACCAAGCCAATTTGTTTTTTTGACCTGGAAACTACCGGAACGAACATTACCAATGATCGCATTGTAGAGATCGCGATCCTGAAGGTTTTTCCTAATGGAAACAAGGAGAGTCACACCTGGCTGGTGAACCCGGAAAGGCCGATTCCCGCTGAGGTGGTAGCCATCCATGGAATTTCAGATGAAAAAGTGGCCAACGAACCAACTTTCAAAGAACTGGCCTCGAAGGTGCATGACCTGATCAAGGGCTGTGACCTGGGCGGGTATAATTCGAACCGTTTTGATATTCCGCTGTTGGTCGAAGAATTGCTTCGTGCCGGGATCGATTTTGAAATGAAAAATGTGGTCGCCGTTGATGTACAAACCATTTTTCATAAGAAAGAACAGCGCACGCTCTCTGCAGCTTACCAGTTTTACTGCGGAAGGGATCTCGAAGATGCACACAGGGCCTCGGCAGATACCGAGGCGACCTATGAGGTACTCAAGTCGCAATTAGACAAATATGATGATCTTCAGAATGATATGAAGTGGCTGGCAGATTTTAGCGCGCGTAAGCGTTTCGCTGATTTTGCCGGATTTATTCACTACGACAAGAAAGGAAAAGAAGTATTTGGTTTTGGAAAATATAAAGGTAAGAACGTGGAGCAGGTGCTTGAGGAAGAACCGGGTTACTTTGGCTGGATCCAAAATGCCGATTTCCCGCTTTACACCAAAAAAGTATTAACAGCCATCAAACTGCGGAAACTGAACAATAAACTTTCCTGAATTTGAGAATTTTTATCCTGCTTCTTCTGCTCTCAGTTAGTGCGGTTGCGCAAACAAGCCTCATCAAGGGGCGGGTGCTGAGCATGGATACGAAAAAGCCGCTCCCGTATGTGAACATGGTGCTCACTTCCAGATCGCTGGGGGCATCAGCCAATAAAGACGGATTTTACGCGCTCCAGGTGCCAGACAGTATCATGAATGAAAAGATCAGGCTCACTTACCTGGGTTTTCAGTCAAAGGAGGTAACATTGAACTCCTTGGCGAAAGGTCTGGTGTACCTGTCGCCAAAAACGGAAGAATTGAGCGAGGTTTTTGTGGGGAAGATACAACGCAATACACGTTACACCCAGAAACCCGACTGGAGCTTGCAAACGATTGGAATTGGCAATCTGAACGGAGGTTTGTACCCGTCGGTGCTGGCGAGGAAGATCGAAAAACCGGAAAAATTCCAGGACATTTGTTTTCTCGAAGAATTGACCATCTATTTTTATCAAACTTCAGATCAAAAAGGAATTGCTCCCAAATTCAGATTGCATTTTTATAAAGTAGCTAAAAACGGGCAACCCGGTGACGAAATTCCCGGTGGAAAACTGCTTACCAAAGCTTCGGGAAAATCCAGGATGAGACTGGACCTGCTGAAAGAAAAGATCCGTATTCCCAAGGAAGGGATATTTATTGGTCTCGAGCACCTGTTTATCAAGGAAAACCAGTTTTCCGAGGTCAAAGACTATATCATTAATGACAGTCTGGTCGCAACCAACTATAAAACCACCAAATATGCACCCATTTACCTGGGATCGCTGCAGCCAAGATTTTACGACAATGCAATTTATTACTACGGGCCCGGCGGTTGGGTGCGAATAGAGAACTGGGACCTGAGCGCTAAATTCTTCGGAAATAAAATACCTTCCCCTGTGTTTAAACTTAAATTTACCGACTGATGAAAATTATTTGTGTAGGCCGAAATTACACCGAGCATATTGCGGAGCTGGCCAATGAAAAGCCGGATGAACCAGTTTTGTTCATGAAGCCCGATACCTCGGTTTTACTGAAAAAACAACCTTTTTTTATCCCAGATTTCTCTACTGATGTGCATTATGAAGTAGAGGTTCTGGTCAGGATCAACAAAATTGGGAAACACATTCAGCCGAAATTCGCCCATAAATATTATGAGGAGATCGGGCTGGGTATTGACTTTACGGCGCGTGATCTTCAGCAAAAACTGAAGGAAAAAGGGCTTCCGTGGGAAAAAGCCAAAGGCTTTGACGGAGCCGCGGTAATTGGTTCCAAGTGGATCAATAAAGCCAAATTAGGTGATGTGGACCATCTGGATTTTAGGCTTGAGAAAAATGAGGAGGTGGTGCAAAAATCAAATACCTCTCATATGTTGTGGAAAATTGACGAATTAATTGCCTATCTTTCCACGTATTTCACCCTGAAAATCGGGGATGTCATTTTCACCGGAACGCCTGCTGGCGTTGGCCCGGTGGCAGCCGAAGATCAGTTAACCGGATTTTTGCAGGACAAGAAAATGTTTTCAATAAAAATAAAATAGAATACATGAGTAGCTATAATCTTGACGAAGTGAAAGAAATGGCAGGCGGCGATGACGATTTCATGGTCGTGGTAGTGCAAACCTTTCTCGAAGAGATTCCGCCGGATGTTGCGGCTATGAATGATGCCATAGAAAATGATAATCCGTCGCTGGCGTACCAGTATGCCCATAAAATGAAGCCCAATCTTCAATTATTTGGCCTGAATCTTATGGAGCAGATCAAGATTATCGAAGCCTGGTCCAAACACGGGCAGCGCAAGGATGAGGTGCCGGAAGCTTCTGCAGCGATCACCAAGAAAGTAGATGTGGCGATCATTGCGCTTAAACGAGATTTTGAGCTGGAATGACCGCGGAAATCATTACGATTGGGGATGAGATCCTGATCGGGCAGATTATTGACTCCAATTCGGCTTATATTTCGAAGGAGCTGAATAAGATTGGTATTTCGGTTTACCAGATTACCTCCATACAGGACGAGCGCCAGCATATTCTCACCGCTTTAAAAGAAGCTGCGGAAAGAGTTGATGTGATCCTGGTGACCGGTGGACTCGGTCCTACCAAAGACGATATTACCAAAAAATGCCTGCTGGAATTTTTTGATGATCAGCTCGTAAGAAATGAGCAGGTACTTCGGCATATCGAGAATTTGTTCGAAAAATATATTGAAACTCCGATCTCAGACCTTAATCGGGACCAGGCTCTGGTTCCTTCCCAAGCCACTGTGCTTCATAACGAATATGGTACCGCTCCCGGAATGTGGTTTGAAAAGGATCGGAAGGTCTTTATTTCCATGCCCGGGGTGCCATATGAAATGAAAGCGCTGATGGCGCGGGAAATCATCCCGCGGCTTACAGAAACTTTTTCTCGGCCGGTGATTCTTCACAAGACAGTAATGACCTACGGCCTTGGGGAAAGCGCCATTGCCGAGAAGATCGAAGATTGGGAGAATGGCCTGCCGGAATTCATCAAATTAGCTTATTTGCCTAATCTTGGGCGTGTACGGCTTAGATTGAGTGCCAAGGGAAAAGATCGAGAGGTGCTCGAAAAAGCTATTGAGCAGGAGGTGCAAAAACTGCATGGCATCATTGGCGATATCATCTATGGTTACGAAGAAGAAAACGCCCTGGAAGAGACTATCGGGAGAGTTTTGAAAGAAAATCGCTGGACGCTGGCTACGGCAGAAAGTTGTAGCGGTGGTCGCCTTGCCTCTTTATTTACGGAACATCCCGGTGCTTCGGAATATTTTATGGGAAGCCTGGTTTGTTATGCCACCCGTTCCAAGGTGGAAATTTTAGGGGTAGAGCAGGAGCTGGTCGATCAATTTTCAGTGGTAAGTGGGGAAGTGGCCGAAGCCATGGCACAAAAGGCACGTGAAAAAATGCATGCTGATTTTGCTATTTCCACTACCGGAAATGCCGGACCTTCGAAAGGGGATAGCGATGCGGATGTGGGAACAGTTTTTATCGGAATCGCCACACCTTCAGGAACTTATTCTGAGAAATTCAATTTCGGGAATCATCGGGAAAAAGTGGTGGGCAAAACCGTTAATAAGTCGATGGAATTAATCCTGAAGGCTATTCTGCACGAAAAAGAAAGTCAGTAGAAAACTTTTAATTTTGGGAACTCCTGTGAGCGCTGTAAATTTGCCGTCTTCCGAAGAAAAAACGAAGCTCAAATTTTTTTTCGATAATTTGTTGTCTGTTAGGATAAAAAATCGTTAATTTGCAGCCTGTTTTGAAATAACGAGAAAAGTATAGAAGCAATGTCAAGAGTTTGTGAACTTACCGGGAAAAAAGCTATGGTTGGGAACAATGTTTCTCACGCGATGAACAAGACGAAGCGTAAATTTAACGCGAATCTTGTAAAGAAGCGTTTTTATATTCCTGAAGAAGACAGATGGGTAACTTTAAAAGTATCTACATCTGCATTAAAAGATATCAACAAGAAAGGAATCTCTGCCGTGATTAAAGAGGCAAGAGCTAAAGGATTTCTTAAGAAATAATCCGATAAAAAACATTCAAAATGGCAAAGAAAGGTAACAGAGTTCAGGTAATCCTTGAATGTACAGAACATAAAGCATCTGGGCAGCCAGGTACTTCAAGATACATTACAACAAAGAATAAAAAGAATACACCGGATAGACTGGAGTTGAAGAAATTCAACCCTGTTCTAAAGAAAATGACGGTTCATAAAGAAATTAAATAATTTGAGTCATGGCAAAGAAATCAGTAGCATCTATTCAAACAGGATCTAAGAGATTAACCAAAGCAATCAAAATGGTTAAATCTGAAAAGACCGGTGCCTATACTTTCGTAGAAGCGATCATGGCTCCGGAGGACGTAAACGACTTCCTTAACAAGAAATAATCATTCCGGAAGCGGAACAAACTTACTTTTAGAGCCGTTCAGATTTTCTTCTGGACGGCTTTTTGTTTTTATGTATATTTATGCCACAATCAGAAGGTTTACAGCCTTCTTTGTTGTTTAACACCTGCCGAAAAAACATGAGTTTATTTAAAAAGATATTTTCAAAAGAAAAAAAAGAGAACCTCGATAAAGGCCTCGAAAAATCGAAGAGCAGCTTCTTTGATAAAATGAGCAAGGCGGTCGCCGGTAAGTCTAAAGTTGATGAGGAAGTACTGGATGACCTGGAAGACGTGCTGATTAGCAGCGATGTGGGCGTGGCTACAACTATTAAGATCATCAATAGAATTGAAGAGCGAGTAGCACGCGACAAATACCTGGGCACCGATGAGCTGAACCAGATCCTTCGTGAAGAGATCGCCGCATTGCTTTCTGAAACCAACACCGGGGAGTATTCCGAATTAACGATTCCAAAAGATAAACGCCCTTATGTGATCATGGTGGTGGGAGTAAATGGCGTAGGAAAGACCACTACCATTGGGAAGCTGGCTCATCAGTTCAAAAATCAGGGTAAAAAAGTGGTGCTTGGCGCTGCAGATACTTTCCGGGCTGCCGCGATAGATCAATTGCAGATCTGGGCAGATCGCTGTGATGTGCCCATTATTAAGCAGAAAATGGGTAGCGACCCGGCTTCCGTAGCTTTTGATACCATTCAACATGCCGTAAAAATGGATGCCGATGTGGTTTTAATCGATACCGCAGGCCGACTTCATAACAAAGTGAACCTGATGAAGGAACTTTCCAAAGTCAAAAGAGTGATGCAGAAAACCGTTGCTGAAGCGCCTCACGAAGTGCTATTGGTTTTAGATGGTTCCACAGGCCAGAACGCTTTCGAACAGGCAAAACAATTTACTGCGGCTACTGAAGTAACCTCGCTGGCCGTAACCAAATTGGATGGTACTGCGAAAGGTGGTGTGGTGATTGGTATAAGCGATCAGTTTCAAATCCCGGTCAAATATATTGGCGTGGGCGAAGGCATCAATGACCTTCAGGTTTTCAACAAATTCGAATTTGTAGATTCTTTCTTTAAATAATAGCATGAAAAAACTTTTACTTCTTTTTATAGCCGGTAGCTTGCTTGTTTCCTGCAAGGACGATAAAAAAGCAGATACTGTTTCCGAAGAACAAAATGTAGAGAATCCAAGAGATACCATTAAAGAAATGGACTTTAAGGTGGTCGATTCTAAATTTATCGATAATGATAGTCTTTGGAAGCCTTTTGAAAAAGACCTGGACAGCATGACTGCGGAAGTATATGAAGAAGTAAGAGGTTACGTCTATGAAAAATCCATCCCGGAGATTCAAGAAGCCGTCTCAGCCGGAAAGCTTACCTACGAAGAGCTCGCATTGTTCTATCTTACCAGGATCAGGGAGTATGACCGCAATAATGACTTTTCTCTGAATTCGGTTATTTCTCTCAATCCAAACCTGCTGGCGGAAGCACGGCAAAAAGATGAGGACCTTAAAAATGCAAAAGATCCTCATGCGATATACGGAATTCCTGTGTTGCTAAAAGATAATATCGATACCGAAGCTATGGCTACCACCGCCGGAGCTGCAGCTCTCCAAAATAACCAGACCCAGGACGCTTTTATCGTGCAAAAACTGAAAGAAAATGGTGCGCTGATTCTAGGAAAAGCAAACCTTAGCGAATGGGCTTATTTCTTTTGTGGCGATTGTCCCAGCGGCTATTCAGCGGTTGGCGGGCAAACGCTCAATCCTTACGGAAGAAAGAAATTCGATACCGGTGGTTCCAGCAGCGGTAGCGGTGTGGCCGTGGCGGCAAACCTGGCGCCGGTTGCGGTAGGATCAGAAACCTCGGGGTCGATACTTTCACCATCCAGCCAGAATTCGATTGTAGGTTTAAAACCGACAATCGGCTTATTAAGTCGTGGCGGAATTGTGCCAATTTCCAGTACCTTGGATACACCTGGCCCCATGACCCGTACGGTGATAGATAATGCGATCTTACTTTCAGCGATGTCTGGAATTGATCCGGAAGACCCCGCTTCTGAAATGGCGGCCAAACCCGCTTTTGATTATACTGAAATTACCCAGGCAGACCTTAGCGGTAAGCGCTTCGGTGCTATTATACGACTGATGGAAGACAGCCTGTACGTTCGGGCGATCAACGACCTGAAAAAGGCCGGGGCAGAAATAGTGGAATATGAGGCTGAAGAGATCAATTTGCCCAATTTCGTGCGCCTGCTGAACCTGGATATGAAAAAAGACCTGCCATCTTATTTTGAAAACTACGGTGGGGATGTTGGTTTAAAAAATGTTCAGGATGTTATGGAATATAATTCTGAAGACACCCTGAAAAGAGCACCTTACGGGCAACGATTATTCCAGGGAATTGTAGATGATTCAGCTTCCGAAGAAGATTTTGCCGCGATCAAGGACACGTTGAAGACCAATGGAACGAGATTCCTGGAAAAGCCGATGAGGGAACATAACCTGGATGGAATCCTTTCCATCAATAATTACCATGCTGGTTTTGCCGCAGTGGCAAAATATCCTGCGATTACGATCCCTATGGGTTATACGAAGGTTGGCGCTCCAAAAGGACTTACCATTATCGGGAAACCTTTTTCTGAACAGGACCTGTTGAAATGGGCCTATGTGTACGAGCAGGAAACCAAACGCCGAAAAACCCCACAGGATTACGATGAGTAAACTCTCGCAGCGATACCTGGTTACGATCTCCAAGATCATTTTCTTTTACAGCATTTTCTATATTGTTATGAAATTACTGGCGATCTTCCAGGGAGCCTGGCTCTACGCGAATCTCATACTCTGCCTCCCGTATCTTATATTCACGGCTGTTGGATTGTACATCCTTAAAAACGACAAATATCACTGGGCTTATGTCATTGCCGGGATCATCGTGATCAGCGCCATCCGGTATTTTGAGAAAGACTGGATGTTGCAGTTGCACCAGTATTTTAATTGATCATTTTCTGGAGTTTTTCCCAGAGCTGGTCATCGTAGGAACTTAGCCCTAGCTGTGTTTCTCCCGCACTGGCTCCCATTCTCACCACCACCAGCTTAAGACTTTTGCTGATATATAATTTCTGGTCATTGGCACCCAGACCTGCCACGAGGTCATCAGGGGCATTTGGAATAATGGAGCCTTGAAACGAACTACTGCTCTGCGGAAGCCGGAAACTACTTTTTCCATTGAGCCACCAGAGGTAGCCGTATGAAGGATTTAAAGGTTGGCTCGTATGAAGCATTTCCGAAAAATAGGATTTATCGGTCATAATTTCAGCATTCTTCCAGTTTCCCTCGTTAAGACAAAGTAGACCAAAGCGAGCCATACTCCTGGCATTGCTGAAATACACGTAATTATAACCTAAAGTGATCCAGGCACCGTTCATCCCAATTTGGTCTCTGAGCTTCTCATTGAAATAACTTCGGAAATCTTTGTTCACGGCATTTTCAATAATATCCTGCGTAAGCGTATATGGTGCATTATGGTAGTACCAGAAAGTTCCGGGTTCATTGAGGTAGGTAAGACATTCCGGGTCATAACAAAAAGTATCGCCCTGGTAATCCAGCCCGGTGGTCATAGTAATATGGTTCCAGATGCTGATGTGAGCTTCCTGTTCAGCGGTAAGACTACTCCAGCCGGCGCCAAGATATTTTTTGGAACTTTCTTCCAGTGATAAATAACCTTCTTCCTGCGCAATGCCCATCAGGAAAGCGGATAGAGTTTTTCCGGCAGAATTCCATGGGAGATTGGAACTGCTGTCTTCACCGTTTCCATACCATTCCAGTGCGATTTTGCCATTTTTCAGAATTATAAAAGCTTTGGTGCCACTGTTGTCCAGGAAATTGATCAGATCATTAATATTTTCGGTATTCCAACCTAAGTCTTCAGGAGAAGTGCTTTCCCAGTTTTCCGAATCTGGAAAATAGAGTTCCTGTTCCGGTTCGGGCGTGGCCGTAGTATCACCTTCCGAAGAACAGCAGGTGAAAAGGGACAATATCCATATGAAAATCAGGATCCTGTACTTCATTTTGAAAAACGGTTGTGAAACACGAAGTTACTTCAAAAGTTTAATCGGCTTAAAATTAGGTGTATAAAAATTACACCTTATCTTTGCACACCAAAATTTTTGCATGAGAACGAAATCGAGAAAGAAGAACCGGATCAATGTGGTGACCCTTGGCTGTAGTAAGAACGTGTACGATAGCGAGGTGCTCATGGGCCAGTTGAAGGCCAATAACAAGGATGTGGTACATGAAGAGGAAGGAAATATCGTGGTGATCAATACCTGTGGTTTTATTGACAATGCCAAGGAACAATCGGTCAATACCATTCTCGAGTTCGTGGAGCGCAAGGAACAGGGTGAGGTAGACAAGGTCTTTGTGACGGGCTGTTTAAGTGAACGTTACAAGCCAGACCTTCAGAAGGAAATTCCAGATGTAGACCAGTATTTCGGAACTACCGAATTGCCAGCTTTGTTAAAGGCCCTGGAAGCCGACTATAAGCATGAACTCATTGGGGAGCGATTGACTACCACTCCCAAAAATTATGCGTATCTAAAAATTGCCGAAGGCTGTGATCGACCATGTTCGTTTTGTGCTATTCCATTAATGCGCGGAAAGCATAGAAGTACTCCGATAGAAAACCTGGTCAGAGAAGCTGAAAAACTGGCTGCCAATGGAGTAAAAGAATTGATTCTTATTGCCCAGGATCTGACCTATTACGGCCTGGATCTTTATAAAAAGAGAAACCTTGCCGAGTTGCTGGAAAACCTTGTGAAGGTTGAAGGTATTGAGTGGATCAGGCTTCATTATGCCTTTCCAACCGGTTTCCCGATGGATGTGCTGGAGGTGATGAAAAGAGAGCCGAAAATCTGTAATTACCTGGATATTCCACTGCAGCATATTTCTGATGATCTTCTGAAGTCGATGCGTCGTGGAACCACGCATGAAAAAACTACAAACCTGCTGAAAGAATTCCGTAATCGCGTTCCGAAAATGGCCATTAGAACCACCTTGATTGTGGGTTATCCCGGTGAAACCGAAGCGCATTTTCAGGAGCTGAAAGAATGGGTTAAAGAAATGCGTTTTGAAAGACTGGGTTGTTTTACCTATTCTCATGAGGAAAATACGCATGCTTATAATCTTGAGGATAACGTTCCGGAAGAGGTGAAGCAGGCACGGGCAAATGAAATTATGGAGATTCAGTCACAAATTTCCTGGGAACTGAACCAGCAGAAGATTGGAGAAACCTTCAAAGTAGTTATTGACCGTAAGGATGGGAATTATTTTGTTGGAAGAACCGAGTTCGACTCGCCAGATGTGGATAATGAAGTATTGATCGAAGCTTCGGAAATCTATTTGAAGACCGGTGAATACTATGACATTCAAATCACGGAAGCGGCTGATTTTGACCTGTACGGAGTCCCGGTGAATGCGAACGTGGAAAAGCCAAAACGCAAACCACTTCAGGTACGAACCGGAAACTAAACATGGAGTATTTTTGGTCATGTTGGAATAAACCAATTGGAAATGACCAGAATATAAAGGCATCTCAGTTTCTTTAAAAAGAATTACTGGCTAATTCCTGGCTTTGTATGGCTTTCTTTAGCTGTAGGAATGTTATTGACAAAAACGCCTGTAGAATTTGCAGGGAACCGCTATTTCATTGTTCCCGGATTGTACCTAGTAACAGCAATTCTCTACTTCATCAGCGGATACCGGCAGGAGACTACTGAATAAATAGAGTGGAACAAGGAACAAATTACCGTAAAACTCTATGCCAAAAAGAGAAAGAAATACCAGTTTTCAGAAATAAGGAACGTTACGATTTCCGATAACAAATAAATTATTTAATTGCGAGACACATCTAGAACCATGTTGGAATTGAAAAATTTTCAATCCGAAGATATTTCCAGGTTTTATAAAGAATTTGGTTCTGCCGAAATGCTTACGCAATAGTGACCTTTTCTTCGAGATAAACCTGCTGGACGGCATTTAAAATTTCGACTCCTTCTTTTAACGGCCGCTGAAAAGCTTTGCGGCCCATGATCAATCCCGATCCACCGGCGCGCTTATTAATTACAGCGGTTCTTACCGCTTCGGAAAAATCAGATTCTCCTTCAGATCCACCACCAGAATTGATTAAACCAATTTTCCCCATATAACAGTTGGCGACCTGTAATCGGCATAAATCGATGGGATGATCGGTCGTGAGGCTGTCATACATTTCATCATCAAATTTTCCGAAGTTGATATTCTTATATCCGAAATTAGTAACAGGAAGTTTCTGCTTGATCACATCGGCTTTGATCGTCACCCCAAGATGGTTGGCCTGGCCGGTAAGATCAGCCGAAAAATGGTAATCTTCCTGTTTGGTCTTAAAGGCTTCGTTTCGCGTATAACACCAGAGAATAGTGGCCATTCCCAGCTGGTGTGCTTCTTCAAAGGCTTCAGCGATCTGGACGATTTGTTTATTGCTTTCTTCGGAACCAAAATAGATCGTAGCACCTACGGCCGTTGCGCCCATGTTCCAGGCTTCTTTTACCGTTCCGTAGGGAATCTGGTCGTATTTGTTGGGATAGGTAAGCAATTCGTTATGGTTGATCTTCACTACAAAGGGGATACGATGTGCGTACTTCCTGGCATGGAGCGCCAGCACTCCAAAAGTCGAAGCTACCCCATTACAACCTGCTTCGATGGCAAGCTTGATGATATTTTCCGGGTCAAAATAATCCTGATTCTTGTAAAACGAAAATGCGGCGGAATGTTCAATTCCCTGGTCAATGGGAAGAATATTCAGGTAGCCGGTATGAGCAAGATTTCCGTGATTAAAGCTGGGAAAGACTTTTTAGAACCTGCACATTTCGATCAGAATCCTGAAAATTCTCTACAGAATCAAACGAAGGCAGGCTAAGCCTGTTTCTCCTGATCTTCTCACAGGTATGGTCCAGGTAATACGATGATTTGTCTCCTAAGATTTGCTGAATTTTCTGGTAATAACTCATCATTTCAGTTTTTGGTTTCTGAAAATTAAGAGATTCTGAGGGTAGATTGTCTTATACCTATGGTAAAGAAATGATAAAAGCCGTTAAGATTTCTGTGGATATTTGTTTTTCCGATGGTCGATGTAAACATAAATTCCGTAGATCAGAATGCCCGCACCGCCAATCCAGTAAAGCCCGTTTTTCAGGGTATCCGTATCTTCCCCGAAATAAGCAATGGCAAATGCCAGCGGGATGATCCCGGCGAGGGTGGCGAGAATGAACTTGCGGTACTTCATGCTGAGCATTCCCGCGATGATACTGATGGCGTCGTTTGATAAAAAGGGAGAAACCCTGAAGATGGTAATGGTCCAAAATCCATAATTAGACACCCAGTATTCCACTTTTTTGTTCTTGGATTCCCCCAGCAGCTGTTCCAGGTGATCTTCTCCCAGGAATTTCCCCAGGTAAAAAGCAATGGTCGAAGCGCAATATACCCCGGCGATCGAAATAGCCGCACCACCCCAGAAACCGTAGGCAAGAACCGCCACAATCATGGGCAGCCAGGACGGGAAAATGACCAGGAAAATCTGCACCACCATCACCACAATGATTGCTAGCGGGCCCCAGAAGCCGAAATCTTTAAAATAGCTCCTAATCTTTTCCTTGTCTTCACTCCACAGAACATTCCAGGTTTTATTGATGAAATCCTGAAAATCGGGAATGATGAAATATGAGATTACCAGCAGCAGAATGATTCCCCCGGTAAGAAAATATGAAGTTTTCTTGGACAATTTTTTCGGTTTGGTGGGAGAACAAGATATAAAAAAGGCGGAAGAACCAACTCCCGCCAATGTTTAAAGCTTTGATAAAATTTGTTATTCTCCCGTTTCAGGATCTAAAAGAATGGGATCTCCCAGTCCCAGTTTCGAAAGTCTGTCTAATTGCGTTTCCGCATCACCAACGATCAGGAAATACATTTTATCAGGATTCACATATTTTTCTGCCAGTTCCTGAATTTGCAATAAACTCATATTGTTCACCAGACCTTCCTGTTTTTTGATGTAATCGTAATCATAACCATAATCACTGATCTGGCTGAGCATGTCCAGTTTGGCACCCAGGGTTTCAAATTTGCGGGCATTGCTTTTGACCATAAAACTTTTGGTAACTTCCAGGTCTTCGCCGCTAAAAGTTGACGGGTAATCTTCCAGGATCTGCTTGACCAGTTCGGCTGCTTCATATGTGATATTGCTGCGAACACCACTGGAGATCACAAAAGGCCCGGTGTAACTACGATCCAGGAATCGCGAACGAATTCCGTATGTATAACCTTTTCCTTCCCGCAGTTCCTGGGTGAGTCGGGAAGCAAATCCGCCGCCGCCAAGACGGTAATTCATCACTTCTGCAGGATAAAAATCTTTGCTTTTGGCGCTCATTGCCGGTGCTCCAAACATAAAGACCGATTGTTTGGCTCCCGGAACGTCATAAAAATAAACCCTTGAAGTTTCGGGTTTTTGTGGCTCCGGAATTTTAGGGAAGTCCACACTTACCGGCGCCCAATTTGCTGAAATGTTCCGAAGTGATTTAACGGCCTCCTCCTGCCTGATGTCCCCAACGGCCAGATAGGTCGCCACAGTAGGAGAGATGCTGATCTTGTAAAAATCTTTCACATCCTGAAGTTTCAGGTTTTCGATAGTTTCTGCGGTTCCAAGCTCGTTATAAGAAAGAATTGATTGCTCCCCGTAGATCAGTTTGCGAAATTCATTTTCAGCAATATCATTAGGGTCTGCCGCCTGCTGCTGTAACTGACTTAAAACCTGTTTTTTCAGCAATTCAAACTCCTGTTCATCCCAGCGTGGTTGCAATAATAATTCCTGAACCAGTTCCATGGTTTGCTGGTAATTTCGGGAAAGCGTATTTCCGTAGATCGAAATTTTCTCCGGTTGCGCTACGACATCTATGGAAGCACCCAGCATTTCAATGGCTTCCTCCAGTTCTGCCGGCGTTTTAGTAGCGGTTCCCTTTGTAAGCATTTCGGCCAGCATATGAGCCACGCCAGCAGTCTTTTTACTCTCGAGCAATTGCCCGCCTTTGATATCCAGGCTAAACTGCACCAGCGGAACTTCTGTATTGGTAATTCCAAGCACCTTCATTCCCGAAGGCATCAGGTCATCCCAAACTTTTGGCACCTGGAGTTCCGGGCTTCCGTGGTAAGGAGGTTCCACGCTTCGGTCAAAACTGGAAGGCGTCTTTTCATAAGTTACATCCTGGTTCGGGTCAACTTCCTCTTCCGCGCCTTCAACAATTTTCTCTTCCACGACCTTGGCTTCGGAAGAATTCTCGAGCGCAAGTGATTGCTGGCCTTTCGGTACAAAACTGGTCGCGATGAAGGCCTTGTTTTTTAGGTATTTTCGGAAGACCTCCAAGACATCATCAGCCGTAACGGCACGCATTTTTTCCACTTCCTTATTAATATAATTGGGGTCTTTGGCAAATATCTCGTATTGCGCGAGCTGAAAACCTTTTCCCAGTACACTGCTGATGGAATTGTAAAAGCGGGTTTCCAGCCCGGCCTTGATCCTTTTCAGGTCGCCCTCCGGAATTCCGTTTTGGTCGAATTCTGAAAAAACTTCCTCTATAGCCATAGCCACAGAATCCAGGTCTTTCCCTTCATAAGCCCGCACCTGAAGCATGAGTTGCCCGGCCAGTTCTGAAGTATAATCGTACATATTCACCCGGCCGCTTAACTGGTCTTCCTCAACGATCTTCTTGTATAAAGGCGCATTTTTCCCATCTGCAAGGTAGCTGGTAAGAATGTCCAGGGCATAAGAATCTGGATGGTACGAATACACCGAAGGCCAGGCCATAGTAAGTTCCGGCAATTTGGCGAAATTGTCTTCGTAATATAACTTTTTGGTTTTGGCCAGGCTTACCGGTTGCTTTTTCATTTCGGGGATCGCCGGGCCTCGTTGGATCTCATCAAAATATTTATGCACCCATTCTTTTGCCTGTTCCTTGTCAAAATCTCCTGAAATCGTCAGGATCACGTTGTTGGGAACATACCAGCGGTTGTAAAAATCCTTTACATCCTGAAGTGTAGCGTTCTGGAGATCTTCCAGGCTACCAATCACCTCCCAGGAATACGGGTGGCCATCGGGATAAAGATTTCTGTCGATCACATAAAAAGTATGACCGTATGGGCGATTATCTACCCGCTGCCTCTTTTCATTTTTCACTACCTGTTTTTCCTTTGCCAGAACTGGATCGGTGACTGTATTGATAAAATAACCCAGTTTATCGGCCTCGGCCCAGATCATTTTTTCTAATGCATCGTTTGGAACAGTCTGGAAATAATTGGTTCGATCACGGCTGGTGGAACCATTGGCCCCGGAGCCTCCAATACGGGCACTGAGCTTGTCCAGGCCGCCTTTTCCCAAGTTTTCAGATTCCAGGAAAAGCAGGTGCTCAAAGAGATGGGCAAACCCGGTACGGCCTTCTTTTTCTCTTGCCGAACCCACATGGGCAGTGAGAGCCACAGCGACCACGGGATCTGAATGATCCTGGTGAAGTATGACCTTCAGCCCGTTTTCAAGATTAAATGTTTCAAAATCAACAGTGAAATTCTGTTCCTGTTGGGAATAGGCCATGCTTACGAAAAGCATCAGGAAACAAATCGCACAATTTTTTAATAATTTCATAGCAGCTTAGTTATAAGAATATCCGGTTTTGTTGGTGAAAAATATGGCATTGGCGAAAAAGAGCTTTCCATTTTCCCAGAACGCCCGGAAAAGAGGGTTGTCAACCAGGTAAATTATACTCCCGCGACCCATTGGCTGTTCCCCGAAAACCAGGGAATTTTTCAGGTTTTTAATAGCGTTACTTCCGGCGAAACCGGAAACGACTTCCGGCTGTTGAATAACCCCCACGTTATTTCCATTTTTAAGGAAGGCATAGCTGTCGCTGGTTAGTTTCAAGCTAAAATAGGTATCGGGATAACCAAAAGCCAGCGGATGGGTATTGTCGATCTTTGTTCGAATGATACTGCCGGTAATCAGGTCTTTAATGCTTTCGCGTTCGCGCTGGGCGTAGGGGATAAGTTCCACTTTGGTCGAATCTTTCTTTGCCTGCTCGTTTTTGGTAATTCCGAAGCCTTCTTTTCCTTCAAATGCAGCTATGGCGTCTTCGAGCACGATCAGGTTTCCGCCTTTTTTCACAAAACTGCTGATCTTTTCCAGGTTTGATTCATTCAGAAGCGAACGATATCGTCCGGAAGGCATGATCAGCACATCAAATTCATCCAGGTCTACAGAAGAAAAATAGTCGGTATCTACTGGAGTGACAGGATATTGGAGATCCTGCTCGAAATAATACCAGATCTCACCAAAATTCAATGACGAAACGCCGTCACCTTTTAGCAGCGCCACTTTCTGAGGATTCAGGATGCTGATGCTGGAAGAGCCGAAATCGGGCCCGGAAGTGGAAAAACCGGTAGCGGCATTGGTCAATTTTCGCTTATGCTCATTGGCGATCGAAACCACTTTCTCATCAAAATCCTGTAGGTTCATGTTATCTGATTTCAGGATCACCAGGCTACCAGGCTCAAATTGCTCATTTTGACTGCTGAATGTTGTTTCGCTGAAACGAACTTTGATTTCCTGCTGAAGCAAAGCTGCTAGGAAAGCCGCATCGTTCATACTGTTCCATTTAGACAAATAACCAACTCCTGACGGATTCACGGTATTGCTGATGTTTCCGAAGTTTGCATTTTCACCTGCCTGAATGGTGCTGGTACTGGCCGTGGTGTTCAGGCCATAAGCATAGGGTAGGCTCCACGCCGTAATATCATAGGTAACTGAATCTGTCAGTTTTGTTTGTGGTTCGAAAAGCACTTTGACCATCTTGCCTTTAGGCTGGTTGGTAGAAACCACTAACGTATTTTTTTCAAAGTTTCCTGACTGGTTTCCTGCTTGCTGGTAGTTATAACCACTTAATTTTCCTGAATTTTTGTAGGAATAGGTGATCTCGTGACGATCCAGCAGTTCCGTCAGTTTCTGGAGACGATCGGCATTACCTGAAAGGGCATAGCTCTTATAACGAGAATCTGCAGTTTCAAAATACTTCCTGAAATTCGCCGATAGTTCGTCAGAGTTTTGAGAAGCCACTTCCACGGTGGAAATTCCGGTAGTAAAATGATGTTCGAGGCGATCTTTCAGAGTCAGGACGGCCGCTTCGTTCGTTTGGATCCCCAGGCCTGCCATGCCGTGTCCTGCCTGTTCGTAGGTCATTCCAATGGCTCCCATATAAGTTGGATAGGTGTCACCATAACTAGGGTAAAGCAGGTCAAATCGCTCACCGGTGAAGTATAACCAGCCATTTTGGTCGAAATATTTAGCATTGTTCTTTCCTATTCGGGTTTGAAAATCTCTCTGGAACGGAGTGATGATTTCGTGAAATGGCTCGGCAGCCGGTGCGAAATAATACGGATCGTTGATGTATTGTTCGTGAAAATCTACATGGATGTGCGGCATCCAGGCATTGTAAGCCTTTAACCTGGCTTGCGTTTCAACCTGCGTCGCCCAGGCCCAGTCACGGTTCAGATCAAAAAGGTAATGATTGGGTCTTCCTCCCGGCCAGGGTTCATGATGTTCGGCAGCAGCGGGATCGACATTGTAAGGCGCCGCCTTTACCTGGTTATACCAGTTCACGTAACGGTCGCGCCCATCTGGGTTGATACAGGGGTCTATGATCACAATGGTGTTTTTTAACCAATCCTGTTTCTGGGTGATCAGGGTATACAAGGTTTTCATCGCAGCTTCGGTGCTGGAAGCCTCGTTGCCGTGAACGTTATAGCTCAGCCAAACAATCGCCTTGTCGGTTGAGGAATCGGTGTTCGACACATTATTCAGGTGATTTTGCCTGATTTCTTCAATATTCTTAATATTTTCTTCCGAAGAGATCGTGGCATAGATCAGCGGCCTGCGCTCATTGGTTTGGCCATACTGGTGAAGCTGTACCATCGCCGATTTTTCTGAAATTTCCTCAAAATAATCCACCACCTGTGAATGCCGGGTGAACTGGCTGCCCAGTTCATAGCCGAGAAATTCTGCGGGAGCAGGAAGATTTTGGGAAGCAGCAATAAAAAAACTAAAAAGAAAGCTTAGGGTGTAAAAATGTTTCATTCAGGATTATTTCAATAATTAGTTTGCGGAACTCAAAATTAACCAAAAAGGGACTAATATTTTACCAGATTTCATTTACCAGCCAGTCTGCGGCATTTTCCACGTAAGGAACGTATTCGCAGGGCTCATTATGAGTAAGACCTTCAGCAACCTTTAAAGTTACATTACTACCGGCATTATTTGTAGCTTCTATCCATGCCTGAGTTTCTTCTAAAGGAAAATGTTCGTCATTTTCACCGTGAATTTCATAGAGAGGTGTGTTGATCTTACGGGCATTTCCGTCTGTCCCAAAGGTATTATAAGAGCTCGCCATGGGAATCCCGGCTGAAAAGATCGAGGGCTGCGTTTCGGAAAAGAACCAGGCCCCGTTGCCACCATTGCTGTATCCGGTTATGACGATCTTAGAAGTATCTACCGGAAGATATTTCACACTAAGCTCTATTAAGGTTAGGACCATTTCCTGGTTGCGTGTGCTAATCCACAGTTGGGCACCGGCATTCGGGCTCAAAATGATCGGGTCCAGACTTGCAAATCCTGGCTCTGCATAGCAACTGGTAGTTTTATGGGCGTTGGTATCCCCGCCAGATGCCCCGTGTAAATTTACGATCAGCGGGCGTTTATTAGTTGCCGAAGCACTTTCGGGAACAATTAGCCGAAAATTCCATTCATTGCTCACCTTGCTCAAAATGGCAAAATCATGTGTGCCAGCCGTAAGATCCAGCGCCTGGAAATCGGCTTCTACTTCAGCTGAGGTTCTGGTATCTGCGGGTTGCGGGGAATCGCTCTTACTGCAGGAGAGACTAGTGAGTATAAAAAATAGGGCTCCAATAATTACCCCGAATTTGCGTGTTTTCATAGTGATGACTTTTAAAGATGATTTGATCTTCTGAAAGTTAGTTAAATAATCCCGCTCCCTAAAATTTAGTTAATCATAACCTGCATTCTGGTCCACATTTAATTTCCTCTCCAAAAGATTTTATCTTTACATAAAATTTCAAGAAAAAGAATGCTCAGCGAAACAATTCCTTATTCCCAAACCAACTACTTTTCCCAACTTATCCTGGACTATCTCGATCAACAGCAAGATCTGAAAAAGTTCTACCATCGTTTTCCGGATATTTCCGAATTTGAGCCGCAATTGGAAGAGAAGTCGGCTAATTACGATCACGAAATCAGGAAAACTCTTCAGGAGGTTTTAAGAAAGCAGTATGAAGGTCTGGAGCACACAGATTCATTCCGGGAAAACCTGCAATTGCTGGGCGATAAGAAAACTTTTACCATTACCACCGGCCACCAGCTGAACCTGTTCACCGGGCCCCTATACTTTTTATACAAGATCATCTCAACGATCAATCTTTGTAAGGAATTGAAAGTAGCTTATCCTGAATATAATTTTGTCCCGGTCTACTGGATGGCGACAGAAGATCATGATTTTGAGGAGATCAATTACTTCAATTTACACGGAAAAAAATTCAAGTGGAATAATGCTGATGAGCGGGCCGGGAAGACCGCCGTGGGCTATTTGAAAATCAGTGGTCTGGACGAGGTCTTTGAGTTGTTTTCCGCAGAATTGGGAGGCGGGGAAAATGCTGAATACCTGAAGAAACTTTTTTCTGATGGCTATCTGAAACATGAAAATCTTACCGATGCCACTCGATTTATCGCCAACCAGTTGTTTGGGAAAGAAGGCCTGGTGATCCTGGATGCGGAGGATTCGCGCCTCAAAACCTATTTTCAGGCCTACGCCAAAACTGAATTGCTGGAGCAAACGTCCAGTAAAGCCACCGCCGGGACGCTGGAAGAACTTGAGAAGCTGGGATATGCGCTCCAGGTGAATCCCAGGGAGATCAATCTTTTTTATCTAACTGAAGAACTTCGGGAGCGAATCATCCTGCGCGATGATCGCTATTATGTGCATGAGACTGAAATAAACTGGAGCCGCGAAGAACTCCTGGAAGAACTGGAAGATCATCCCGAGCGTTTTAGCCCGAATGTGGTAATGCGACCGCTGTATCAGGAAGTTATTTTGCCCAATCTGTGTTATATCGGTGGAGGCGGTGAACTTGCTTACTGGTTTGAACTGAAAAAGTATTTCGAAGCTGAAAAGATCACTTTTCCGATCCTGTTACTTCGGAATTCCGCCTTACTGCAATCACGCAAGCAAAACGACAAACGAAAAAAACTGCATATCGAGCTGAAGGAGCTGTTCCTGAAGCAGCATGAACTCATCAATAGGAAGGTTCGGGAAATTTCGAATATCGATATCAATTTCGATCCTCAGAAAGAACATCTCGTAGCTCAATTTGAGGAGCTTTATAACCTGGCCGAGCAAACCGATCCTACTTTTCTTTCAGCTGTCAAGGCACAGGAAGTAAAGCAATTAAAAGGACTCGATAATCTTGAAAAGCGCCTGTTAAAAGCCCAGAAGCGCAAACTCAAAGACGAGGTCGAACGAATTTCCAAACTTCAGAATGAATTGTTCCCTAATCGAAGCCTTCAGGAAAGACAGGTGAATTTTTCAGAATATTATGACGAATATGGTCCCGTTTTGATCGATACCCTGTTGCAGGAGCTGAAGCCACTGGATTTCAATTTTAAAATCATCACTTTTGGAGAAGAATAGAATGCATACCATAGATATGGACCTGGTGGAAATGACGCTCGATGTCATGAAATACACCATAGACCGTATCTCCAATGTTACACCCGAACTGGGCTCCCCGCGAAAGGAAGAAGAGTTGTTGCGAATTGTAGGAGAAACGATTACTCCGGAAGGGATTGGAGGCGAAAATGCGTTTCAGCTGTTTCGGGATGTGCTGGTCAAGGCAACGGTACCAATTGACCACCCCCGGCACCTGGCCTTTGTGCCTGCGGCTCCAACACGGGCTGCGATCATGTTTGACCTGGTGACTTCAGCATCCAGTATTCACGGAGCCTACTGGATGGAAGGAGCAGGTGGCATTTTTTGCGAGAACCAGGCCATGAAATGGCTGGTCTCCTTAACCGGATTGCCACAAACGGCTTTTGGCGTTTTCACCAGCGGCGGTACGGCAGCAAACCTGTCGGCTTTGGTGACGGCGCGGGAAGAATGGCGCTCACAAAACCCAAAATTTCAGAAAGAACGTGTACTCTTGTTAACATCCAATGGCGCGCACAGTTCGATTAAATCGATGGCCAAGGTGATGGATGCCGATGTGCACCTTATCAATTCCGAAGAGGAATTTCTCTCCGGAAAAGATCTTCAGAAGGAGATCGAAAATCTTTCGGAAACAGACCGTAACAGGCTTTTTGCTGTTGTGGCGACCGGGGGTACGACCAATGCCGGGATCATCGACGAACTGGATTCCATAGCCGATCTCTGCGAAAAAGAGCGAATCTGGCTACATGTAGATTGCGCGTATGGAGGCGGTGCCCTGGCGGCAAATTCCGTCAGGCATTTATTTAACGGAATCGAACGTGCAGATAGCATTACGATTGATCCTCATAAATGGCTGTTTTCACCGTACGATTGTGGAGCGGTTATCTACAAGGACCTTTCCCTGGCTGAAAAAGCGCATTCTCAAAAAGGAGCTTATCTTGAAATTTTTAAAGATGAAGGGGCGCAGGGTTTCAATCCGGCAGATTATCAAATTCAGCTTACCCGAAGATTGCGTGGGCTGCCTTTATGGTTTTCCTTAGCGATGCACGGAACCAACAAATACCGAGAAGCCATTGAACGCGGGATCGAACTGGCTCAGATCTCTGCGGAAAAGATCGGGAGACATGAAGACCTGGAACTGGTACGGCCGGCAAGTCTTTCCGTGGTGCTTTTTAAAAGAAAAGGCTGGACCGCTGAAGATTACCGAAACTGGACCTATAAGAACCACCGCGATGGTTTTGCGCTGGTAACGCCTTCAAGCTATAAGGGCGAGAGCGTGATCAGGTTCTGTTTTATCAATCCTGATACTACTGAAGATGATATTGATAAAATACTGGAGACCTTGTCTTAAAATCAGTCTATTTCATATTCCAGCCGCATCGTAATAGATGCGGTTTTCTTTTTATCGTTCGTGTTGTAAGCACCGCTCCAGCTAAAATCTTCACCGCTGTTCTGGCCGGTGATCTGGAAAACGCCCATATTGGCACTTTTCAGCTCACCGAGTTTTCCGCCGCTGTTCTCGGCGATCTTTTCGGCTCTTAGTCGCGCGTCTTCAGTAGCTTTTGAGATCATGGCAAGCTTGAGATCGGCCAGTTTTGAATAGTAATATCGTGGCGGCTGGGAATTGAACTGCACTCCTTTGTTCAGCAGCTCGGTGATCTCGCGGGAAACCTGTTCGATATTTTCCACGTCGTTCGATTCGATTTTGACACTTTGAGTAAGCTCATAACCTTTGAAATAACTGCCCACGTAATTCCCGTTCTGGTACTGATTTTCGCGTTGCTCCATCGTATTGACCGAATTAAATACGATGTTGTCATCTTTGATGCCTTTCCCCAGCAGGTATTGCCTTACCGTTTCCTTATCACGGTTAAGTTGGTTATAAGCCTGTTCCAGGTTCTGGTTCATCCGGCTGAACGTGCCTTCCCAAACGATCAGATCTGAAGTAAAGTTTTCTGAACCCGCACCGGTCACGGAAATGACGCCGTCTGGATTGGCGCGGGAAACATAGGCATGGCCAAGAAAGTAGGCGGCAATCACAATAGCGACTGAAAAAATGAGGGCTCCGATAAATTTCATCTTGGTTAGGATTTTTGATGATGCTATTAAAAATACAGCGAAAATTTCAGTTTATGAGGTGAGCTTCAGAAAAATATAAAAGGCTGGTGAAAGTCTCTTAAATTTAATCTTTTGCGGGGTTTTATTTTAGTCTCAAATTTCTATTTTTGTGCATGCAAAACAACGTCCTCATCCTCGATTTTGGTTCTCAGTACACCCAACTCATCGCGCGAAGAGTAAGAGAACTCAATATTTACTGTGAAATTTATCCATTTTCAAAAGTACCAGAAGACCTTTCCGGTTTTAAAGCGGTCATCCTTTCAGGAAGTCCGTTCTCGGTAAGAGCAGAAAATGCACCCCATCCAGATCTTTCCAGGATTCGCGGGAAACTGCCTCTGCTGGCCGTTTGCTATGGTGCGCAATATCTGGCTCATTTCAACGGCGGAAAAGTAGAACCTTCGGGTAGCCGGGAATACGGCCGTGCCAACCTTTCCGTTATTAAAGATGCGGAAGAACTGTTTGCGGGAATTAAAGAGAATTCGCAGGTTTGGATGAGTCATAGTGATACGATCATTGACCTTCCGGAAAATGCGGTACGCCTTGCCAGTACTACTGATGTATTGAACGCTGCTTACCGTATTGAAGGAGAACAGACCTACGCCATCCAGTTTCATCCTGAAGTTTATCATTCTACCGATGGAAAACAGCTGCTTGAAAACTTCCTGGTTCACATCGCTGGAACAGCACAAAGCTGGACGCCGGGAGCCTTCGTGGACCTTACTGTAGATGAGCTGAAGGAAAAGATCGGGAACCAGAAAGTGGTCCTTGGATTAAGCGGAGGTGTAGATTCCACTGTTGCCGCGGTTTTGTTAAACAAGGCCATTGGGGACCAGCTTTATTGTATCTTCGTGAATAACGGCCTACTGAGAAAAGATGAGTTTGAAAGCGTTTTGCACCAGTATAAGGATATGGGGCTGAACGTAAAAGGTGTCGATGCTTCGGCACGTTTTTTGGATGCGCTGAAAGGCCTTTCCGATCCGGAACTGAAGCGTAAAGCGATCGGGAATACGTTTATTGATGTTTTTGATGATGAAGCTCATTCCATTCAGGACGTGGTTTTCCTGGCTCAGGGAACGATCTATCCGGACGTGATCGAATCGGTTTCTGTAAACGGACCTTCCGTAACGATCAAATCACACCATAATGTGGGTGGTTTACCCGAAAAAATGAAGCTGAAAGTAGTGGAGCCGCTGAGAATGCTTTTTAAAGATGAGGTACGTAGAGTAGGAGCTGAACTGGGAATCGCCAAAGAATTATTAGGAAGACACCCGTTCCCGGGACCAGGTCTTGCGATCCGTATTCTTGGAGATATCACAGCGGAAAAAGTTCGTATCCTTCAGGAAGTAGACCATATCTTTATCCAGGGCCTACGTGACTGGATGTTGTATGATAAAGTATGGCAGGCAGGAGCGATTCTTCTACCAGTTCAATCTGTAGGAGTGATGGGAGATGAGCGAACCTATGAGCAGGTGGTCGCTTTAAGGGCCGTAGAATCGACTGATGGAATGACTGCAGACTGGGTGAATTTACCCTATGAATTCCTTCAAAAGACGTCTAATACAATAATCAACCGGGTAAAAGGCGTTAATAGAGTGGTGTATGACATCAGTTCCAAGCCGCCGGCGACCATCGAATGGGAGTAAGCGACTAAAAACCAAACTAAAAAAATCAGCATGAGATACCTAATTGTAATTTGTTTCCTACTGGGAATGTACTCGAGTTCTGCCCGGGCCCAGGAGTATAAATATCATACCGTTGAAAAGGGGGAGACGGTCTTCAGTATTTCTCAGAAGTATCACCTGGACGAGGAAGATATTTACAAATACAATCCCGATGCGAAAGAAGGGATCTCGATCAATGAAAAGCTGGTAATTCCTATAAATGATTCTGAAAAAACTGCGTCAGGTAACAACAAAGCCGAATTCGTAGAGCATAAAGTTCAGAAAAAGGAAACGTTATACAGCCTTTCCAAAGAATACAATGTTCGCATAGACGATATCAAACGCTTCAACAAGCAGCTGTACAGCAAGGAACTCCAGATGGGTGAAACGATCAGGATCCCGGTGGCGGGAACCACGGCTGCCGCGGTAGCAACCGGAAATGTGAATAGCAATCCCGTAAGCGTCCCTTACAAAACTACCGGCAGCAAACCGGTCCAGGATCGAAAAACCAGGGAACATATCGTTCTTCCGAAGGAAACTAAATTCGGTATTGCTCGTAAATATGGAATGACGGTTGAAGAACTGGATGATTTGAACCCGATGGTGGAAATGCTGCAACCGGGAATGATGATTCGCGTAGGTACCAATGTCCTGAAAGACGAACCGGTGATCATTACCGATGAGCGTTTTCGTTTTTATGAAGTTCAGAAACAGGAAACACTTTTCAGTCTATCGCAGCGATTTGGCGTCACACAGGACTCTTTGAAAAGACTAAATCCCGCTCTACAGGATGGCCTGAAATACGGAATGGTGCTGAAGGTGCCGACCAAGGAAAACCCTGATGCTGTTTTGACCAGTAATGACCCCGCGAAAGCTTCGAAAAAAATGGATCTTAAAAACGAGATCCGAAACCGTAGCACCAAGAACATCGCTGTGATGTTACCATATCACACCGAAAAAGTGGAAATAGATTCACTGGCTTCTTATAAAGATTTGATACTGAAAGAGAAAGTCACGCGTGTTTCCCTTGATTTTTACAGTGGAATACTGATGGCTGTGGAAGATGCCGCGAAAATGGGAATTTCCACCAACCTGAAAGTATATGATACGAAGCGAAATCCTGGGGAAGTGGCCAATATTCTGAACATGAACGATTTCTCAGGAACAGATGTGGTAATTGGTCCGCTTGTTAAGCAAACCGCTGAAGCTGCGGCTTCCAGGTTACAGTCTAAGAACATCCCGGTAATTTCACCGCTTTCCAGCAGTGAAATGTACAATTATTCCAACCTTTTCCAGGCGCGTCCAACCGACAAGGTCCTGGAAAATGCCATGCTGGAATATATTGCGAAGAATTCGGCAGGAAAGAATATTATAGTAGTGGCAGATGGCAAGCACTTTAAGGTTCGTGATGAACTCAGCAGCCGCATGCCTTCCGCAAGATTCGTAAGTCCCAGCGACAATTTTGTGGGTGACCAGAAACTCGCCGCGGTGATGGCCGCAGGGCCTAATTGGGTCATTTTGGAATCAGACAATATTAACGTGGTAAGCAGCACAACTGCAGCCCTGAACAGGCTGGCGCGTGAACACGATATTACGCTACTAACTACTGATAAGAATGATGCTTTTGAAAGTGACCTGATCTCGAACAATCACCTGGGAAAACTCAAATTGCATTATCCTTCAGTAGACAAGGAATACAATCTTGAAAGTGATAATGAATTCATTCGCAGGTATCAGGAACGTTTTGGAAACGAACCGGAACGTTTTGCGATGCGTGGCTATGACCTTACCATGGATGTACTATTGAGGCTGGCTTCTTCAGAAGATCTTTACGAGTCTTTTAACCAGTATCCTGGGTACACAGAATATTATGAGAATAAGTTCCATTATATTCCGAATATGAACGGCGGTTTCAGCAATGACGCGGTCTATATCTTACAACTTGATGAACAACTAAATATCAGCGAGGCAAATGGGAATAACTTCTAAAGTCATTTATCAGGGAAATCTTAGAACCGAATCAGAACACCTGCAAAGCGGTTCCAAAATGATTACAGACGCGCCGGTTGATAACCACGGAAAAGGTGAGGCCTTCTCTCCAACCGATACCGTTGCCAATGCTTTGGCGACCTGTATGATTACGGTAATGGGGATCAAAGCAGAAAGTTTGGGAGTGGACCTGGTTGGTACCACTGCGGAAGTGACTAAAACCATGTCTTCCGATCCCAGGCGTATTTCCAAAATCGAAGTGAACGTGAAGTTCCCAAAATCCTACGCTGAAAAGGATACAAAGATCCTTGAAAATACGGCTAGGACCTGCCCGGTTTTGTTTAGCCTGCATCCAGATATTGAAAAGCTGATTTCTTTCACCTATCCATGATCCGCTGGCAGTACTGTCTCATCGCGATTGTATGGTTTTTTGGGTCTTCTTCTTCGGAAGCCCAGCAAGAAAAGATCAGCTGGTCCCAGAATCGTCCCATCACATGGAGTGATTTCCGCGGAGCACCGGAAGAAAACAGTCCGTATTCAGCCAATGTAAACTCGGGGATTGGTTACAGCTGGAGCTACAGTACCGCTTCAGGGGAGCCAATACTGGTTTTTGAAGTCAGTTGCAGTTTTTATCCCGAGTTGTCCTGGAGAAAAGCTACTATAACGGATGCCGATTATTTGCTGGAGCATGAACGGGCCCATTTTGATATTTCAGAACTCCATGCCCGAAAATTGCAGCAGGCGCTGGAAAATTATGAAATTGGCCGTACGGTAAGGCTGGATCTTCGGCGGATCTATCAGAAAATAGAATCGGAACGTGTAGCCATGCAGGAGCGATTTGATAAGGAGACTTCGCACAGTGAAAATCGAAATAAAGAATTAGAATGGCAGGTGTATATTGATCGCGAACTGGAAAAGCTGAAATCTTTCCAGCATCAATAATCAGCAACTTCTTTTTTAGCCTGCTCGAATTCCCTGATCATTTCCTGAACGACCGCTGCCGCGGGCTTGATATCATGAATAAGTCCCGAAACCTGCCCAATTTCCAGTTCCCCTTCTTCCAGGTCACCTTCAAACATGCCTTTTTTGGCACGTGCTCTTCCCAGTAAATCAATAAGTTCTTCCTTACTTGGAGATTTTGCATACAGGGCCTGGACGTCTTCGTAGAATTTATTTTTCAACAGCCGAACCGGAGCGAGTTCTTTGAGGGTCAGCACGGTGTCGCCTTCGCTGGCGGCTACGACCCGATCTTTAAAATTCTGATGCGACGATGCTTCAGGTGTAGCCACAAACCGACTTCCTACCTGGACGGCATCGGCTCCCAGAACCATAGCGGCAAGCATGCCGCGCCCGGTGGCAATTCCTCCTGCAGCAATTAATGGAATGGAAATTTTTTCCCGGACCATTGGGATCAGTGTGAAAGTGGTGGTTTCATCACGACCATTGTGACCGCCTGCTTCAAAACCTTCAGCGACTACAGCATCCACGCCGGCTTCCTGGGATTTTATGGCAAATTTGACACTGGAAACTACATGCACCACTTTAATTCCGTGTTCCTGGAGGGTTTTGGTCCAGATCTTCGGGTTTCCAGCCGATGTGAATACGATGGGCACCTGTTCCTCCATAATGATCTCCATTAACTTTTCAATATCTGGATAAAGCATAGGGACATTTACCGCGAAAGGCCTGGAAGTCGCATTTTTACACTTGGTAATATGTTCTTTCAGGACATCGGGGTACATGGAGCCTGCACCAATAATTCCTAGTCCGCCGGCATTAGATACGGCACTGGCTAGTTTCCAGCCGCTCGCCCAGATCATTCCGGCCTGGATGATAGGATGCTCGATATTGAAAAGTTCGGTAATTCTATTTTGCTTCATTTTTTGGATATCAACAGGGATTTTCTAAAATTCTGTCGTTCAAACTTAGCAATATAAATTCCCCTGGAAAAGCCTGAAAGGTCAATTTTCTTATTTACGTTCTGCTGGTACAGCAATAATTTCCCGGTAAGGTCATAAATTGAAACGTCATAATGTTGTTCCGGGCTGGCGAAATAGAGTTCTTCGGAAACGGGATTCGGAAAAACATAGAACTCTTCAGAAAAATAGCTGTTCATTTCGGTATTTTCAAGCGCCATCCTGAAATTCGGGATTCCGTAGCCGATGAGGTTATCGGGATTTTGAGCATTTGAAGAAGCTCGTTTTACCAGATCCATGATCTCCAGATTGGTCATTTCCGGAAAGGCCTGCCAGAAACTGGCTACCGAACCCGCGAGGATAGGAGAGGAGAACGAAGTGCCGCTTACCTGCACGATCTCGTTGCGCTCATTGGCGGCAATACATCGAAAGCCCTGTGCCATGACATCAGGTTTTATGCGACCGTCTGAAGTTGGCCCTACAGAGCTGAAACGAACATAATCCCTGTTTGCATCTACCGCGCCCACGGTAAGTACCTGCGCGTCAGCGGGAGCGCCAATGCCGGGGAAGACGGTGCTTTCGGCGCTATTTCCTGCGGAAACAACCACTAGAATGCCTTTTTCAGTCGCGATATTGGCCCCGCGGGAAACAAAGGAAGTTTGCCCGTTCATATCCTCAAAACGGTAATTATAACCGGGATCGTCGAAAAGCGAATAGCTCAGGGAAGAATTGATCAAATCCACTCCCAGGCTGTCGGCTCTTTCTGCCGCTTCCACCCAGTAACTTTCTTCCACCGGAGTTTCAGATTCGGCTACTTCCGTGCAAAAGAGATAATAATCGGCATCCGGAGCGGTGCCAATCAAATAGCCGGGGACGTAACCGGCCATGGTGGAAAGCACCAGTGTGCCATGATTGCTCAGTTCAGGCTTATCAAAATTTTCTGAACGATGGGTGAAGTCATAACCGCCAAGCAGGTGCCCTTTGTCACGCATTCGCTCAAAAGCTGCCAGTTGCTTTACATTGGGAAAACCGGCATCCAGCACCGCAATGACTAAATTTTGACCGGTTAAATCCTGCTCATGAAGATAATCTGTTTCCAGCATTTCCACCTGATCTGAAGAATAGCCGTAGTCAAAAATTTCAGTAGTTCCAAATTTGGAAAATGGCTGCTTGAGCGCAAAAGCAGCTCGTTCATTCAGTTCATCGCGAGCAAATTCGATTTGCTGAACGAACTGCAAATTGGCCAGTTCCTCGATAGCGTCCTGCTCACCAATGACATGTACACAGTTCAGCCATTTTGATTTCGCCATTACTGTGATAGTATTTTCAGCTTTTACAGCGGAAATGTAGGCTTCTTCCACCGGGATATCCCGAAAATCAACAGGAATCTGGAAACGCTGTTTTCGCTGCAAAGCTCTTTCGGAAAGAATGCTACGCGGATTCTGAAGCGCAGTTTCAGCAGAAGGTTTATCCTTGAAATAAATCCAGGCATGTTCCTGCTGGCCAAAAGAACAGCAACAGAAAAAGAATAGTAAAAATGGCAGTTTTTGCAGCATTATCGGGAAATAGGATCTTCCCGATAATTTACGAAATTACTCCGGATCCAAGCAGTTCTTCTTCCTGATTATACCAGGCTACAAACTGGCCTTCGGTGATCGATGCCTGTTCTTCTTCAAAAACCACGTACATGCCGTTCTCTGTCTGGTAGAGAGTGGCTTCCTGCAGCGGCTGGCGATAACGAATCCTGGCGAGTACTTTCAGTTCCTCATCGGCTTTGATAGCAAGGTCGCGACGAATCCAGTGCACCTCTTCCGGGTTTATAAACAGCGCCTTGCGGTAGATCCCGGGATGATCCTTACCCTGGCCGGTGTAGATCACGTTCTCTTCCACATCGGTATCAATTACGAAAAGTGGTTCTGGTGTCCCGCCCACAGCAAGACCCTTACGTTGGCCTTTGGTAAAATAATGAGCGCCCTGATGCTGACCCACCACTTTTCCGTCGGTTTGATGATATTTGTATTTTTTGGAAAGATGCTCCAATTCCTCGATTTTGGAGTCAAAAGCCCGTTCGGTTTCTTCAGAAAAAATTTCGGTATTGGCGGGAACTTCTACGATCACGCCTTCTTTTGGTTTCAATTTCTGCTGAAGAAAATCTGGCAGCCGCACTTTTCCGATGAAACAAAGTCCCTGGGAATCTTTCTTTCCGGCGGTAACCAGTTCCTGTTCCGCAGCAATTTTACGAACTTCCACTTTTTCTAATTCCCCAATAGGGAAAAGCGTTTTAGAGAGCTGTTCCTGAGTGAGCTGGCAGAGGAAGTAAGACTGGTCTTTGTTTTTGTCTTTTCCGGCCAGCAGCTGGTAATAGGTTTCCCCGTCTTTTTCGATCGTAGCCTTACGGCAATAGTGGCCAGTAGCCACGTAATCAGCGCCAAGTGAAAGAGCGATCTTCAAGAACACGTCAAATTTGATCTCGCGGTTACAGAGAACATCGGGATTAGGCGTACGGCCTTTTTCGTATTCATTGAACATATAATCTACGATGCGCTCCTTATATTCCTCGCTGAGGTCGACGGTTTGAAACGGGATACCCAATTTTTCAGCCACCATCATGGCGTCGTTGCTGTCGTCCAGCCAGGGGCATTCATCTGAAATCGTAACCGAATCATCGTGCCAGTTCTTCATAAACAGCCCGATCACTTCGTAACCCTGCTCTTTTAGCAAATAGGCCGAAACACTAGAATCTACTCCTCCTGAAAGTCCTACAACAACTTTTTTCATAATCTGAATCTTTTTCCGGGTTTCTGTCGGTGGAAACGCGGCAAAATTACGAAATAAAAAAAGGTGGCGAAAGCCACCTTTTATAATCATTATGGATCGTGTTATTTTTCAAAAACTAAAACTATAGGAGCCAGGTCCGGGCTGGTAAAGGTAAATCCTGTGGAACCTTCGAAATTAGCGGTACCGGTGATCTCTCCATAAATCGGTGCATCAATGGTGTACGTACCGTCTGAATTGTGCATCCATGTTCCTTCTTCTGAAGATTCCAGATTACAGGTTCCTTCGGTTTCTTCGTAATATTCAGATTGGGCGGAACCATCTTCATTGAAAGTAATTGAAGATTGTTGCTGACATTCAGTAAGCGTGTTATTCACACTGCCGGCGCGAGCATCAATCAAAAACCACTGGCCCAGAATTGGTTCATCACCGTCAGTCTTTGGTGAATCGTCATCTTTACTACAGGCAGTGATCATCGTTGCTGCCAAAAACATAAATAGGATCTTTTTCATATGATTAAATTTAGGATTTTAAAGGTATTATTTTTTTGAGTCATAGTTCTGCTCAGTAACTTTTCCGTCTTCATAGTATTTCCAGATTCCGGTTTTGCTGCCTTTGCGGTAGGAGCCTTCCATTTGCATTTCGCCGCGAGGATTGTAATACACCGCTTTTCCATCCAGTTCACCTTCGGAATAATGCAGATCTTTCAGAACCTGGCCATTTTTTGCAAAGATCTGGCTGCTGCCATCCATGACGCCCATGACATAATGGGTTTTTTCTGCCAGCTTTCCATCGGGATAAAAGGTTTCCTGAAATCCATTTAACTTATCATTTTTATAGTGCTCGATCATCATGACACTGTCATTCATCTGGTGGAAATACGTCCATTTTCCTTCTCTTAGGCGATCGATCATTTTTCCCTGGCTGATTGGTTTCCCCGTTTGGGTGTAGTAGGTGACACTCACTGAATCCTGGCCGTTTCCAAAATCCATGATCGCCGAAGGATGTTCGTAAAAACCTTTTTTATAGAATTTAAAAACACCTGTTCGCTGGCCATGATCAAAGTTTCCTTCGAATTTGGGATTGGTGGTTCCTTCAAAATTGACCTGCCATTTCCCGTGCCTTTTTCCGTTGACATCTTTTTGATTTACCTGACCTAACACACTGAAAGACAGTAGTAATAGAATGATTAAATTTAACTTGTGTTTATTCATTATTAACAAACATTAAACAAATGTTCCTTTTTTCAGGAATTATTTTTAGCAGACCAACATTATTAAAACTCTGTATTATGAATTTTATTTCGAAACTACCAAAATTATGGGTCTTGGGATTATGTTCCCTGCTTTTATTTACTTCCTGTGATGAAGATGACGACTTCATGATCGATGATGACATGAGCGTAGTAGATCCTGAACCAGAAACAGATGATGTGATGGAAACCAATTCGATCATTGATTTTGTAAACAGTAACGACGACTATTCGTCTCTAGCTGCCGCAATTGATGCCGCCGGTCTCACTGCCACCTTAGATAGTGACACGAATTTCACCGTTTTTGCCCCAGATAATGATGCTTTCGCTGCCTTTCTTTCAGCAAATGGTTTTGCTTCTTTGGATGAAGTCCCGACCGATCTTTTGACGCAGGTTTTGCTATATCACGTTCAGGAAGGAGAAATCATGTCTTCTAATCTTTCTACCGGTTATATTGAAAGTATGGCCGTGTATGGTGCTTCCGAAGAACCATTGAGCCTGTACATCAATACCAGCGATGGGGTGATGATCAATGGTGTGGCTTCAGTGACCACTGCCGATGTGGAAGTAGATAACGGAGTGATTCATGCGGTCGACTCGGTTATCGGATTGCCGGATGTGACCACTTTTGCCACTGCAGACCCTACTTTCAGCATTTTAGTGAGTGCGCTTACCAGGGAAGAAGATTACACCTACGTAGAAACTTTAATGGCCATGGATTCTCCTGCGCCTTTTACCGTTTTTGCTCCTACTGATGATGCTTTCGCTGCTTTATTAGAAGAACTGGAAGCTTCCTCACTGGATGATATAGACGCGGAAACCCTTTCTGCCGTATTGACGTACCATGTCGTAGCTGAAGCGAATGTTCGCTCTGGTGATCTTACAGATGGCATGGAGGTGAGCACACTGAATGGAGATACATTCACCGTTAATCTGGGCGATGCCGTAACAATTACTGATGCCAACGACAGGATGTCTACAGTAATCGCTGCTGATGTTCAGGCTACCAACGGAGTTATTCACGTGATCGATACGGTGCTCCTACCAGAACTTTAAACCTACATTCCCCAAAAATGAAAAAGCCCGGTAATACCGGGCTTTTTGCTTATTTTCTACCTTGTTTCTTCTGTTGTTCTTCCGCCTGTTCCATCATTTCCTGGAACTTACGCGTAAACCTGTTCGTTTTACGAGGTTTCTTCTTATTCTCCTGAATTTTCGCGTGGATTTTATTCTCGTCGATGATCACGTGCTTGATCACTAACATGATCCCAATAGTAATCAGGTTGGAAGTGAAATAATATAATGAAAGTCCACTCGCGTAGTTGTTGAAGAAGATCAACATGAATAGCGGAGACAGATACATTAAAAACTTCATATTTGGCATTCCCGGCTGCTGGTTCGCCTGCATGCTCTGGCCTGTCGTCATCGTCATGTAAATGAAAATGGCGATAGCTGCCAGAATTGGGAATAAACTTACGTGGTCTCCGTAAAATGGAATTTTAAACGGAAGGTGTGCGATCACATCATAACTGGATAGATCATCTGCCCACAGGAAGCTTTTTTGCCTTAACTGGAATGCACTCGGGAAGAACTGGAAAAGGGCATAGAAAACCGGGATCTGCATCAGCGCCGGTAGACAACCGCTCATAGGGCTGGCACCTGCTTTGCTGTACAGCTTCATTGTTTCCTGCTGCTTTTTCATCGCATTATCTTTGTACTTCTCGTTGATCTCATTGATCTCTGGCCTTAAAACCTTCATTTTTGCCTGAGACAAATATGATTTATAGGTGACAGGAGAAAGCACGATCCTCACCACAATAGTCATTGCAATAATTGCCAAACCATAACTCGGAAGAAATCCGCTTAGAAAAGCAAAGAACGGGATGAAAATGTATTTGTTGATCCACCCGAAGATTCCCCATCCAAGAGGAATCACTTCATCCAGGTTGCGATCGTAATCATTCAGGATCTTATAATCAGCCGGACCGTAGTACCAGTTCATATTATAATTCAATTCTCCGGCTTTTAATTCCAGCGGAATGGTGGAAGCAAAGTTTTTGGTGTAAACCGTATCTACATCTTCATCTTCTACCAGATCAGTAACATTGAAATTAACTTTTTCGAAAGGCGTATCGGTTAATAAAATGGAGGTAAAGAAATGCTGTCTATAGGCGATATAGCTTACATTTTCCTCTTCATCGTCACCACTCCTGATATTGTCATCATCTCCGCCGCCGTATTCGTAAACCAGATCGGTGTACCTATTTTCATAGGAAATGCTTTTCGCGTGACGGTAACCCTTGATTTGCCAGTCTAAATTTGGTGTTTGAGAAGCATCCAGAACTCCGCTTAAACCTTGTGAACGAATACTGAAATCCATCATATATTCACCTGGTTTCAGGGAATAACGGTATTCCAGGAACTCATTTTCAGAAACCTTCAGCTTCATGGAAAGCACCTGACTTCCGTTATTTTCGGTAAGTTCCGGCTGGAAGAATAGGTTTTCCGTGTTCAGGCTACGACCATCTGTAGTATTGAAATTTAGATTGAAAGTGGCATTTCCGTCTTTGATAATATAAACGGGAACAGAGTCATAAGTCTTGAAATTCTTCAGTTTAGCTTCCTGAATATAACCACCTTTATTGGAAACCTTTAGCTCCAGTACATCGTTGGCGAGAGTCGTGGTTCCGCCCTGAGCTGATGACAGGGTAGAAGAATAACCAAAAGCGCCCAGTTTCTTTTGAGCGGCAACCAGTGCGGTAGAATCATTCGCCACAGAATCTCTGGCCTGTTCTTCCTGTACGGGTTCCTGCTGCGATTTTTCTACGATCTGCTCGGTCTGGTCTTTTGGGTTGTCCTGAACTTCTTCTTCAGGTTTATTATTGTAGAGCATCCATATCAGGATACCACCAATCAAAATAAATCCAATTATGGATTGAATGTCAATTTTCTTTTCTTCCATTCTCTATATTACTTGTTGCTCTTTGGTCAAAAAAACAGCCAATTATTGCTTATGTGTCAACTTGGCATCTTTATTTTTCAGCATGTGTTCGTACGCGGCTTTGACGAATGCCACGAATAGCGGATGTGGATTGGCCACGGTACTTTTATATTCGGGGTGGTATTGCACGCCTACGAACCAGGGATGTTCCGGGATTTCGACCACTTCCACGAGTCCGGTTTCAGGGTTGATCCCCGTACTGGCAAGTCCCGCTTTTTCCAGCTGTTCTTTGTATTTGTTATTGTATTCATAGCGATGACGGTGTCTTTCGCTGATATCTTTCTGCTGATAGGCTTTCATAATGACCGAATCTTCTGAAAGCTCACAATCCCAGGCACCCAGGCGCATAGTGCCACCCTTGTGGGTAACTGTTTTTTGCGCTTCCATTAGATCGATGACCGGATGTTTGGTTTGCGGATCCATTTCCGTAGAATTAGCTCCCTTCAACTGAAGCACATTCCTGGCAAATTCGATCACGGCCATTTGCATTCCAAGGCAGATTCCCAGGAACGGAAGGTCGTTCTCACGGGCGTATCGCACCGCATCGATTTTCCCTTCGATCCCTCGTTCTCCAAATCCTGGAGCTACGAGAATCCCGTCCAGATGACTGATCTTGTTATGAATGGTGTTTTCGTTGATGAATTCGGAATGAATATACTCCACGTTCACCGAAACCTCATTTTCCGCACCCGCGTGGATAAAAGCTTCCAGGATGGATTTGTAGGAATCCTGTAATTCCACGTATTTACCGATCAGCCCAATATGGACTTCGGCTTTTGGATTTTTGTGCCTTTCCAGGAACTGGTTCCATCTGTCCAGGTTTGGAGTGGAATCATCTGGTAAAGCCAGTTTCTTCAGGGTTACCGTGTCGAGTCCTTCTTTCAGCATCATGTTCGGCACGTCGTAAATCGTGGGTGCATCGATACTCTGGATTACGGCTTCCTGGCGAACATTACAGAAAATTGCCAGTTTTCGCCGGATGTCGTCTGACAGTTCATGCTCGGTACGGCACACCAGGATATCGGCTTTGATCCCGCTTTCCATCAGGGTTTTTACACTGTGCTGGGTAGGCTTGGTCTTCAGTTCACCGGCTGCCGAAAGATAGGGGACAAGTGTAAGGTGGATCACCAGGGCATTGTCATCTCCCAATTCCCATTTCAACTGCCGCACCGCTTCAATGTAAGGCAGGGATTCAATATCCCCAACGGTACCGCCAATTTCGGTGATCACAATATCATAATCGCCATTTTTCCCAAGTATCTGTACGCGTTCTTTGATCTCGTTGGTAATATGGGGCACGACCTGAACCGTTTTCCCCAGGAATTCCCCACGGCGCTCCTTTTCGATCACGCTCTGGTAAATTCGGCCAGTGGTAACATTATTTGCCTGTGAAGTATTCACATTCAGGAAACGCTCATAATGGCCAAGATCCAGATCGGTTTCCGCACCATCTTCGGTAACGTAACATTCCCCGTGCTCATAAGGGTTCAAGGTTCCGGGATCCACATTGATGTAAGGATCCAGCTTCTGAATAGTGGTCTTAAAACCACGCGCCTGCAGCAATTTGGCCAGTGATGCGGCTATAATCCCTTTTCCAAGGGAAGAAGACACACCTCCGGTAACAAAAATATACTTGGTTTCGGCCATTTTGGTTGTGCTTTGTTGTGTTGTTTATTCAGGGCGCTAAATTACAAAGAAGAATAGAAAAACCTCTGAAAATGGAAACCGAATATTAAGACCTTTTTAACAGCGTCCTGTTTCACTTTTTGGGTGCCGGGTAGCGCAGCCTGATTTGCCGCAGGAGTCCTTCCAAACTGTTGATCTTCAGTTCGTGGACCTGTCGCATCTGGTTGCCGAGTTTTCCCTGTGGAAAACCTTTCTGGCTAAACCAGACATAATAAGGTTCCGGGATGTCTGAAAGAAAAATACCTTCGTATTTACCGAAGGGCATTTTGGCGTAGGCCAGTTCCAGCAGTTGTGCCGGATCGGGTTGAAGTGGATTCATTTAGGAAACTTTCAGGTAATCGATATTTCCTGCAAGTTCTAAAAATTTCTGTTTATTCATGGGTTTTACGACATACTGAAGCACATCTGGATAGAGTTTCGCTTTCTGAATGTCGAACTGGCTGGTACTTGAAGATAAAATAATCACCTGGTGCTTAATGTTCCTTTTCTGAAGTTCTTCCAGAAAATCCCAGCCACTCATCACGGGCATATTAAGATCCAGAAAGATCAGCGATTCATCTTCATTGCTTAGGTATTCAAAGGCTTCCGTAGAATCGGTAAAATCACGTACTTCACCGTTAAATCCTTCCACCTCGAGTAACTTCTTCGTGATGAAATTGGCTATTGGCTGATCATCTACCAAAAAAATCTTCTTCATATTCTGCTTGCCTTTAATTCTATTAATTCATTCGAAGCCATTTCCACGACTTCTTTCAGTACATTGTCCATTTCGGTTACCGATTGTTCGAGCTTCGGTACGAGCTCTGTTCTGCAGGCATCATCATCAAAATACTCAAAAAGCTGGATGATTCCCTGGATCCTGGAAAGCGGTTCGCGTACATTATGTGCATTCAGCACCGAAACATGCAGCAATTTTTCGTTTTTCTGAGCGATCTCGCTGGTTCGTTCTTCAATTATACGTTGCTGATTTTCCACGATATGCTCAATTTCAGCATTTTTGGATTTAATGGTTTCGTATGCTTCCTGTAAATTCTGGTTACGGATAGCGATTTGTCGTTTCAGGTAGATCTCGTTGAATTTGGCCTGAATACAGTCTACGACCAGTTTAAGGATTTCAATATCTCCCGCGGAAAAATTCATCTCCTGGTCACTAAGAATGGAAACCAGGACCTTGCGTTCATATTTGTCAAAATTCCAGCCCCAAAGTACCGGTTGCGAAAGCACATTGAGATCAATGCGCTTTCGCACCAGCTTTTCAGGAATATCTTCTGTATAAATAGGAATGCCCTTGGCACAAAGCTCTTTTTCATAAGGAAGAACTTCAGAACCATTGCGAATGCCGTAATCAAGGTTGTTGTTGAACAGCTCAAAAACCAGGTATTTATCGTCCTGTTCAATGGTCATCCTGATCAGGCGAAAATTCAGCAGGTATTTTAAGTGACGTTGACATACGTCTCCCACTTCCGAAAGGTTGGCGCAACGATTGATGTCGTTGGCAAACTTGGAATAGGCTTCATAGGTGATCCTATAGAGCTGGGCTGCATTACGGGTAATACTCATTCGGGGGCTTCGAAAAGTAATATCGGGTTATTCCGGAGTTTCCAGCAGTTCGTTATCAATCTTGATACCAGATACATCTGCGATGGTATTCAACATGTTTACCAAATCTGCCTGTGCCATTAACTCCTGAATTTCTTTTCTTGAAAAACCGGCATTTTCCAGTTCTTCAAAATCAGCGTCAGAAATTTCATCATGGTTCAGAGCGGCCTTGGTGACAATTTGAACCGCAGTACGGTAACTTACCGGCATTGAAGGAGAATTCATATGCTCTGTAGCTTTAAAACCTTCTTCATCGCTGATCATGGAACTCATGCTGTCGGCAAAGATCCCGTGAGCGTGAGAACAGTAGTTACAGCCGCGTTCTTTGGAAACATTATAAATGATAAGCTGTTTCAGCACGTTTGGAACTTCACCTTCCATAAGGGTGTTTTTCAATTTGCTCCAGTTACCTTTTAAAAGGGTTTCATTATCTCCTTGGCATTTGAACCAGTTCAAAACGAATGGAAGTTGCAAAGTCTTTTTCGTATCGTCGTAAATATCTTTTACAGCGGGAGAGGCTTCATCATAAGAAACCATCTTGTAACGAGAGTACGTGCGAGGTAATGTTTGGCTCATAGTAGTAGGGTTACAATTTAGATTAAGGATGTAAATATTACATTAAAAACGCTTAGTAACATAATATTACAGAAATTTTAACAATATTTTCCCACAAGTTAATCCATTTGTAGGATTTATTCTACAATTCAGCGAGTTAAATATTCCATAAGGGTCTTTTTGTTTCGTCTCAGCCTCGTTAGCTTTACCTCCTAATTAATAAACTACCTATGGCAATATTTGGTTCCCTGATCAAAAGTTTAATTGAAATAAAAGAAAATTTCACTAGTGAGGAAGATGCTGTCAAACAGCAGGAGGAAGTGCTCAGAGAATTGTTGAAAAAAGCGCAGGATACGGCATTTGGGAAACACTATCACTTTGAGGAAATCCTGGAAGCTGAAAATATGCAAAAGGCTTTTGCTGAAAAGGTTCCTTATTTCGATTATAATAAGATTGCCTCACAATGGTGGGACCGCTATCACGAAGGGGAGGAAGACGTAACCTGGCCTGGAAAGCCACCTTATTTTGCACTGAGTTCGGGAACCACTGGCAAAACCAGCAAGCGCATCCCGGTAACCCAGGATATGCTGGATGCCATTCGAAGTGCAGGGATCAAGCAGGTAAGTGCCCTGAGCAATTTTGATCTTCCGGCTGATTTTTTTGAAAAGGAAATCATGATGTTGGGGAGTTCCACTGATCTGCATAAGGAAGGCGATCATGAAGAGGGAGAAATTAGCGGCATCAGCGCCAGTAATATTCCTTTTTGGTTTCGCAGCTATTACAAACCAGGTGAAGAAATTGCCAAAATCGACGAATGGGACGAAAGGGTTCAAAAAATCGCTGAAAATGCCAAGAACTGGGATATCGGTGCTTTAAGTGGGATCCCATCCTGGATGGAATTGATGCTTAAAAAAGTGATCGAATATCACAAAGTTTCCAATATTCACGAGATATGGCCAAACCTTCAGGTTTATGCTTCAGGGGGAGTCGCTTTTGAACCTTATGAAAAAAGCTTTGATGCGCTCATGGGTAAACCTGTACAGGTTATCGATACCTATTTGGCTTCCGAAGGTTTCCTGGCCTTGCAAAACCGGCCAGATACTCATTCCATGAAATTGATCACTGATAACGGAATCTATTTCGAGTTCGTTCCATTTAAACCAGAATACATTAATGAAGACGGTTCATTAACAGATGATGCGCCCGTGGTTCACCTGAACGAGGTGGAGGAGGAGATAGATTACGTCCTTCTTATTTCTACCGTGAGCGGTGCCTGGAGATATATCATTGGTGATACGATCAAGTTCACCGATAAAGAAAAACTGGAGATTCGTATCACGGGAAGAACCAAATTTTTCCTGAACGTGGTTGGCAGCCAGCTTTCAGTTAACAAAATGAACGACGCGGTACAGGAACTGGAAGAGGAGTTTGATATCAAAGTGCCGGAATTCGTTGTATGCGCGAAACGTGCAGAAGATGGTGAATATTACCATTTCTGGTATCTGGGAACGACTGATGATGCCAACCCAGAAAAACTTGCGGAAGCCTTGGATCGAAACCTTAAAAATGCCAATAAGAATTATAGTGTGGCTCGTTCCAAAGCTCTGAAAGGAGTCAAAGTGCATACCGTTGATCCGGATATTTTTCATGATTGGAATGGAGAAAACAAGAAAAAGGGCGGACAGGTAAAAATGGAAAAAGTGATGAAAGAAGATAAATTCAAAGAATTTGAAGAGTTTGTAGCGAAACGCTAGCGAATATCTTCAATCTTCTCTTCCTGGAATTCTTCTCGAAGCTCTTTGGTCTCTTCGTGCAGTTCGTCAATTAAAACCATGATCTCTTCCTGAGAAAGATACAAATCTTTGATCCGGCTTTTATAGGTTTCAGATAATTGAGATTCATTCAGGATAAAATCCTTGGTTGCGATAATATATTCACCAAGGCCATGATTCACGGCGTAAGTATCTGCTGCACGTTCAGCTTCACGGATATAGTTTTTCGAGGTCATGTATTTAATTCCAAACCAGATTAGTCCGAATCCGTGCCGGTTCTTATAATCCATCACGTGCCCAAGTTCGTGGCCTAACCAACCCGTAAGGACCTGTGAAGGAACTTCATCAATATGAAGTTTTTTTCCTTCAATATTGAATTCCCTGTTCATAAAAATAATGTACCCGCGATTTTTCCTTTTTTTGAAAAGATCTGAAAATACCGGTTGTGCCTGCATGAACGATTTCTTGATCTTGTCTTTAAACCGAAATTCAATAGGAGTGTCCTTTAACTCGGGGTAATGAGAAAGGGCGACGTAGGCTTCGCGCCAGATGATATCCGGAACGATCTTATGGGTATATTCAAGGCTTTGCTTCTGCTTCATAGCGGCTTCTTGAGACTGAACAGAAAAACTTAGTAATAGGAGAATTACCAGACCAAGTTTTATAGAATTGTTCATTCCTCGTTGCATTTTTCAATTTACAACAAATTTGATGCCTTGGAACAGCTGAAAATTTAAAATACCCTTAAAAATTGATATAAAAAAAGACGAGCAGTCAGCTCGTCTTCTTGAAATTTGGTCTGTCAATAATTTAACTTTGCATGATTTCCTGAAGTCTTTTTTGTAATTCAGGATCAGTGCGAAGGGCCATAGCCAGTTGCTGGTAACGTTGCATGGAAATGTCGCTATTCGCAATCACTTCTTCCATTTCTTTTTGAAATTTTGGTTGCATACTTTCCAGTTCCTTAACTACTTTCTGGTGTTTTTTATCTTCTTCCGGAGTGGTTTCGATCTCTTTATTCGGGTCCATGGAAGCCTGGTGGATCTCGTTAAAGCGCTGCAATTCAAAACCTTCCTCCTGAACTACCTGCATCATTTCTTTTTGAGCTTCCTGGTTCACCATGCGCATTTGCTGAAAAACCTCTGCAAACTTTTCCAGTTCCGCATCGCTCACCTCTACTTTTTGTTGTTGCGGCGCAGCGATAGGTGAATTCTGTGCCTGTACAGTTGCTGTACCTATTGCCAGCGTGATCAACAAACTACTAATTACACTTTTCATTCTCATAAATTTGATTTTTGAGCGCCCAAACTAATGGGTTCCATTTGGCTGAACAAAGCTTTAAGAAGTAGTCTGTTTAAATTAAGAAAGGATTAACAGTTTCCGGCTTGAGATGTTAAGCTTTCACCCTGATGATCTGGCCGGTTCCTAAACCCAAAACCGATTTTTTATAGGCATCGGTCACTTTATACATGGGTACCGGCGTATGCCCGGGAAAAAAATCCTGATATTTGTCTTTCGCATCTGCTACCAGATCTGCCGAAACAGCATTGATGCGATGCCCGTTTTCCAACTCCAGCGCAACAGCTTTGATAAAGCTATGAATCGCACCGTTCACCATGGCTGCACTCGTGGTTTTGTCTACCGGTTCGTCAGCCAAAATACCTGTGGTAAGCGTAAAAGAGCCCTTTTGATGGAGGTATTTTTGACCAATTCTTACCAGGTTCACCTGGCCCATCAGTTTACTGCGGATGCCGATATAGAAATCTTCTTCGGAAAGTTTTTCGAATTGCTCCCATTTGGCTTCCCCGGCAATAAAAATGATCGCGTCCACTTTCCCAATGTTTTTGAACAGGTCTTCGATGGAGCTGGAATTGGAAATATCGGCCTGAAAATCGCCGCTTGTTTTTCCAACTTTAATAATGTCATTTCCGTTCTGGAGGCTGTTTGTTACCGCTCGACCAATCGTGCCGTTTGCGCCGATAATCAGAATTTTCATACTATCTTTTTTGAATGGTTAGAACCAGGATGATATGGTAAATTTTATAGAAAACCTAGCCGTTGCGTTTTTCATATAATGCAATCCATTCTTTGACGCTCATTTTAGCTGAAAGCTGCCCGATAAGATCATAGGGTATGGCGTCAATTTTTTTCAAACGAATACAACTTTTACCCATATCTGGCTTTTTCCCGGTCTCAGCCTCATACGATTCGACAAACCATTTGAGAATTTTTTGATCTGCGTAGATAGCCGAATTATAAACGGCGATAAAATTTTTCTGACTGGCGAGATTCATGAACGGCAGTGGTAATTTTGGATCGCAATGATACCCATTCGGGTAGATGGAATGTGGCACCACATAGCCAATCATTCCGTAGCTCATAGTTTCCTGAAAACCTTCCGGAAGATGGCTTTTAATCACGCCCCGTAATTTTGATAAAGCCTCCTGTCTCTCTGGCGGCGCGTTTTGGATATATTCATCGGGTGAACTGGCTTCGATTTTCATTAGCTATTGAAATAAGTGCGACTGATTACTTCGTATTGTTGTTTTTCGGGATTATACTTCCTAATGGCTAAATTATCACAAAGAAATTTCAGGTTGATGTTCCTGATCATTTCTTTTGCAATTTGCAAATTCTTTTCGCTTAATCCACGACCTATAGATACATGCGGATTATTTTGTGTTTGAGCGGAAAGCGGCGAATGTAAGTGAAAATAGTTCATGAATTCACGCAGTGATTGTAGTGATTCCTGATTAGGTTTCAGGAAGAAAGCACCATTTTTAAAATGATCGGTCGAGTCCAGGGTGACCGGGAAGGGAGCGATAAGAAAACTGAACCAGCGCATATAGGTTTCCCAAATCGCCAGAATTCGCTCGTCTGCCGAGAACAGGTTGAAGGTGATATGCGCTTCAGAATTTTTGCTGCGATACCAGCCAATAGCGTCTGCAAGCGGTTTCTTATATTCAGCGACTATTTGAACGACATCTTCCGGCGGGCAGATCGCAATGGAATACAGGCTTTTCATCGGGTGATAATTAAGCCTATTAAAAATACGAAAAAAATATTTTAATTATCTGAAAATAAACAAGTTGACTAAATTTTTTCAATTCTATCCCTGGTTCGTTCCTCTGTTTGATCGCCGGTGTTGACTGTTCCCGCCGGTTCAAAAAGGAGTACTTTTACCTCTTTATGAGCAATTGGTTTGTGAACTACTCCTTTCGGGACAATGAGCATTTCACCCTCCTCCAGTCGAATGCTTTTATCCTTAAATGCAATTTCCAGCGTGCCTTCAATTACCAGGAATAATTCATCTTCTTCCTCGTGATGATGCCACACAAACTCGCCTTGTAATTTGGCAATTTTAACATGCTGACCATTGAGTTCTCCCAGTAATCGCGGGTGCCAGTGATCACTGAATTTCCCAAATTTCTCCTGTAGATTAATCTTTTCCATGATCGTCATTTTGTAAAAGCCAGTAATAGGCCGCCGGAAATTCAGCTTTCCAGGTTGCTTCCTGATGCTTGCCGTTTTTGTGAGTGACCCATTTCAGTTGCCGGGCCTCAACTCCCTTTTCCTTCAACAGCTCGATCATTCTATGCATATCTGGCAGCATATCTGGAGATTCGGAATCTCCTGCCATGAAATAAAACTTTGACTTATCAGAAATCTGAGATTGTTGCGCAAATTCGTAAATTTTCTCACTGAACCAGAAGGAAGGGCTGAAAACCCCCGCGTTCCCAAAAACCTCCGGATATTTCAGCGCGGCATAGAAAGAAATCAAACCGCCCAGAGATGATCCCATAATATAGGTGTCTCTGGAAGCTGTTTTGGTAGAATAACTGGCGTCTATATGCGGTTTGAGCGTTTCCCGTATGAAATCCACATATCGATCACCATTTCCGCCGCCATATTTCTCATTGGGGAACGGAGTTAATTCGGAAATGCGTTTGTCGTTACCGTGTTCGATAGCCACCACGATCACTTCAGCATCTTGCATATCCAGAAATTCATCTACCGCCCATTCGCCTGCAAAGGCCGTTTCATTATCAAATAAATTTTGGGCATCCTGCATATAGAGAACCGGAAATTTTTTTTCTTCGGAATAATCTTTTGGGAGATAGAGCCAGATGGTTTTGATGGTGTCCAGCTGCGGGGCCGCAATCTGAAACTTCGAAAGTTGCGGTGATGCGGTGCTTTGAGGAAAAACAGTATAAGAGAAAAGTAAAAATAAGATCAATATGCCATTGCTAATCGCAAAATTCTTTCGCATAATTTAGATTTTGAAGCTAAATATAAAAGAATAAAGATCAATTTTCAGCATCGTTTTCCAGGCATTCAAAACATTTGCGCAGGGATTGAGGTATTTCCAGATCATCAGTTCCTTTGAGGGTTTTGGTCACGGTGTCGCGCTCGTCTATGATTTCCTTGAATTCCAGGGCATATTTTTTCAGTTGATCGCGTCGGCTTTTTATTTTTTCTGAAATATCCTTTTCATCCAGTTTTCTGACCTGTTGCGGTAAAACCTGGAAAGATTCTTCGATGGCCTGATCGCTTAGTCTTTTTTGTAAAATTTCAGCTTCCGCGGTAAAATCGGCCTCTGGGGTATTCCGAAGGAAATAGACGTCGCCGGGATATACCAGGCCTGGCATATAATCGATAGTTTTTTGAAAAGGCCTGATGAGGGGTTTTACATTTTTATTCGTGATAATATTAGGAATTAATCCGTCTACGCTGAAAAACGCGTTATCGCGATCTGCCGATAGCGGATAAGCGGTAACCGAATCAGCTTTTTGCTGCATGACCCATCCCCATTGCTTGGCGTGGCGGTCCCAGTCGCCAATAAGCATGTCGAACAAACGAGCCCTGATAAACGATCTTTTATCAATATGCAGTTTATTGCGCAATTTTAACTTGAGTTCTATCAGGTCGTCGGTTTCGGCAATTTCATGCGCATGTGGAATAGAAGTCCAGTTTTTATCACTTTCGGTTTCATATTCCAGTAAATAGAGCTTGTTGCCATAATCGTCATTGTATTTTCCCAATCTTTTTTGCTTCGGAACAAAATACATAACCGGGTGAGTGTGCAAGACGCCGGCCTTATCTGCAAGAGCAGCGGCAAGGATCGCCCCAAATGGGTGCTGACCGGAAATACCATCTGTAATGATATTTTCCAGTCCCAGGTTTTTGGCGACTTCGGGAATAAGCGGTTCGGGATCTTTATTCACACTGCGCAAGGTGTAAATAATGCCATTTTTTGCTTTCAGTTTAAGAGAATGCGTTTGCATGCCACCACCTTCATCGGTCACTTCGAGCCCATTTTTAAGGGTATCCAGGAAAACTACCGGGACTTTTACCGGGGTAGACCAGGCCTTACGGTAATTATGACCTTGCATCATATTCTTGAGTTCATTACCCTCATACAGTGCACTGGGGGCAACCAGCACACTGTCAAAATCTTTAAAATTGATATTTTTTAAATCCTGCTCGTTTTCAACCACGCAGGTTGCTGTTGCCTCTTTAGTGGAAGAAGTGGAGAGATAGACCAGTGCAAAAAACACGACCAGAATCGCCAGGATAGCCAGTAAAACTTTCTTCATGAAGCATTGAAATTTGGAATCTTTTCAAAGCTATTGAATCTCCTGAAGGATTGCACATTTCGTGTACAATTTTCACAAGATTTTAAAATTCAGATATCGCTTAGGGCTAAAATTTTTTTCATTAACTTTAAAAACTTCCCTACAAGCAAATACAATCAATATGAGAAAAACAGCATTTTTCCTATTTCTAGGAGTCGTGGTATTGTGGGGTTGTTCCAAAGATGAACCTTCACAGGGAGAAGAACAGCAAGTTACCATGACCGGGCAATTTATAGATTCGGCCGTTCAGGGACTTTATTATGAAACCGAAACTCATTCCGGCTACACTGATGAAAGCGGAAATTATGACTATGAGAAAGGGGAGACAGTTACTTTCTACGTTGGAGATATTTTGTTAGGAAGTGCCTTAGCAACTGGTGAATTGTCTCCTTTAGATATCGCTACGACCGCTGATGCTACAATCAACACTCTCGAAGTACAAAATATTGCCGCCTTTTTACAAACTTTAGATAGCGATGGGGACCCTTCCAACGGAATCGCTATTAGCAGCACTGTCGCGAATGCCCTAAGCCTATCGGAAATTGATTTCACTCAAAATATTATCCAGGTATTAGGGGAAATAGCGCTGGAGGTATTTCAGGAAACAGGCATTAGCTTAGAGGTGGTTTACCCTGGAATGGCGGCGGCTCACTTGGCGCAAAGCCTGGAAATCGAATTTGAACCGGCAGACCTGTTTGTCAATAATTTCGTCCCGATATTTTCAGATGCCTTTGGTCATAATACCAGAATTTTTCAGTGGATCCATGAATTTGATAATGATGGAAAACTGATAAAATCAACGAAATATGAAAAATATCCAACCCGGATTCTTGGGGAATATACCTTTTCAGATTATACAGATTCCAGCGTGAAAATGCATGCGCTCCGCTATGAATATTACAGGGCGGGCCAGTTGGAAGAAGACTTCCTGATTTCGTTCACAGAGGATTACACCATCACGATGTATCAAAATCTACGACCCAATTATTCTTATCCCGTGACAGCTATATTAGAACTTGATTCAGAAAAATTTTTGAAAAAGACTGCCAGGCAAAACACAGAAGGTGATGTGTATTACCGCAGGGAATATTTTTATGATGAGGAAGATTACCTGGTGAAATTTGTAAATAGTGATTTTCAGGAAGCGACGAATGTGAATTTTACCACCGAAACAAGCTTTACTTATACCGATTTTGGGGACCTGAAAACGGAGATGGCCACTTCGATGAATGGCACTATGAATTTTGAATATAACTATAGAGATGATCATAGCCTGGAATCACTAAACTCCAAGAGTCAAATAGATAATTCCGAAACGCAAACTACGATTGAATACGATGAGCAGGAAACCATTCTCAAGGATACCACCCTCTCAACTTATTCTAATGGCCAGTCTAATAAAACCATAGAGGTTTATGAAAATGGCATATTATCATATTATGAATGGCACATGAACGGTGTGCTCTATCAGAAATCCTGGTACGAAATCGACGGACAGGGCAGTAGTTATCTAGTGAAAACCGAATTGTATAACGAGGACGGTTCTATTCGCCAGACAAGTTGTTATGACAGCGGCGGAAATTCCATAAGCTGTACCTGATCAGAAAACCGATCAGTTGGCTTTTTCCGCGACTTTCGTTTCGGAAAAGTTCATTTCTACCTGGTGCCTGGTAAGGTCTTCAAAAGTTTCACGTTCCCTAATGAGATGTGCTTTTCCGTCATACCAAAGAATTTCAGCCGGACGATAGCGGGAATTGAAATTGCTCGCCATGGAAAAACAATAGGCCCCGGCGTTGCTGAAACTTAAAATATCACCTTCCCGAATTTCTGAAATTCGGCGATTGTTTCCGAAGGTATCGGTTTCGCAAATGTAACCCACCACACTATAAAAACGCTCTTTTCCGGAAGGATTGGAAATATTGGTGATTTCATGGTGTGAACCATAGAACATTGGCCTGATGAGGTGGTTGAAGCCCGTGTCGATCCCCGCGAAAACGGTAGAAGTGGTTTGCTTGATCACATTCACTTTTGCTAAGAATTTCCCCGATTCACTTACCAGATATTTTCCAGGTTCAAATGCCAGCGCCAGGTCTTTCCCATACTGCTGGCAGAACTCTTTGAAGCGTTTGGTTAATTGTGCACCAAGTTCTTCAATATCTGTTTCGATATCGCCTTCGCGATAAGGCACTTTAAAACCACTTCCGAAGTCAATAAAATCGAGATCTTTGAAGTTTTTGGCAGCTTCAAATAGAATCTCAGAAGCATGCAGAAAAACCCCAATATCTAGGATGTCACTTCCGGTGTGCATATGAATTCCATTCACGTGCATCCCGGTATTTTCCACAATTCGTAAAAGATGTGGCATCTGGTGGATACTGATCCCGAACTTGGAATCGATATGGCCTACTGAAATTTTAGAATTTCCGCCGGCCATCACATGTGGATTGATACGGATACAAACCGGAGTTTCCGGGTAACGACTGCCAAATTGCTCCAGGATGGAAAGATTGTCGATATTGATCTGCGCGCCAAGCTGCATCACTTCTTCGATCTCTTCCAGGGAAACGCCATTAGGAGTATAAATGATTTTTGAAGGATCCACGCCGGCTTTCAAACCGAGTTTGACTTCCTGTACCGATACGGTATCCAGCCCGCAACCTAAGGAATTCAGTAATTTTAACACAGAAATATTGGAAAGTGCCTTTACGGCATAGTGAATTCGAAGGTTTTTCACATCAAAAGCATTAGTAAGGCGCTGGTACTGAGCGGTGATCTTCTCCGCGTCATAAACGTAGACCGGGCTTCCAAATTCTTTGGTGATACTGAGCAAATCTTTCTGTGTCATCTGAAAATAATTTCGGGCAAAAATAAACGAGTTTTCCGCAGGCATGCAAGCCTTGTGTCAAATATAACCGATTTATATGATTTGTTATTTTTCTGAAATCAGGAACTGCTTATCTCCAGCCTGGCATTGGCTTTTTTCCGAAGCATGATCACGCCAAGACCAATCAAAATTCCGCTGAAAGCCATCGCGGCACCCACGAATTCCGCCGAAGCATAGCCATAACCATAAGCGATGGGCAGCCCGGCGAGATATGCTCCGCTGGCATTTCCCATATTAAAAGCGCTTTGATTGAGCGAAGATCCCAGCATTTCCGAACCTTTTGCTGAATTGATCACCGCCATCTGGATAGGTGTCGCCACACAAAATGCGATCACAGGGATCAAAAATGTGGTGATCAATACTCCAATTTTATCGTAGGCCAGGAACGAATTGGCGATCAGGATGACGACCATCAAACTGAGAGAGATCAGGACCGCGTAAATAGGCTGAAACTTTTCGGCCAGTTTGGCACCTAGCAGATTTCCCACTACCATGCCCAATCCCGCCAGGATCATGGCGTAACTTACGACTTCTTCAGGATGGCCGGCGACTTTGGTGATCAGCGGCGCGATATAACTGTACCAGGCAAAGAAACCGCCAGTCCCAATGGTGGTAAGTAAGATCACCATCCATAATTCAGCTTTTTTTAGAATTTTCAGGTCTTTCCGGATGCCTTCGTTGGAAGCTTTGGGCAATTCCGGCATCCAGAACTTGATACTGGAAATGGCCAGTAATCCAACAATTCCTACCGCCAGAAAAGACGCACTCCAGTCAAAATGTTGTCCAAGCCATGTTCCCAGCGGCACTCCAATGACATTTGCAACGGTAAGACCGGTAAACATCATGGCGATGGCCGAGGCTTCCTTCCCGGGTTTGGCTAGCTGACCCGCAACCACAGCGCCAATACCAAAAAAAGCTCCGTGAGGCAGACCAGAGAGGAACCTCGCGATCATGAGTATTTCGTAAGAATTGGAAAATGCAGATAGCGTATTGAAAACGGTGAACCAGAGCATGAGTCCCAGCATGACTTTGTGTGCAGGCCATTTGCTACCAATGATGGTGAGCAGGGGTGCTCCAACGACCACTCCTAATGCGTATGCCGAGATGAAATGCCCTGCTTTTGGTATGGAGATCTGCATCGCCTCGGCGACTTCGGGAAGAATGCCCATAATGACAAACTCGGTCATCCCGATACCAAAACCTCCAACCGCCAGTGCCAGCAATGCCTTTTTCATAGAAAGATTTTAAACGTCCAAAAATACGGCTCAACATCTTCTAATCCCAGTATTTACAGGTTTTTCTACGATAACCTTTTCGCAATTCTGAAAAGGAAATGGCAGACTGGAGACAGGATTTGAACGTTTCTTTCAAGCTTTCGTTAAGAAGCTCAAAAAAGATTGGCTCACTGGCAGGTATTTGTTACTTTTGTTCTCCAAAAAATAAACAGACGTAATACCTGATTATGAATATACACGAATATCAAGGAAAAGAGATTTTAAGTAGTTTCGGTGTTACTGTGCAGAGAGGTACTGTTGCGACCACTCCACAGGAAGCCGTTGAAGCAGCTAAAGATTTAACTGAAAAAACCGGAACCGGATGGCACGTGATCAAAGCTCAGGTACATGCCGGAGGCCGTGGTAAAGGTGGTGGTGTAAAACTTGCCAAAAACCTGAAAGAAGTAGAAGAGATCGCAGGAGAGATCATTGGGATGAACCTGGTAACTCCTCAAACTTCCGCGGAAGGTAAAAAAGTACATCAGGTATTGGTAGCAGAAGATGTTTATTATCCTGGAGACAGCGAACCGGAAGAATTCTATATGTCAGTTCTTTTGAATCGTGCCACAGGAAGAAATATGGTGATGTATTCAACCGAAGGAGGTATGGATATCGAAACCGTAGCTGAAGAAACTTCGCATTTAATCTTTACCGAAGAGATCGATCCTGCAGTTGGATTATTACCGTTCCAGGCCAGAAGGATCGCGTTCAATTTGGGACTTAGCGGAAAGGCATTTAAAGAAATGACCAAATTCGTCATGTCTTTGTATAAGGCTTTTGAAAAATCTGATTCTTCACTTTTTGAGATCAACCCGGTTTTGAAGACCAGTGATGAAAAGATACTGGCAGTAGATGCTAAAGTGACGCTTGATGATAATGCACTTTTCCGTCACAAAGATTACGCGGAAATGCGTGACAAACGTGAAGAAAACCCAACAGAAGTTGAAGCGAAAGAAGTTGGATTGAACTACGTGGACCTTGATGGAAACGTTGGTTGTATGGTAAACGGTGCCGGACTGGCAATGGCTACGATGGACCTTATCAAAATGGCTGGTGGAGAACCTGCTAACTTCCTGGATGTTGGTGGTACTGCTGATGCGAAAAGAGTGGAGGAAGCTTTCCGCCTGATCCTGAAAGATGAGAAAGTAGAAGCCATATTGGTGAATATCTTTGGAGGTATCGTTCGTTGTGACCGTGTAGCACAGGGAATCGTAGACGCTTACAAGAACATGGGGGATGCTATCAATGTGCCAATCATCGTTCGTCTACAGGGAACCAACGCAGACCAGGCTAAGGAACTTATAGATAATAGCGGACTGAAAGTGTACTCAGCGGTACAATTCAAGGAAGCTGCTGATAAGGTTCAGGAAGTACTTTCTTAATTAGAAGAAAATAACAGATATAAAAAAAGCTGCGGATTTCCGCAGCTTTTTCTTTTTTTGGCCTGTTAGTAATTATTTATTGCTTTCCTCGTTTTCAGGATACCAGTCCATCAATTCCACTTCAATAGAACTATCACCTTCGTTTACCAGCTGTTTGAATTTTTCAATATCTGAAAATCCATCTTTTCCGCGATAGTGGTAAGGAATTACTTTTTTCGGCTTAAATGCCAGAACACCTTCCGCAGCCTGATCAACCGGCATGGTATAAGGCAAATTCATGGAAATAAGAGCCACATCAATATCCTTCAAATTGCGCATTTCGGGAATATCTTCCGTATCTCCTGAAATGTACAGGCGCTGACCGTCTTTTTCCAGTACATACCCATTTCCACGACCCTTCGTATGCATAGCATCCTGGGTTTGCGGAATGTTGTACATCGGGATCGCCTCAATTTTAAAGCCCATGAATTCCTGGCTTTCGCCATTATTCATCACCATTAGATTTTCCTGAAGATCTTCCGGAAGTTTATCAGCTACTGCCTGAGGGACGATGATTTTGGTGTCACCCAGTTCCAGTCCCTGTAGGGTTTCGGCGTTCATATGATCGCCGTGGATATCAGTTAGTAGGATAAAGTCAGGTGCGTCCTGTCCTTCAAAAGCAGTGGCGCCACCCACGGGATCTGTGTAAAAAACAGTGTCTCCCCAGTGAAAGACTCCTGTAGCATGGGAAATTGGTGTGATTTCAAGAGCTACAGAATCAGTTTCTTCAGCAGCCTGAGACTGTTCGGTCTGTGCCATTTCTTCAGACTGTTCTTCGTTTTTTTTCTGCTCGTTCTTACAGGAGGTAAATGCTACTGTAAGCGCGAGAATCGTAGTTAATTTTCTCATACAACCTATTTTGGCTAAAATTAAAAAAGCTTTGAACGTCTAGGCTGTAATTAATAAAGTTTTAAGATAGGTTTAGGCGCATTTTAATGTTCCCGCGGGAATATGGACCATTCTGTTCCATAGGTATTTCGATAAAACCAAATTTCCTGTACAGGTGGATGGCATTCTCCAGCTTGGTATTGGAATAGATGATCAATTCATCCCAATTCTGTTTTTTACTGAAGTTGATCGTTTCCTCAAGCAATCGATTACCGATTTTCTTTCCGCGTAATGCCGGTTTGACTGCCATTTTGGTCAGTTCAAAAATACCTTCTGAAATTTTCATCAATGCCACGCAGGCAACCGCCTCCTCTTCTTCCATGACAAAAAGGATGTTGCCGCCCGGTGCAATGATATGTTTTTCCGGATTCCCCAGTACTTCCCGGTCGTGCTCTTCCACCCAAAAGAACTCTTCCAGCCACTGCAGGTTCAGGTTTTTAAAATCTTCAGATAATTCGGGTTTCCAGAATTCAATTTTCATCTTTTGCTGAATTTCGGGCAAAAATAGAAAATCTGTTTCTTCAAAAAATAGGTATTTCAGTATATTTATAGGAAATACAAGGCTTATGCTTACTACTACACGCTTTTATTACTCCGCTTTCTTAGTGATTTTTCTGCTGGCAGGTTGCAAATCAGGGCCAGATCCCGATCAGGAACTGCAAATGGTGCAGGAGGAAATTGAAATTCTTCCGCCGGGAGAGCTCTATGGAAATCTTTTTGAACAGGTACAAACCCGAAGCTTGTTTCAGGATAGTAAAACTTTTGCTGATGCGGTGCCGCAATATAATGTGGGGCTCATCAGGCAGCGTTATGAAATGCTGGATGATACCACTACGGAAGGGCTTAAGGATTTTGTAGTGCAACATTTTATGATTCCACAGAACGAGGCAAGCTTCAAAACCGATTCTTCTTCGATCCACCAGCATATTCAGAAGCTTTGGCAGGTGTTGCAGCGGCCGGCTGATGCAGAGAAATCGGGTACACTCATCCCGCTGCCGAACCCGTACATCGTTCCGGGTGGCCGATTCCGAGAAATTTATTACTGGGACAGCTATTTTACCATGCTGGGCCTTCAGACCGATGGGGAGGTGGAAACCATTCAGCACATGGTTGATAATTTTGCTTATCTCATCGATACTTACGGTTTTATCCCCAACGGAAACAGGACCTATTATCTTGGCCGTTCTCAACCGCCATTTTTTGCCATGATGGTCAGGCTGCTTTCCGAAGAAAAAGGCGATGCGGTTTTAAAGAAATACCTTCCCCAATTGGAAAAGGAATATAAGTTCTGGATGAGCGGTCGTGACAGCATACAAAGCGGCGAAAGTAGGGCGCGTATTGTGAAAATGCCAGATGGATCCATACTCAACAGGTATTGGGACACTTATGATACGCCCCGCCCGGAAAGTTACCGGGAAGATATGGAAACTGCGGAAAAAGCGCTGGAGATCAACCCAAACCTTACCAAAGAAGAGGTGTACCGTAATTTACGCGCCGGAGCAGAATCTGGCTGGGATTTTTCCAGTCGCTGGCTCAGTAAGGTCGACGGGAAATTCAGTTTAGCGACCATTCATACTACCGATATTATTCCGGTAGATCTGAATGCATTGTTGTATAACCTTGAAAAAACCATTGCGAAGGCGGCCATGCTTGCTGGTCAAAAAGACAAATCTCGGGTGTACCTGGAGAAAGCCGATGCTCGTCGCGAAGCGCTGCTCAAGTACTGCTGGAGTAAAGCCGATACTTTTTTTATGGATTATAATTTCCGAAAAAAGGCACTTACCGGGCAGTTTTCTCTTGCGGGCATGTACCCGCTGTTCTTCAATATGGCGACTCCAGAACAGGCTGAAAGTTCCGCAAAGGTCATTCGTGAAAATTTCCTGAAACCGGGTGGGGTTACTACCACCTTATATCATACAGGGGAACAGTGGGATGCCCCAAACGGCTGGGCTCCGTTGCAATATATCACAGTAAAAGCTCTGGAGAATTATGATGAAAACGAACTGGCCACAACCATTAGAGATCGTTGGGTAAAACTAAATGAGGATGTGTATTCCAGAACCTACAAAATGACCGAGAAATATAATGTAGAAGACCTGACCAAAGAAAGCGGTGGCGGGGAATATCCAACACAGGATGGTTTTGGCTGGTCTAACGGGGTTTACCAAAAATTGTCTTCAGAATAATATGGAAGAGATACAAACTTATATAGAATACACTGCCAGGTTCATTGAAGTGGCCGGGATCACGGCCATAATTATCGAGATTGCCCTGGCGATCATCAAATACACATTTGGGATCCAGAAGCAACGGGAACGATCTTACAAAACGCTTCGGCAGGAACTGGGAAAAGCAATCCTTCTCGGGCTGGAGATCCTGGTGGCCGGGGATATTATTGCCACGGTAGTGACGGAACCCACGATGCAACGCGTATTGGTTTTAGGGGTGATCGTTCTTATCAGGACGTTTTTGAGTATTTCCATCCAGCTGGAGATCGAAGGGCGTTTTCCCTGGCAGCGGCCCACTGGAACAGCTAGCGAATAAAATCACTGATAAAATAGGCCAGGGCTTTGCCGGTTTGCGCATCATTTTCAGTGGGTGAGGCCTCGCAAATATGGAAATAGCGACAATTTTCTTTTTTTCCAGCCAGACTGATAAATCTCCGGACGGCATTCACACTGAAACCTGAAGGCGAAACCGCGCTACTTGGAAAACCGGTAATTGCATCGCAGTCAAGTTCCACCCCAAAATCAGCTTGGGCAATTTTCTCCAGTTCTTCGGAAAATCTTTCTGAAACATCTTCGGAAAAAAGCTCTTCGGCCAGCGAGTAAGTAAGCGTTTCTGACTGTTCCATTTCCTGAAAAATATATTCCGGCGTGTAATTCTTCTGAAGCCCGAAAACATGGTAATTTTTCAAAAATTCACCCTTTATCGCATAGCTGAAGCCGTTGCCGCTGTGACGATGTTCCAGTTGCCGTAGATCGGTATGCGCATCAATATTGATCACATTCACGGGGTTTTTCAAAGCTTTCGCGCTACCCTTAATATTTCCGAAGGCATTATTGTGTCCGCCTCCCAGAATGATCGGGATCTTCCCCGCAGCCACGATCTTTTCTACGATTGCAGAAACCTGCTCATCGATTTCTTTAACCAGATCTCCCAGTTTCACGTGATAGTTGGGATCCTCTTCGCCAAGATTGGAGGCTTTTTCCATCCATTCGTCGCAGTTCAGTTCCCCAAGAAGGAGGAGGCTTTCCGGTTTGTTGAAGCGGTTTTGCTGAATATTCACCAGGCTTTTCAACGCGGCCATCCAGGCACCGGAAGTACCGGCTTTTCCGTGGTTGGCACGCACGCCAATATCTTCCGGAATTCCAAAAAGCACATATTTCGCTTTTTGATCTTTCAGCGTATCCAATTCGGAAACAAATTGGAGTTTTTCTCCAAATTTAGTCTCGCCTTTTCGGGTGGAGATCAGCTTTTCAATATTTTTGAAACTATAAACTTTTAGCGCTCTCATGCTGCAAGATTTTACCATTAAGGTATACCGAATCTATGGAATTCGTCCCAAATGCGTACGGAAGAAAAGTGTAGCTGGGAATCTCCTTGGTTACAATGAAATTTGCCTTTTTTCCCCTGGTGATACTTCCAACTTCTTCTGAAAGTTCCATGGCGTAAGCCCCGTTGATGGTTGCAGCGTTGATAGCTTCTTCCGGCGTCATTTTCATCTTGATGCAGGCCAGGGAAATCACCAGGTTCATATTTCCACTGGGAGTACTTCCGGGATTAAAATCGGTTGCAAGAGCCAGAGGCAAACCTGCATCGATCAGGTCCCTTGCCGGGGTGTACGGTATGCTGAGAAACAGGGAGCAGGAGGGAAGCGCCACCGGGATGGTTTGAGAATTTTTGAGGATTTCCAGGTCCTCACTGGTCATCACTTCCAGGTGGTCTACACTTAGTGCTCCATGATCTACGGCTGCCTTGATCCCGCCAATGGAATGGAACTGGTTGACGTGAATTTTAGGTTTTAGGCCTAGCTTTTTGGCCTCGGTTAAAAGCCTGTTGGTGTCTTCCACGCTGAAATACCCTTTTTCGCAGAAAATATCTATGTATTCTGCCAGCTCCTGCCGCGCCACTTCCGGTAGAATTTCTTCTATTACCAGGTCCATATAGATCTTAGGTTCGCTCTTGAATTCACTGGGGATTGCATGTGCGCCCAAAAAGGTGGCTTTAACGGGTAACTGGTAATTTTCTTTCAGCTTCCTGATGACGCGCAACATCTTCAGCTCGGCATCTTCCGTTAAACCATATCCAGATTTGATCTCTACGGCGCCTGTTCCCAGCCCGATCACTTCCTCCAGGCGTCTTGCTGACTGTTCGTACAGCTCATTTTCCGAAGTTTTTTGAAGGGTTTCCGCGCTATTCAGAATTCCGCCGCCGCGATTGGCAATTTCTTCATAAGTAAGGCCTTTAATGCGGTCTGCAAATTCCTGTTCGCGGTTCCCGGCGTAGACAATATGGGTGTGGGAATCGCACCAACTGGGCAGCAGCATTTTTCCGTTGAGGTCTACAGCTTCGTCAAAATCGCCGGTGTAGGCATCGTTCATGGAACCAAAATCAGCAATGCGGTCGTCCTCCACCAGCATCCAGGCGTTGGAAATGCTTGGCAGTTCTTTCATTTCTGCTCCGGAAACTTTTAAAACTCCGGAATCCCGAACCTGCAGCAGTTGTTTGATATTTTTAAAAAGCGTTTTCATGGGTCGTTTTTTGATCGTTTGGCGAAGATAAAAACCTCCTGAAGATTTACCAGCGAATTTACAGGATGAAAGTGGCCAGGATCTTCTGCACCTCGTAAATGTTCACCTTTTTGTTGAAACGCTTGGCAATACTTGGATGCTGCTCTCCGGAAACCCATATTTTCAGTTCGGCATCCAGGTCAAAATGCCCGGCAGTTTCAATACTGAAGCGGGAAATGCTCTTGTAGGAAACCGAAAAGTACTCCCGTTTGGAACCGGTTAGGCCCTGTACATCTACCAGGATCAGCCGTTTGTTGGTGAAAATAAAAGTGTCTCGTATCAGCTTAAAACCCGCTTCGATCTGTTCGGCCGGGATCAATAAGTTACCAAAATCCTTTTCCAGCTGCTGTTTTTCAATCGCACCGGCATTTCCCATCAGGGAAGAAAATAAACTCATATTCCTAAAATTTATGTATTAAAGTTATTGAAATATGTATCCAAAATGCGGAATTTCCGCAAAGCTTTAGATTTAATTAACGATTCTAAAATGCCTCGTTTAACGGCTATTTCGGGTTTATCTTTCAAAGAAAACTTAGTACCTTAGAGCCTCTAAAATACAGCTATGACAAAAGTTCGCGGAATCAATACCATTTGCACTCACACCGGTGAGCTTGAAGACAAGCAGTTCAAAGGAGCTGTTTCGCCGCTTTATATGGCCACCTCGTACGCTTTTGAAGAAGTGGAAGTGAAAAGGTATCCTCGTTATTTCAATACGCCGAACCAGGTCGCCCTGGCTCAGAAGATCGCTGCCCTGGAAAAGACCGAAAATGCCCTTATTTTTGGTAGTGGAATGGCCGCTGTTAGTACCAGCCTGCTGGCATTTCTGCAAAAAGGGGATCACGTGGTATTTCAGGATGCTCTTTATGGAGGAACCAGTAACTTGGTAAACGAAGAATTTGGCAAATATGGTATAGAATATACTTTTGCTGAAAATGCTTCAGCTGAAGCCCTGGAAAAGGAAATTCGGGAAAATACCAAACTGATCTATATCGAGACGCCTTCCAATCCGTTACTGATGATTACTGATCTTCAGAAGGTGGCGGCACTTGCAAAAAAGCATGATCTTATTACGATGATTGATAACACGTTTGCCTCGCCGGTCAATCAGAACCCGGTAGATTTCGGAATTGATATCATTATCCATTCAGCTACCAAATATATGGGCGGGCACAGTGATATTCTTGCCGGAGCAGTGGCTGGCAGCAAAGAACATATTGACCGGATCTTTCAACTGGCCAAAAATTTTGGCGGCAGCCTGAGCGATTATACGGTTTGGTTGTTGGAGCGCAGTTTGAAAACCATGGGTATTCGTGTAAAGGCTCAGAATGAAAATGCACAAAAACTGGCAGAATTCCTGAATTCTCTAGAGGAGGTGCAGGCAGTATATTATCCCGGGCTCGCATCGCACCCGGGACACGAGATCGCTAAATCACAAATGAAAGGTTTTGGAGGGATGTTGTCTTTTGAGTTGCACGAGGAATTGGATGTACAGGCATTTATGAAAGCGCTGGAACTGATCAAACCTTCGATGAGCCTGGCAGGGGTGGAGAGCACCATTTTACTGCCCAGTAAGACGTCCCACGGTTTGCTATCTCCGGAAGAGCGGGAAAAACAGGGAATTAAAGATAATCTTCTTCGTTTTTCAGTAGGAATTGAAGAAGCAGAAGACCTGCAGCAGGATATTCTGCAGGCATTGAAAAAAATCAAATAAGCATATGAAATTAGATATACTGGCGGTTGGGGCGCATCCAGATGATGTGGAACTGAGTTGTGCCGGCACCATCGCCAAAGAAGTAGACCGCGGGAAGAAAGTAGGTATCCTCGATCTTACAAGAGGAGAGCTGGGAACCAGAGGTACGGCGGAGATACGGGATCGCGAAGCAAGGGATGCTGCCCAGGTTCTGGGAGTTCGCATGAGGCACAACCTGGAATTCAGCGACGCGTTCTTCGAAAATAACACCAGCCATAAACTGGAAGTGATCAAGATCATTAGGAAATATAAACCCGAAATAGTTTTGTGCAACGCCATCGATGACCGGCATATCGATCATGGAAAGGCTGCGAAACTGGTAAGTGACGCCTGCTTTTTAAGCGGACTTCGGAAGATCGAAACCATCATGGACGGCAACAAACAACCGGCCTGGAGACCGAAACATGTCTTTCATTATATCCAATGGAAAAACTTGGAACCCGATTTTGTAGTGGATATTTCAGGATATATCGACAAAAAAGTAGAAGCGGTAAAAGCATACCGATCCCAGTTTTTTGACGAAAATAGCAAGGAGCCCGAAACACCAATTTCGAGCTCTAACTTCCTGGATAGCATTAGTTACCGGGCCAGAGACCTTGGCAGGCTTATCAATACCGAGTATGCCGAAGGCTTTACAGCAGAAAGGCATGTGGCAGTAGATTCAGTATTTGATCTTATTTAATTGACTTTTTTTCTTTGCGGAATTGCACAAATAACTTACATTTGCAACCGCAATTCAAATGGTGGTTGTAGCTCAGCTGGTTAGAGCGCTGGATTGTGGTTCCAGAGGTCGTGGGTTCGAACCCCATCATCCACCCTTCAAAAAGCTTCCTATTTTAGGAAGCTTTTTTCATTTTCCACGCAACCATATCAGAATTTCTACATCTTACTGAAAATATCCTTTAATGACACGATTCATCCTTATTTTCAGTTTAGTAATCCTCAGTAGTTGCAGCAAAGAATCAGAACATTTTGAGATGGTAGATCTGTCTGTTCAAACCTTAACGGGAGAATGGCAATTAACCAGAAAATACGTTAGCCCGGGAGGAGAAGCAATCTGGGAAAATGTGAAGAATGGGCCGGTCTATAAATTTTCAGCAGATAACACTTTTCAGTATTCCGAAGAACATTGCCTATCAGGAACCTATTCTCTTAATGATGATACTTTGAACTTGATCTGTTCCGATTCGGATGACATAAGATCTTATCATATCAGTGAAATCACCACAGGCAGTTTAGAAATAAGTTTTACAGGTTGTATCGAATCCTGTATCTATTATTATGAAAAACGCTGAAATATAAGCTCTTTATCCCTGCATAAAATGGTATTTTTGAAAAAACCATTTTTATGAATTCCAGAGAGGAAAAACTAAAAGCCTTTGACAGGCTGTTAACCATCATGGATGAACTGCGAGAGCAATGCCCCTGGGACCGCAAGCAAACCATGGAATCTTTAAGACATCTCACCATTGAAGAGACCTATGAACTGGGTGATGCCATTCTGGATGGGGATATGGATGAAATCCGGAAAGAACTGGGCGATGTCTTGCTACACCTCGTTTTCTATTCTAAGATTGGCAGCGAAACCAACGATTTTGATATTGCTGATGTTGCTAACGGAATTTGTGATAAGCTTATAGACAGGCATCCGCATATTTATGGAGATGTGGAAGTTCAAAACGAGGAAGATGTCAAGCGAAACTGGGAAAACCTGAAGTTAAAGGAAGGTAAGAAAAGTGTTTTGGAAGGTGTTCCAAGATCCCTGCCCGCCCTGGTTAAGGCTAACAGGATACAGGATAAAGTTGCCGGTGTAGGTTTTGACTGGGAAGAACCCCAACAGGTTTTCGAAAAACTGAAAGAGGAACTCGAGGAACTACAGCATGAAGTTTCAGCAGATGATAAGGATGCTATGGAATCTGAATTTGGCGATGTGCTTTTTTCGATGATCAATTATGCAAGATTCCTGAAAATCAATCCTGAAAATGCTTTGGAACGAACTAATAAGAAATTCATCAAACGCTTTCAGTATCTGGAAAGGAAAGCTTCGGAAAACGGAACCAGCCTGAAAGATATGAGCCTGGCTGAGATGGACGTTTATTGGAACGAAGCCAAGAAATTATAAAAAAACGCCGAAAAAATTTTCCGGCGTTTTTTTAGTAGAGTGATTTGATCTTTCTCAACTTCTCTTCCCAGACTCGCAGGTCTTCTTTGTGATTTTCGATATTCTTCATCACATCCTGCACCATCGGGTTGCCTTCATCCACATTGGAAAAGAATTGGAGGTTGTTCTCCAGTTGCCTGATCTCGCCCTTGGTTTCTTCAATTTTCTTGCTGAGGAAATAGTGCTCATTCCGGATTTTCTGATCATCGTCAGCTTCATCCAGAGCCTGAACTTTTTTCTCATATTTCAGCATTTCAGCCTTGGTATTATCAATATCCATTTTATTGAAAAGCTGGTCCAGGGCTTTGTTGAATTTGCCCTCGATGAAACGCTTATTATAAGGCACGCGGCCTGTGTCCTTCCAGTTATTGATTTCAGTCTTAATTTTATCAAGATCTTCCTTCTTGTTTCCTGAAAGTTCAATGGCTTTTACGCGATCCAGAATTTCTTTCTTCTTATCGAAAGCCTCGATTTCTTCCTTATTGTCTTCGTTGCGCTGGGCGTGAAGACGGTCAAAATAGTGATTACAGGCCTTTTTAAACTGTTTCCAGACCTTGTCGCTGTCTTTTCTTGGCACATGGCCAATCTTCTTCCAGTCAGACTGGATTTTCTTCATCAGCGGGGTGACAGTTTTAAAATCATCGCTATCCTGGTTGTCTTCAGCGATCTGGATCAGTTCTTTCTTCTTCTCGAGATTGGTGTATTGTTCTTTCTTCAGGTTTTTGTAGAATGCATTCTTGTTACGATTGAATTTTCGAACGTTCTCCTTGAAGGCATTCCAGGTTTCCTGGTTCTTGTTTCTCGGCACCTTACCAGCGTTGAAAAAGGCTTCTCGTAATGATTCGATATCCTTGATCTTTTGCTGCCATTTTTGGTGAGAATCATAGTTTTCCCCGGCAATTTCCTGGATCTTTCCAATGATCTCCTGCTTCTTTTCCCAGTTTTTCTCGTACTCGGCTTCGAGATTGTTGAAAAAGTCCTGGCGTTTGTCATGAATCTTTTTTGTGGCGGTACTGAAACGTTCCCAGATATCCTCGCGGTATTCCTTTGCGACCGGCCCCAGTTCTTCCTTCCACATCTTATGAAGCATCTGCAGCTCACGGAAAGCCCGGTTAATATCATTTTCCTGAAGCAGTTCTTCCGCACGATCTATCACTTTTAACTTCTGTTCCAGGTTGTGTTTAAAATCCATATCCCGGAACTCGCGGTTGAGATGCAGGAAGTCATAGAAATTTTCTACATGATGGTGATAGGTGTTCCAGACGTTGTTGTATTTGTCCCGAGGAATTGGCCCTGCGGTACGCCATTTATCCTGTATTTCCTTGAAATGGTTGTAGGTAGTATTGATATTTTCTTCCACATCGAGCAGCCCTTTTAGCTCTTCGATAATCTCCAGTCTGCGATTCAGGTTTTCATTCAGGTCTTTTTTAAGGCGCTGGTAGTAATTATTCCGCTTTTCTTTATAATCGAAATACAGTGAATTGAAACGTTTTTTAAGCGGAGTGGAGTAGTGGAAATCGATGATGTTCCCGCCTTCAGCCAGGAATTCCTCTTTTTTCTCTTCTACTTCCTCGTCGAACTTGGCGTTGAATTCAGTCCTGATCTCTGAAACGTGTTCCTTGATCGCCTGCACCTTTTCATTCTTCAGCAGTCGCTCCAACTCATCTGTCAGCGCTTCCTTGCTCATCGAATGATAATCTTTCTTCTCTATATCATGGCGTTCGCTGGCACTTTCATCCTCGCTGTCGTGCGCCACGGCATTATCCATATCATCTTCATGATTGCCTGAAGAGGTGTTCTCGTCTTCCTCATCTTCTTCCTCCTCATCATCATCATCTCCAAGGTCCACCACATTTTCCGGTTCCGGTTGCTGCTTTTCAGATTCTGAAACCATGGCATCCTCAATATCACTGTTTTCAGAAGCTTCCGGTTGCTCTTCCTGCTGTACTTCCTCGTCAATTTCCGGTTTTTTGAAAAACGGATTTTCAGCATCCTGTTTTTCGGTGTCGGTGGTCGATTCGTTCTCAACTTGTCCTGCCGGCATATCTTTAGACTCCTCGGCCGAAGTTGCTGAAGAAGTAGTTTTCTTCATTTCCTCTTCGGAATGATCGGTCTTATTTTTTTCATTTTCTTGCTGAGACATATCTTTCAATGTTAGGGTTCTTCTGAAATTATTTAAAGTTGAAAGATAACAACATCCCAAAAAATGAACAAGCAAATGGTTCTATTTGTGTAATTCTGAAGGGTGGAGGCTAATAATTCAGGAATTCCATATTTCCCAGGCTTTTTCTGCCTGTATCTGCAACATTCTGAGTCCGTTACAAATATCAGACCCCTGTTTCGACGCCTTCTGAAGAAATTTGGTTTCCGCCGGGTTGTAGATCAGGTCATAAGCCAGGTGCTGAGGGGTCAAAAATTCATAAGGAATGTCTGGGCATTGCTCGATATTGGGAAAAGTTCCCAGTGGCGTGGTATTGATGATCACCTGGTTTTCTGCAAGAACTTCCTGGTTGAGCTCTTCATAAGAAAGCTGGCCTATTCCTGGGTTTCGGGATACAAAGCTGTAATCTATCTGGAGGTTTTTCAGTGCGAAAGCCACGGCCTTCGAAGCCCCACCGGTTCCTAAGATCAGTGCTTTTTGATGATGCGGTTTCAGCAAGATTTTGATGGAATCCTGGAATCCCAAGTGATCGGTATTGTAGCCAATGAGTTGATCGCCTTCGATCTTGATCACGTTAACCGCATCGATTTCCCGGGCGTCACTATGCAGATCGTCCAGGTAGCTCATCACATTCTGTTTGTACGGAATGGTTACGTTCATTCCGGAAATGTTTCGGATCTTTAAAATAGAAGGGAATTCGCTGATCTCTCCCAGGTCGAAATTTCGATAAACTGCATCAATATTCTCTGTTTCAAATTTTTCTGAAAAGTATTTCCTGGAAAAGGAATAGGAAATATTTCTGCCAATTAATCCGAAAGTTCTCATTTTGTTGCTTTTCTATTTTCGTACCAGGCCAGTCCCAGCACGATAAAAGCTCCTACCAGGATGTAAAATATAGCGATATAGGTTTCAGAAATACTGAAGTCTGGCCAGTACCTATCGTAATTATCAATAATCTGGTGGCCTTCACGATCAACCAGGATTTGTCCCGCCTGGTTCAGCTTGTAAACCTTCTCTTTCCAGGGCCAGACCACGCCCAAAGAGCCCGCGATAAAACCAATGATTACCGCAAAAGTTTCTTTTTTATTCCTCTTCAACACGTAACCGAGCAGGTGCGAGAGCGAAACCAGCCCTGCTAAGGAACCAATGGAGAATACTGCGAGAACCTGAAGCATACGCAGCCGTTCAGGATCATGGATAAATGAAAAATCAAGCGTGGCCAGATCCGCAAAAGTGTCGTATAAAGAGTTGACGGAATCGACCAGCAATAACACGTAATTTCCCAGCAGGATGAGAATAAAACTTCCGGAGAGTCCCGGTAAGGTCATCCCGGAAACGCTGATCATTCCGCAAATAAATACAAACCAGAGATTGTCATTTTGCCGGGCTGGTTCCAGGAAACTGATGGCGACGCCAACACAGAGCCCAACGACCGCGAAAATGACCGAATTTCGATCCCATTCATCAAAATCCTTGCTGATATAATAAATAGACCCAATGATCATCCCGAAGAATGCAGACCAGACGTACAGCTCAAAATGTACGATGAGGTAATCCAGTATTTTGGAAACACTGAAATAACTAATCAGCATTCCCAAAATGAGCAGTCCCAGGAATTTCCCGTTGATGTATTGGTACAAACTGCGAAACCTGCCTGATATCAATAGCTTGAACGCTTTCAGGTTAATTTTCTGAAGCGAATAAATGAACTCTTCATAAAAGCCTGCAACGAACGCGACCACCCCGCCGGAAACTCCCGGAACCTTGTTGGCTGCGCCCATCGCCAATCCTTTTAAAACAAGGAAAAGCTTATCTGATAGAGTTCTAGTTTGCTGCATTGGCAGATTCGGGATTTTGGCCGGCAACTGTTTCCAATATAATGATCAGGAAAAAACCGGCGAGCATCAGTAAAATAGCAAATATCGTTTGCGGATCTCCGTCAAACTTCCACGGCCATACCGAAGCTTCTTTCAGTACAATTTCTTTGTCGCCGTATGTGGCTTTTTCCAGGACTTCCTTCCAGGGCCAGATCTTATTCAGGGAACCGGCGATGAAACCGGTTAAAACGGCAAGCGTAATATTGCTGTAGTGAACGAACAACCACTTGAGTATTTTCGAGAAGGTAAGCAGGCCAAAAATGGCTCCCAGACCCACAACTCCGAGCGTTTTGAGATCAAAATCATGCGCCGCTTCCGTCACCGATTTATAGGCGCCCAGCAGCACCAAAATAAAGGCTCCCGAAATTCCCGGAAGGATCATGGCGCAAACTGCAATCGCACCGGCGAGAAAGAGAAAAATATAACTGTTATTCGCAGCCATTGGAGGCAGACTTACGATATAAAACGCGACTGCCGCTCCAATAACCAGAGCGAGAAACAGTTTCCAGTTCCACTTTTGGATCTGCTTTGCGACGAACCAGATACTGGCAATAACGAGCCCAAAGAAAAATGACCAGATCAATACCGGTTCATTTTCCAGCAGGTAATTTGCCAGCCGCATGAGTGTAAAGAGACTGATGAGAATTCCGGCGAAAAGGGCTACAATGAAATTTCCGTTTAGTTTGGTCCAGAAAGCCTTAAAACCTTCATTTTTCCATGTTTTGAACAGATCCATGTTCACCCCGGAAATGGTAGAGATCAATTCTTCGTAAATTCCTGAAATAAATGCTATGGTTCCTCCAGAGACTCCGGGTACGACATCGGCGGCACCCATGGCCATACCTTTGAGGGTTATCGTAAGATAATCCTTGAAACTTCGCTGCATGCTCTTTTTTTATGATTCGCTCAAAGGTAGCAAAATACTAAGAGAGCTTTACGAAGGAATTTATAATTTGTCTAACGCTTTTCCTGCTGAAAATGGAGGGAAAGAGTTCCTCGATGATGATGTAATATTCAGAATCTATCTTTAGTGCGTTCTTCAGGTGAAAATAGCCTTTTTCGGCTTTGTTGGTCACAAAGAAAAGTCCTGCGAGGCGGTATTCCACCTCGGCGCTTTCCGGATAAAATTCAATGGCCTGAAGCATGCTGTTGATAGCGGTTTCATATTCTCCTAAACCAATCAGGATATCACAACGTTTGATCCAGGTTTCCAGTTCATAATTGCCCAGTTCCAAACTTTTTCTGTAACCATGTTCCGCTTCTTCGAAAAAGTTCAGCCGATTGTTGATCCTGGCGTATCGCTTCCAGTAAAGCACATTCTCTTCATCAATATTGATCGCTTTATTGATGTAATACAAGGCTTTCTGGAAATTCAGTTTTCTGATGTAAAAATCAGTAATAGCGATCCAGCCTTTGTCCAAAAGCGGGTCCTGGTGAACTGTTTGCTGGTAATTCTTCAATGCAAGGTCATCACATCCCAGTTTTTCAAAACATTTCCCGATTCTTAAATAAGCGAATGAGGAAGGATCTTCGAGTTCCAGGGTGATATTATAATTTTCGATCGCCTCGTTGTAACGCTTCATTTTCTCCAGCACTTTTCCTTTTTCCAGGTACGCGCCCACAAAGCGGTCATCACTGATAATGGCAAAATCAAAAGCGGCCAGAGCTTTGTTGAACTGCTTCAGGTCAAAATACTGTTTTCCTACCTGGTGCCAAGCCACCTCGCAGTACGGGTGTTTGTTCAGGTACATGTTCAGGTACTCGATCGCTTCTTCTTTCTGATCGAGAAAATCGAAACAATACATGATATTATAAAGTGCCGAGTAGTCCTCTTCGTCCGACTCCAGACACTTCATAAAGTAATATTTGGCATTTTCGAAGTCTTCCAGGAAAAGGTATTCCATCCCGATAAGCGAGAAGATTTCAGCGTCTTCCAGGGTGATCTCCAACGCTGCTTCCAGCATTTTGATGGCTTCCTGGTGCAAATCTTTTTTGGAACAGATCTGTGCTTTCTGAATGTAAATTTCCTCGTTGGAAGATTCCAGTTCTTTCAGTTCGTTCAGAATACCATCTGCCAGGTCCAGTTTATCCTCAAAAACCAGGATCTCCACCTTGAACAACCTCAGGTTCACGGAAGTTGGATGCTGGGCCAGTCCCATCTTCACAGCTTTCTTCGCCAGAGAGATCTTTCCGTTTTCCAGGTAATGATGGATGATATTCTCAAATTCGTTGGAATCAAAGAAAAGCACATCATTGGTCTTCAGCATGGATTCGAATCGGGCAAGTGAGAAATTATCTTCTTCGTTATGGCTTAACTGCATAAGAGAGGGATTATGGGGATTTCTACTGTATTAAAGTTATAAATGAAAAAAGGTGGTTTTTGGAAAACTTTATATTGTTGTTAACAAATTAATTAACACCGAGCTTATTCTGCGGCTATTTCATTGAGTATGTCAACAATAATGCCACAACCTTTCACAATTTCTTCAGAAGAAATCGTAAGGGGAGGAGTGAGGCGTACAGCCCTTTTTTCAAATAAAAGCCAGAAAAGAATGAGTCCGCGATCTTTGGCTTCCAGCACCACGCGATCGGCAATCTCGCTGTTTTTCATAAGGGCAGCAAGCATCAGGCCTCGGCCGCGAATCTCCTGGATGAGTGGGTGTTTAAGGTGTTTTCTGAAGAGCGTCTCTTTTTGAAGCGTGTCAGGAATTAATTGAGAATGAAGTAGTTCCTGAAGAGTTGTCAGGGCGCTGGCAGCAATAAGCGGATTTCCGCCAAAGGTGGTGATATGCCCCAGTTTTGGATTATCGCTTAAAAGGTCCATCAGTTCTTCGGAAGCCGTAAAAGCACCAATTGGCAACCCGCCGCCCATGCCTTTTCCCATCACCAGGATGTCTGGCACCACCTCATAATTTTGAAAACCGAAGAGTTTTCCGGTTCTGCCAAATCCTGGCTGAATTTCATCCAGAATCAGTAGCGCACCAGTTTCCTCGCAACGTGCCTTAACTTTTTTCAGGTAATCGTTCTGCGGTTCTATAAAACCTGCTCCACCCTGGATGGTTTCCAGAATCACCGCGGCTGTCTGGCCAGTGATTTCTGACAGCTGACTGGTGTCGTTAAAATTGATATGAGCGATATCTCCAACCAAGGGCCTAAAGGGTTGAACGCGTTCTTCAAAATCCATTAAACTCAATGAACCCATCGTGTTTCCATGATAAGCCTGGTGGGCTGCGAGGATCTGGGTTCTACCCGTAGCTCGTCGAGCCAGTTTCAGCGCACCTTCGATTGCTTCGGTTCCAGAATTTACGAGGTATGTTTTATTCAGACCGTCTGGTAAATTTTCGGCCAGGAGTTTCGTTAGTTCCACCGCAGGCTGCTGTGCATACTCACCATAAACCATCACATGCAGGTATTTTTCCGCCTGAACTTTAATTGCCTGAACAATCTTCGGGTGTGAATGACCTAAGGTACAGGCCGAAACGCCTGCCACAAAATCCAGGTGGCTTTGACCATCTGTGGTATGGATATATGAACCCTGCGCGTGCGAAACTTCCAGTCCCAGCGGGTGCGGCGTTGTTTGAGCCTGGTATTTTAAAAAATCCTTTTTCAATTAACAGAATCCTTTTTTTGAAGTCGGTCTTCCCGGACGTCGGGTTTAGGGATGTCCAGCGAATCTTTGGTGGTTTTGTATTTCAGGCTGTCCTGTTCCCGGTTCTGGAGGATCTGAGGTTTTAATCTGGAATTTTCATTCAACAGTAATTCGTCTTTTTCATCGCGTTCATCAAAGAATTCCTCGGGTTCTTCGGGTAACGGAATTCCCTGGATTTTGACCAGTTCCGGTTCCGGTTGCCCTTCAAACAAACCTTCTTTATTGAGAATTCGCTCTTGCCCTCGCCAGTTGAAACCTTCCAGTCTGCGCGCATTTGGCGGAAAGTCTTCTTCAGGAACCAGTTCACCATCCGGCATGCTTAAATAATCGATATACTGGATCTTCTGATTCTCAAAAATAATTTTGATCCTACTAGCCAGGGTCTTATTGATCCCGATCAATTGATTTTCACCATTCCGCATATAATTAAGCGTTTCCGTGTTTTTATCGATATTGACCTCGTAGATTTCGTTATCTTCAAAATAACCGACTAAAAACTTTCCTTTTACCTGGTTATAGCCCTCGATCGTGTCTTCCTGTATCAAAAATGCATTTTCATACACCAGCAGCGAATCCAGTTTTTCGGTTTCTGTGTTGCTGAACAATTTAATCGTGTCACCCGTCATTTGGTTACGACCAGACCATAATACGGGTTTACGGTCGCCACTTTTATTGATGAGCTTGGTAATGCCGCTTTGCTGGTCAGTATAGATGGAATCACTTCTGCCGCTCATCTCTCCCTGGAGCAAGCGCACATCATAAAAACCCCTGACAATTCGGTGTTCCGGCTGACCGGTGATCATGATCGTATCGCTATGAATGAAAATAGAATCTTTTTCCTTAAAATTGATCGCCAGTGCTTTTTTGGTAATAAAAACCGAATCCTTGTCACGGTAGACTTCGGCATAATGGCCGGTCACCAGGCTCTTATTTACGGTGTCCAGTACTTCGATATGATTGGTGGCTGAAGCAAAACTGTTTTCCCGGTTGAAATACAGGCTGTCACCCTTCAGTATACGGTTGTCATAATCTATTCGGGAATTTTTGACAAAATAACCATTATCGTTCCGGGTGTCGTAAAAACCTCTTTCGCAGTAAACCGTACTGGTTTCGCTTTCAATGGTAGAAGGGCCATACAGGTAGGCATGGCCATTTTCCGAATAAAAATCGAGCTGTTCAGAATGAATCACGTATTCGGGATTGGTAACTACGACTTCATTCACGAAACTGTATTTGTCCTGCTCCATGAAATAACGACCAATTCTACTGGTGAGAACGCTGGCAGTATCGGTGACCTTTCCGCCGCTGCGGTAATAAGCCTGTTGTTTGACGCGATCAAAAAAGAGCGAATCGGTTTCTAAAGTGGTTTGCGGTCGTTCCATTTTCACCTTTCCGCTGGCAAAAGCAAATTCAGTATTCCCATTATATTCGGCGTAATTGCTGTACATTTTCACGCTGTCTCCCTGCTGCATCCTGATGTTTCCGTAGGCTTTAAAGAAATTGGCCTTTTTATAAAAAACAGCGTTATCACACCATACTTCGATACCATCATGCAGGAAATACACCTGGTTTTCTACCATACTCAGTATAAAAGCTCCGGGATAGCGCTCTTCATTCTGAATATTCCTGTCAGATTTAAACTCGATTTCCTGCTGTGCAAATAAGGGCATGGAAACCAGGAGAGAAAAAAGGAATATAAATGCTAAATGTTTCAATCTGAATTTTTTTCAAAAGTAATTAAAATACTAACGAAAACAGGCTACTGAAAATTTTGCGATATTTTCAGGAATGACAATAATTAACATAAGCTTTTTATAAAGAAAATGGCGAAATGCTTAAAAGTTTCTAAAAAAAGGGTGTTTTAAGATAACCTTAACTTCTGTAATAAAACCAAAGTGGGTTTTCCATCGTAGGTTTCTGTAGAAACTAAAATTTTAGATTATGAAAAAACCCTTAGTGAAGGTAGATGTGGTAGAAGCATCTTCCAAGAATTCGAAAAGTAATTCGCGAAGAAGGTTTCTTAAGTTAGGTGGTCTCGGGCTTGCCGGATCCAGCTTCCTTCTGTATGCCTGTAGTGAAGATGATATGTTTAATCCGGGAGGCGATTCTGGTATGACTCCAACTCCAGACCCAGATCCGGATCCAGATCCAGAACCAACAGCATTTGACCTTGGCTCTGGGGATGTGGGGATTTTAAATTATGCTTATGCATTAGAACAGCTGGAAGCTGCTTTTTATACTCAGGTTAGAGCCGGTTCTTATTACGCCGGAGCGTCAGCTGAAGAGCAGGCGATCTTTGACGACCTGTATAATCATGAAGTTATTCACCGTGATTTCTTTAAAGCGGCCATTACTGGGGTTGCCGGTGAAGAGAATACATTGCCAGATTTAGAATTTGATGTTTCGGCTATCGATTTCAGCAGCCGGGATTCTGTTCTTCAATATGCCATGATCTTAGAGGATACCGGAGTTGGCGCTTACAATGGTGCCGGTGACCGTATTGCTGATGCTACTTATTTAACGCTGGCTGGTAAAATTGTTTCTGTAGAAGCAAGACATGCGGCAGCTATTCGTAGTCTTATCGATCCTACCGGTGGTTATTTTGCCGGAGATGATGTGGTAGATGAAAACGGATTAGATCTCGCATACGATCCATCAGAAGTGTTTGACGCGGCAGGTGACTTTATCGTGACCGAATTTACCGCGAATAACCTTCCAGAACCAATGACCGGATCCTAATTATAAACCAGTTAAAAAAGAAATTATGAGTATTATAAAATTATTAGAAGATTTCACGACTGAAAATCTTACCAAAACAAGAAGTTCCAGACGTGAGATGTTTGGAACACTGGGTTCCATTGGAAAGAAAGCAGCTGTAGCTGCCGTTCCTTTTGGACTGGCTGGAAAATCGGCCAGCGCTGCAAGCCTGTTCCAACAAAAAGTACATGAAGATCCGTTGAATCTTGCACTTACTTTGGAATATCTGGAAGCAGAGTTCTATATGAAGGCGTTAGAATCAGGTGTATTGGCCGGTCATGCGAGAGCAGAAGCGGCTTATATGCAGATCTCCAAACATGAAGATGCTCACGTGGCATTTTTAATGGAAGCTTTAGGAGATTCAGCAGTGAGCAAACCAACTTTTGATTTCACGGCCGGAGGAAGTTTTGATCCTTTTGCTGAAAATGGAACAGATATGGACACCGCCTACGCGCAACTACTGGCTTTGGCTCAGGCTTTTGAAGATACCGGAGTGCGTGCCTACAAAGGCCAGGCCGGAAACCTGATGAACACTCCGTATTTGGAGCCAGCGCTACAGATTCACTCGGTAGAGGCGAGACATGCTTCGGAAATCAGACAAATCAGAGGTCTGGAAGGATGGATCACCGGAAATATGAGAGGTGATGGAATGCCTGAAGCAACCCAGCCAGTTTATGATGGTGAGGAAAACGTAACCCAGGGTGACGTAGACCTAACCGGTCTAACCTATGCTGATGATCTTGTTGGAGATGTAACTGAAGCGGTAACTCAGGCTTTTGATGAGCCAATATCTGGAGATACTGCGGTAGCGATCGCCAGTTTGTTTATCGTTAGTGAGGACATGTAAACCCAATACGATCTCTATATAAATGAAAAAGGCTGTCAATTTAGACAGCCTTTTTTAATATGTTGAAAAATAAGATTATCGGGTAATCGTTTGTTTTCTATCTGGTCCTACTGAAACCATTTTAATTGGAGTTTCCAATTCTTTTTCCAGGAAATCAACATAGTCATTGAACTCTTTAGGAAGTTGTGCAGGATCTGTCAATTTCGTTAAATCTTCTTTCCAGCCTTTTACTTCAGTATAAACCGGTTGCACATTTTCAGGTTCAATATTATATGGAAGGTGCTGAATCTCTTCTCCACGATATTTGTATGCGGTACACACCTTCAGTGTATCAAAACCACTCAGAACATCACCTTTCATCATAATGAGCTGTGTGATCCCGTTTACCTGCACGGCATATTTTAAAGCTACAAGATCCAACCATCCACAACGGCGTTTTCTCCCGGTAGTCGCACCAAATTCATTTCCAACGCGTCCCATGGTTTCGCCAACTTCATCAAACAATTCAGTAGGAAAAGGGCCGCTCCCCACTCTTGTGGTGTATGCCTTAAAAATTCCGTAGGCTTCCCCAATTTCACGGGGCGCCACACCAAGACCGGTACAAGCTCCTGCGGCAGTCGTATTGGAAGAAGTCACGAAGGGGTAAGTTCCAAAATCGATATCCAGCAGGGAACCCTGAGCACCTTCGGCCAGAATGGTTTTACCGTCTTTGATAGCCTGGTGCATGTATTCCTCGCTATCGATAAACTTTAGTTCTTTCAAAGATTCCACGGCGTTGCAGAATTCCTTTTCCAGTTCATCCAGGTTATATTGAACGTCTACGTCGTAGAACGCGATCATTTTTTCATGTTTATCGGCAAGACTGCGATATTTGTCTTTCCAGTCGTCCATTTCCAGGTCGCCCACACGAAGCCCGTTTCTACCGGTTTTATCCATATAGGTTGGTCCAATTCCTTTTAAAGTGGAACCTATCTTGGCCTTTCCTTTAGAAGCTTCTGAAGCCGCATCCAGCAAACGGTGCGTTGGAAGGATCAAATGAGCTTTTCTGGAGATGAGTAATTTTGATTTATAATCGATCTGGTGTTTGGCAAGGTTGTCCAGCTCCCTTTTAAAGATCACCGGGTCGATCACCACACCGTTTCCAACAACGTTCACGCTGTTATCGTGAAAGATCCCGGAAGGGATAGTGTGCAGAACATGTTTTTGCCCATCGAATTCCAGTGTATGCCCGGCATTGGGACCGCCCTGGAAACGGGCAATAATATCGTAATCTGAGGTGAGAACGTCAACGATTTTTCCTTTTCCTTCGTCACCCCACTGGAGACCTAGTAGTAAATCTACTGCCATGAAAATATTAGCTTAGTTGTTTGATTTTTTATTTCCGTAAAAATATAAAGAATGTTTCTTGATCTCGATATCAAAAACTTCTTCGATGGTTTGTTTAATGCTCTGAATGCGAGGATCGCAGAATTCGATCACCTCTCCGGTATCGGTTAGAATGATATGATCGTGCTGCCTGTCAAAATATGATTTTTCATACTGCGCCTGGTTTTGGCCAAACTGGTGCTTTCGTACCAGGCCACATTCCAGAAGAAGCTCAATGGTGTTATATAGCGTGGCCCTGCTTACGCGGTATTTTTTATTCTTCATTTTGATATAGAGCGATTCGATATCAAAATGGTCATCTGAATTATAGATTTCCTGAAGAATGGCAAAACGTTCCGGAGTCTTGCGGTGGCCTTTCTCTTCAAGATACTTGGTAAAAACGTTCTTAACGACAGCCTGGTCGTTCTTATTTACGACTTTTTTGCTCATAATTTGAGTTGCAAAGGTATAAGTTTATTCACGGCTAACCTTGTCTATGCCGTTAATTTTTTTCAGCCGCTGAATGATGGTATTGAGGATGTTGTTGTTCTTGACGATCACCGTGATACGCCCGCTGAACACCCCGTCTGAACTATCAAAATTCAGGTTTTTCATGTTTACGTGCATGTTGCTGGAAATTTCCTGAGTGATCTCGCTCACCAGGCCAATATTATCAATTCCCTGTAACTTGATCACGGCCTTGAATTCCTGCTGCGAACTGTCTATCCATTTTGCCTGGATGATCCTGTAGGCATAATTGCTTTGTAGCTGTAAGGCGTTGGGACAGTCTTTTTTATGCACTTTGATCCCGTCGTTTACCGAGATGAACCCGAAAACATTGTCGCCGGGAATGGGATTACAGCAATTCGCCAGCTTGTATTCCAGTTTGTCTTCTTCTTTTCCGAAGACCAGCTGGTCATATTTTGCCGTGATCTCTTCTTTATTGAGATCTTCTGAAATTTGAGGCCTTCTGATTTTGTTCTTGAAGTAGCTCACAAAAGCATTGCTCCGGGAACCGGCAAAGTCCTTCAGCATTTTATTATCGATCTTACCAATGCCCACTCTGTAAAAAAGATCGAGGCTGGTTTTCAAATTGAAGAAAACTACCAGTTCGTTGATCGTCTTTTCGCTGAAGGTGATCTTCTGTGCCTTTAGTTTTCTGGCAAGAATAGCCTTTCCTTCTTCGGCGATCTCCTTTTTTTCGTCTTTTAAAGAAGATTTGATCTTGGCTCTGGCTCTCGCGGTAGTGGCGTAGTCCAGCCAGTTCACATTGGGTTGCGCCTGGTCTGAAGTGATGATCTCTACCTGGTCGCCGCTCTTTAACTGGTGGCTTAGCGGCACGAGTTTGTTATTGACTCGTGCTCCTCTGGTATGCAGCCCAATTTCAGTATGGATACTGAAAGCAAAATCCAACGGTGTCGCGCCCTTCGGAAGTGATTTGAGATCTCCTTGTGGTGTAAAAACGAATATTTCCTTGGAATAGAGATTCAATTTGAACTGCTCCACGAAATCTACTGCGTTGATCTCTGGATTTTCCAGGACTTCCTGAAGCCTGGTCACCCATTCCTCAAAACCTCTCTCTTCTTTCTGATTGGGTCCCTGCTTGTATTTATAGTGCGCAGCATAACCTTTTTCCGCGATTTCATTCATGCGTTCACTGCGGATCTGTACTTCCACCCAACGGCCTTTAGGCCCCATCACCGTAATGTGAAGCGCCTCATAACCGGTAGATTTTGGTGAAGAAATCCAGTCTCTTAATCGTGTAGGATTGGGCCTGAAGTGATCGGTTACAATAGAATAGATCTTCCAGGCAAGGAATTTCTCACTGCCGGGGTCACTTTTATAGATGATCCTGATGGCAAACTTGTCATAAACCTCATCAAAACTCACATTCTGAGCTTTCATTTTCCGGTTGATGGAATAAATCGACTTCGGTCTTCCCTTGATCTCGTATTTAAAATCCTCCTTATCGAGTGAATCCTGGATGATCTTCGTAAACTCTCGAATATAGGCATCCTGTTGTTCCTTGCTTTCCTTGATTTTGGTAAGGATGTCATGGTAAGTGTCCGGCTCGGTATATTTAAGTCCGAGGTCTTCCAGCTCGGTTTTCACGTTATAAAGGCCAATCCTGTGGGCCAGTGGTGCGTAAATATACAGTGTTTCCGAAGCGATCTTCACCTGTTTATCCGGCCGCATCACGTCCATGGTCTGCATATTATGCAGCCTGTCTGCAATCTTAATAATGATCACTCGTACATCATCATTCAGCGTGAGCAGCATTTTCCGGAAGTTCTCCGCTTGCAGGGAAACATCCTTGTCTTTTTTAAGACTGGAAATTTTCGTGAGTCCATCTACAATACGGGCTACGGTATCTCCGAATAGTTCCTCGAGATCCTGAAGGGTATAGGCGGTGTCTTCCACCACATCGTGCAATAAGGCCGCGGCGATGGAGGTGGCATCTAATCCAATTTCCGAAGCAACTATTTTTGCCACCGCAATTGGGTGAAAAATATAGGCCTCGCCAGATTTACGGCGCTGGTCTTTATGTGCATCTACCGCAGTATCGAAAGCTTTACGGATCAGTTTCTTGTCATCCTCGGTAAGAGTTTGATAACTGATGCGCAGCAATTCTTTGTATTGCCTGGCAATTTGTTTGTTTTCTTTTTCTATAGCAGCTTCTGTCATGATTTAAAAATACGATTAAGATTAAAATCAAACAACTACTCAGGATTTCAAATTTCGATAACGCTGGAGCAGACTTGGGTGTGAGTAATGTACAAAAACATAGGATTTGTGCGGCGTAAGATTGCTAAGCGTATTCCTAGACAATTTTTTTAGGCTGGAAATAAGCGATTCCCCGTTATAGGTGGCCCTGGCATAATTATCTGCCTGGTACTCAAATTTTCGGGAAAGGTAGTTCATGATCAGTCCCGTAATTTCTGAAATAGGACTATATAAAATTCCGAAGGCTACCAGCCCAATATGAAAACTTGGCTCCGCAACACCCAGTGCCTGTGAAAGAGCCGGGCTACCAATAAAAACAGAAAGCAGCCAAAGGGTAAAACCAGTAGTTACAACCGAAGCAACCAGGTTAATGATGATATGATTCTTTTTATAATGTCCCACTTCATGTGCGAGTACCGCCACGATCTCTTCTTCTTCAAGGTCATTGATCAGCGTATCGTATAGAGTGATGCGTTTTTCCTTTCCAAATCCTGAAAAATAAGCGTTGGCTTTCGTGCTTCTTTTCGAACCGTCGATCACAAAAATGTTGTCTAACTGAAATCCCACACTTTGTGCATATTCTTCGATTTTGGAACGTAAACTGCCATCCTTCAGTGGCACCTGTTTATTGAAAAGTGGTACGATCAGCTTCGCGTAGAACATATTCATGAATACTGAAAATACCGCCACTAAGATCCATGCGTACAACCAGAAATTTTCGCCGGCGATCTGGTAAAACCATACGATAAGCGCTAAAATTCCGCCGCCAATGATCACTGTCATCAAGAGTCCTTTAAACTTATCCAGAATAAAGGTTTTTTTCGAAGTTTTATTAAAACCATATTTTTCCTCGATAACAAAAGTGCTGTAATAGGAAAACGGCGTCATAAGAATATCGCTTCCCAGCATGATAATTCCGAAGAAGATCAGGCTGATGATGATTTCATTTCCACTGAAACCGCGGGCGATTCCATCAACCCAGGCGAAACCGCCAAGAATAATAAAGGCGAGTGTAAGCATTACTGAAAAGGTTGACGAGATCAGTCCAAACTGAAAACGTTCCTTTTTGTAAGCCTGCGATTTTTCATATTTCTCATCATCATAAACATCGCTCAGTTCGCTTGGAACGGGATCATCGAAATGTTTCGCGTTCAGGGCATCAAGGATCTTATCGATCACAAAGTCGATGACGATAATAGCGATAATAATTAGGAAAAGAGTTTGTGGATTCAATTCGTTCAATTTTATTCTGAAAATGGCAAAATCTATGCCCTCGTGATTCGTTGTCTTTTTGCTTCAAAAATTAGAATTCCGGCAGCTACCGAAACATTCATGGAGTCAATTTCGCCATGCATTGGGATGATGATGTTGCGGTCTGCATTTTCGATCCATTCATCGCTAAGGCCGGTTGCTTCGGTACCTACAATAATTGCGGAAGCTTCGGTGAAATCAATATCATAATAATTTTCTGAGGCCTGTAAAGCTGCCGTGTAAATTTTGACATTCTGTCGTTTCAGGTAAGAAATAATTTCAGTGGTTGATCCTGTCGCAATCTGATTGGTAAAAACACAACCCACGCTGCTCCTGATGATATTCGGATTGTACAGATCGGTTTTTGGATTTGCAATGATCACGGCATCAACGGCGGCGGCATCAGCAGTTCGTAGCAAGGCACCAATATTTCCAGGTTTTTCCGGTGCTTCGGCGATTAAAACTAGGGGATTTTCAGAATTTAATTTCAGATCATCCAATTCATGATTTTTCGATTTAAACACACCAATTATTCCTTCGGTACTGCTTCGATACGCCAGCTTTTCATATACTTCCTGATTCAGTTCGGTTATGGCAGCCGGGTCATCAGTAATTTTAGAATACGCCAATACTTTATCGAATTCGATCTTTTCAGGTAAATAATATAGCTGAACCGGGATATAATTTCCCTTTAAGGCAAGCTCGATCTCCCGCTGCCCTTCGATTACAAATACCCCTTCCTTTCGTCGGTTTCTCGATTTCTCCTGAAGCTGTAGCAGCCACTTTATTTCCTTATTCTGAATACTGGTGATTTTCCTGATCATTCTGTAAAAATACACAGTTCCTGTTCATAAAAAAAGCCTCCGCTGATGGGAGGCTTTTATATTTTAAACAGGAAAAATTATTTGCTTTCTTCCTCTTTCTGATTTTTATATTTATTGGAATAACGCTTCCACAGTTCGGTTTGATGCGTTTCCAGGCTCACCTCACGACCATCAATAAAAGCGTGAGATAGAATATTGCCTCTCATGTCCAGCGCGTCCCCTTCAGAAATAAATAATGTAGCCGACTTCCCTTTTTCAAGAGTTCCGTACATATCGTCAATTCCCAGGATTTTTGCCGAATTGGAAGTGATCAGTTTCAAAGCCTCTTCTTTATCCATACCGAATGCTGCAACTGTCCCCGCGTAAAAAGGAAGGTTTCTGGTGTTCATTCGTTCCATTTGTCCGCTGCTTTCCAAAGCGATCATCACGCCTCTTTCGGCCAGCAGTTTTGCCAGTTTATACGGATAGTCATAATCCTGATCATCCATATTCGGAGTGGTATGCGGTCTGTTTACCAAAACTGGAATGTTATTCGCCTTCAATTCATCGGCAACTCCCAGGGCGTGGTAGCCACCAACGATCACGAATTCATCCAGATCCTGGTCTTTTTTAAATTGAATAGCGTCCAGTATCTCTTTTTCGCCATCTACGTGTACATACACTTTCTTCTTTCCGCTGAAAACTGGTTCCATTGCTTCATCCGGAAGGTTAGGAGTGGAGCGATCCCCGGCTAACCAAGCTTTGGACTGCGCAAAAAAGTCAGATAACTTCTGAATATCCTGGTCGTAATCTTCGTTCTTCTTCAATCCGGGATCTTCACCTCTCCACCAGCGACCACGTCTAAAAGCCGATGGCCAGTTGATGTGAAGACCATCGTCTACCTTCACCGCGGCATCTTCCCAGTTCCATGCATCGAACTGAACGATAGAAGAAGTTCCTGAAATCGTTCCGCCACGAGGTACGATCTGGCCAACCAGCACACCGTTTGGCCTCATGGATTCCACAACCTTACTTTCCGCATTATAGGCGATCAAACTTCTTACGTTTGGAAGCATTTCACCAATTTCATCTTCATCATCTGTCGGGCGAACCGCGTCGATCTCTACCAAACCTAAAGTGGAATTAGGTGCTATAAATCCTGGATATACATGTTTGCCTTCGGCCTGTATGATCTCTCCACGATATTGCATTTTTGTGCTGCCTGCATCCATGATCTGGGTGATCTTCCCATCTTCAAAAATGATCAGGCTATTTTCAATTACTTCCCCGTTCCCAATATGCGCAGTGGCACCAACGATGGTTACCGCTTCAGACTGCTTCTGGGCTGGCGTTTGCTGTGCCGATAAACTGCCGGCTAACAGGAAACAGATTAAATAAAATGTTATTCTAATTTTCATGTTTTTCCGGTTTAATTATTTTACTTCTTCTAACAGGTCGCAATGAACATGTTGTTCTTCCTTCTTCTTAACTGGCTGAGTTTTTACCCCGCTGTTTTTCTCCTTCAGCATTTGCCCGATTAGCATATTTCGCTCCTGCTGGATTTCTTCGCGAAGTTTTGCATCTCTTTCCTTATCGAAATACACCACTCCTTCGATCATGGTCTTTTCAGGAACAGCGTAGATTGAAAGTGGATGCTCATTCCAAAGAACCAGATCAGCCTGCTTTCCTTCCTTGATACTTCCAACAAGATTATCTACATGAAGCAATTTTGCCGGGTTTATGGTTACCATTTTCCAGGCGTCTTCTTCGCTCATCCCGCCATATTTCACACTTTTTGCCGCTTCCTGGTTCAGTCTACGGCTCATTTCAGCATCATCACTATTGATGGCAACTGTTAGCCCAACTTCATTCATGATGCTGGCGTTGTAAGGTATCGCGTCGTTCACTTCGTATTTGTACGCCCACCAGTCAGAAAAAGTAGAAGCACCAACTCCATGTTCCTTCATTTTATCGGCGACTTTATAACCTTCCAGGATGTGCGTGAATGTATTGATTCGGAAGTCGAAATGTTCCGCAACTTTCATCAGCATATTGATCTCGCTCTGAACATAAGAGTGACAGGATATGAAGCGTTCGCCATTCAGAATTTCAACTAAAGTTTCCATTTCTTCATCTTTACGGAAACCTTCACTGCCTCTATTGGCTTCATAGGCTTTCGCACGGCCGAAATAGTCCATATAAACCTGTTCCACACCCATTCTCGTCTGTGGAAAACGAATGTTGCTTCCCCAGTTAGACTGTTTTACATTTTCACCAAGGGCAAATTTGATAAATCCGGGAGCTTCTTCGAAGATCATATTTTCAGCAGATTCGCCCCATTTTAGTTGAAGAATGGCCGACTGCCCGCCGATTGGATTAGCCGAACCATGCAGCAGCTGCACGGTAGTCACACCGCCCGCAAGATCACGGTAGATAGCAACATCTGTAGGATCTACCACATCTTCCATCTGCACTTCCGCAGAAGAATTCTGGCCGGCTTCATTAATAGCCGAAGCAGCGATGTGAGAGTGCTCATCAATGATACCTGCTGTAAGGTGTTTGCCGGTTGCATCGATCACCGTTGCTCCACCGGCTCCAAGGTCTTTACCAACCTTTGCGATCTTCCCGTTTTTCACCAGCACATCGGTATTTTCTAAAACGCCGGCATCTTCACTGGTCCATACCGTAGCATTTTTAAATAATATGTTCTGTTGCTTCGGAAGTTTTTTGAAACCATATACATTGTTTGGATAGGAGACGGCCAGTATTTCTCTGGTTTTTGCCTGGTCTTCTTTGTCTTTTTTCTTGTCTTTACCTGATTCTTCTGCTGTTTTCTTGGTAGCGGTAAAAGATGTTTGTTTTCCATTTGGCATAATAGCCTTACCTGAAATCTTCTCAGTTTTTGCCGGAACATTTGCGGTAAGACGAATAAATTCCGTTTTAGTAGTATCAGGAGAAGAAAGCAGTAGGGTCATCCAGTTCTGGTCAAAAGAAAGTTTCGAGCCGATCTTGGTATCACCCATGGTTACTTCAGCCTTAGGTTTAGTTGGTTCGCCGGTTAAGGAAAGCTCGTAATCCTTTCCGTCGATCTTTAAATCGTACTTTCCGGTGATATCGGTCACGTCCATGCTTTCCAGGACTTTCTTTTTACCCTGAGTCCAGTTTTCATAAATGGTACTTTCCTTGTCAAAATAATCTCCGGAAGTGATGAGGAAGTTAGCCCAGGCACCTTGTTTAATGGTTCCTAGTTTTCCTTCCTGACCCATAGTTTTCGCCGGAATAGTGGTCAAGGCAGCCAGAGCCGCTTTTTTAGTCAAACCGTAATTTACGGCTTCCATCAGGTTTTTGCGGAAATCTTTTTCGGCATCAATGGAATGTGTGGTTAAAATGAACGGTACTTTAGCCGAATCCATCATCTTGAGATTGGCAGGCGCCTGATTCCATTCTTTCATCTCCTGAAGTCCGAGATGTGAAGCCATATACGGGTCTTCCACATCAAAGGGTGATGGGAAATTCAGAGGGACAACATAGGTGGCAGCAGTAGCTTTTGCCTTATCCAGTCGCTGGTATTCCTTTCCGGTTCCCACGATCACATATTGTATTCCGAATTCGTCCCCAATTTTATCGGCACGAAATTCATCAAGCAGATTGTCTGTAACGAAAATCTGGGTAAGACCTTTGTTCTTGTTCAAAGCTTCCAGGGCAAGATCAGTATTTTCAGCATTGCCACCGGCATACCAGTTTGCATCGTTATAGACCTGGCGAATCAAGGCCATCGCACCCATAATACTGGTAGGATAAGATTGTCTTGACTGAACGCTTTTATCAAAAGATAAATATTGCGCGGAACGATCATTGATGATCCGGTCACCTTCAGTAACACCGGGAGTGAGTGCCACCAGCATACCTGTACCGCGAACGATGCCATCTGGCATATGTGTGTTCACCACTCCAAAACCAGCTTTCTGGTATTTTTCAGCGGCTTTTTCATCATAACTGAAATGAGCTACAGCCTCGGTTTCCGGGCGAATATGGTCATTCCAGTAATAACCTTCGCGGCCTGCATCATATTGTGGCTGACCACCACCATCGGCACGTTTTGGTTTCTCCATTCCGAAGTCACTGTAGATATCGATGAAGGAAGGATAGACTTCTTTTCCTTCAAGATCGACAATTACTGCGTTTTTCGGAACAGAAATCGATTTACCTACAGAAACAATTTTACCATTCTGGATCGAAAACATTCCATTTTCGATCGTGGTCTCCGGATCTACATGGATCCTGGCATTTTTAAATACCGTGTAATTGGTGTTTTTGGTCTTCACACCGTCATTCTTTGGGAAGTAATCCTGCGCGTTCATGCTAAAACCGCAAAAGATCACCCCAAAGATCAGTAATTTTAATTTCATAAAAAGTTGTTAGGGTTTTTGAAAAAGACTCCAATTTTAAAGAGCCTTAAAATACTAAAAAATACAGAATCTTAAAGCGGAGTTAAAAAGCATTTCTGGTATCGTCGAAATAATTCACCAGAAGCGCCACCACATAGCTGTAACTTTTCATGCCTTCGGCCTGGTTATTAGCCACGAGATACTGGTTATAAGTTGCCTGAAATAGCGGCTCCAGAGGGTTTTGATGTTCCAGCCAGAAATCTTCCACTTCCTGGTAATTCTTTCGCACTCCTGGATGGAGTTCTTCCAGCAAGGTTTCTATCGTATCTGGTTCACGGCGATACACTTCGCTTAAACAGTAACTCAATGCAAATGTGAATCCGGAGTACCGAAAATAGGGGTCGGGATGGTTCATGGTTACCAGGCAGGCAATGAAATTGGCTTCGTTCTCTTTGGCAAAACCTAATTGATGCCCTACTTCGTGACTGGCAGTGGTTGGTATTTTATATGGAAGAATGATCGTGTTGACCTGCGCTTCATTTGTTAGCGGATTCAGATATCCGTTAAAACCCATATAAGTAAGCGGAAGGCTGTATAAAGATCTTTTCAGGGCAGTGCCGTGATAGGCGAGGTGTGGATAGTCTTTTTCCAGGTGATCATAGCCGGCGATGGTTTTTTCAAACAATTCATTTTTGCTGAAGTTAAATTCAATTTTAGTCGAATCGTTTTGGCCTAACTGCAGTTGTAACTCGTTACTTTTTTCAATGAGCGAATGTGTGAGTTTCAGTAGTTTTTCCGTGGTGTAATCGTTATCGATACCAAGACTTTGGTGTAAGGGCAGCCGGTAATAATTGAATCCCCAGAAAAGATTAAAGCACAAATAGATAATAGACAGGCTGGCCAGTGCATCGGGTATCCAGAGTTTGGCGTTTTTAAAACCTTGTTTAAACCTTCTGATGATCCAAAGAATGAGCATTACGATGAATGCAGCGTACAAAAGGTCCCCCAGGCTAAAGGGTAAGAAGCCCAGGGTAAAACGCATCATCTTCGAAATTACCGGGTACAAACCCTGCGAATAGTACGTTTCAACAAATTCGGGATGACCGGCAAGAATGCGGTTAAAAAGGATCTGTACCGGTAGCAATGCCGCGAGGATAAGAGTGGTTTTTCGCTTCACGGCTTAAAAATACAAATAAATGGCTGTTGGCAAATTTCTTAAATCCTTTAAATAAAATACCTTTGTAAATACGCTTAAAACAAAACAGATGAATGAAGAAATAAGAGCCCTGGAGCCTAAAGCTCTTTGGAATAAATTCGCCGATCTGAATGCGGTTCCAAGGCCTTCCAAAAAAGAAGAACGAGTCATCGAATTCATAAAAATGTTTGGAGAAAACCTGAATCTGGACACCCAGGTTGATGAGGTTGGAAATGTGGTGATCAGGAAACCGGCGACCAGCGGAATGGAAAACCGGCAGAAAGTGGTTCTTCAGGCACACCTGGATATGGTTCATCAAAAGAATAATGATACCGATTTTGATTTTTCCAGCCAGGGTATCGATATGTATGTGGATGGTGACTGGGTGCGCGCGAAGGGCACCACCCTGGGAGCCGATAATGGTCTTGGTGTGGCCAGCATGATGGCAATCCTGGAAAGTGATTCCATTGAACACCCGGCGATCGAAGCTTTGTTCACGATCGATGAGGAAACCGGGATGACCGGTGCAAAAGGTCTAAGCCCGGATCTGCTCAGCGGTGATATTCTGCTGAATCTGGATACCGAGGAAGACGATGAGATCGGGATTGGATGTGCCGGCGGCGTAGATGTGACGGCTAAAAGGAATTATGAACAGGAATCGATTCCTGAAAATTCTGAAGTGTATACTATCCAGGTAAAAGGACTTCAGGGTGGTCATTCCGGGATGGATATTATCAAAGGTTTAGGCAACGCCAATAAACTCATGAACCGATTGTTTAATGCCGGTTTGCAAAGCGGCCTTCGGATCGCTGAGATTAACGGAGGCGGCCTTCGGAATGCCATTCCTAGAGAAAGTCTCGCCATCGTTACCATTACTTCGGAAGGCAAAACTGAAATATTGAAAGCTCTGGAAACTGAAGCCGAAAACATTCAGTTGGAGTACCGAACGCTGGAACCAAATCTTTCCGTAGAAATTACCAAGAGCGGAGACGCGCGGAAAGTGATCGCGGAAAAGGCTCAGAAGGAAATAGTTCTCGCTTTGGCTGCTGCTCATAATGGCGTATACCGAATGAGCCCTGAAATTGCTGGCCTGGTAGAAGCATCTAACAATATTGCAAATGTGACGATCAAAGATGGAAAGGCAGAAATAAAATGTCTTACCAGAAGTTCGGTTGAATCTTCCAAAGATGATCTTGCCGAGTCTTTGAGAGCTGCTTTCGAGCTGGCAGGATTTGATGTGTCACTTTCCGGGGAATATCCGGGTTGGGCACCAAGCCGAGATTCGGCCATTCTGAAGACTTTGGATGGTATTTATCAGGACATGTTCCATGAACAGGCTGATATTGCTGCCTGTCATGCCGGTCTGGAATGCGGAATTATAGGAAGTCATTATCCAAAACTGGATATGATCTCATTTGGGCCTACCATTCGTGGAGCCCACTCTCCAGATGAACGTGCTTCTATTTCCAGCTCACAGAAATACTGGAAATTCCTGCTGGAAGTTTTAAAAAATATTCCGGAGAATTAATAAGAATTAGGATCATAAAAAAAGCCCCGAATTTCGGGGCTTTTTTTATGCTGTTTTCCTGAGTCTTATTCAGAAGCATTTGCCATTTCCACCATTTCCAGAACAAAGACCAGGTTGGTATCCGGAGGAATCACTCTGCCTCTTCCGCTTTTACCATAACCCAGTTCGCTAGGGATGAAAACAACTGCTTTATCTCCCACTTGCATCGCCTGAAGCGCGTCTTTGAATCCCTGGATCAGGGGAGTGTCTGGGCTAAAATCCATTGGAGTTGGGCCGTACATTCCCATATCGTCACGCTGGCGGTTGTATACACCCATTTCTTTTGCCAGTTCTACATCATTGGTATCGAAAATTCTTCCGTCTTCAAAATACCCCTGATACAGCATCATCACTTTCTGCCCAATCTTCGGTTTTGGTCCGTCACCTTTTTCTTCATAATAGATCTTTACACCGCTTTCCAGGGAATCAGCTTCTTTTTTTAATTCCGCGAAACGATGAGCGTTTTGGTTGATCTTCTCTTCCAACGCCTGGCGTTCCTGCTCCCGACGGTCTTCAATCTTCTTCATTTCATTCTGCATCACCTTGTCGGCATCAAAGTTCTTGGCCGCTTTTCCTTTTCTGATGATGTTTACTTCATTCATGACCACGTCTTTAGTAGGTCGATCTCCCTGGCCGGTTTCCACTTTTCCGATCGCTTCCACGACATCCATTCCTTTCACTACTTTTCCGAAGACACTGTGCTTGTCATTGAGATGCGGCGTAGGAGCGAGGGTGACGAAAAACTGACTTCCGTTGGTGCCCGGTCCTGCGTTGGCCATGGAAAGTATCCCGGCGCTGTCATGTCTCAGGCTATCTACAAATTCATCAGGAAATCTATAACCGGGTCCTCCGCTACCGGTACCTGTTGGATCACCTCCCTGAATGACGAAACCGTCCATTACGCGATGAAAGATAAGGCCTTCATAATATTTTTTTCCTTTAAAGGTGCTGTCTACCATAGAATTGGTTCCTTCTGCAAGCGAAACAAAATTCCCCACGGTCAGCGGGGCTTCTTCAAAATAAAGCTGGGCGACAAAAGGTCCCATGGAAGTTTGAAATTCGGCATACATCCCGTCTTCCAGGTCTGGGTATTCTTCTTTACAGGAAATTAGTGAAGCCACGATGGCTAATAAGAATAAAAAGTTTCGTGTTTTCATTATTGATTATCTAATTCGTTATTGGTTTGTTTTTCGATGTTATATAAAGTCACTTTAGTGATAATTGGCATATTGGTGCCAATCTTTTCCTTATCGCCATAATAGCCGAAAGCTTTGTGCGAGGGGAAAAGAAAAGTCACGGTTTCTCCTTCTTTCATGAGCTTTAGGCCCTGGCGGAGACCGGAAAAAAGTTTTTCCTGGTCCATGGCGTACGTTCTCCTGGGTTTTTCGCCTTCCGCGTAAATTGTTTGGCCATCAATACTGGAAATACTGTATTCGAAATCCACGATATCGCCAAATTCCGGGTGGTCGTTGGTAATACTATCAGCTACCTTAGTGTTGTAATAATACCAGAAACCATCAGCAGAAGCTTGGTAACTGGTCGTAGAATCTTCAGCCATCAGATTCTTGATGTATTGTTCTTCCTGGGCCACCAGTTTTTTATTCCTGGCCACGGATTCATCGATGTACGAACCGCTTTTTTGACTCACGGGATAACGCGCTTCCGGCGATTTGCAGGAGGCAAGGCCTATGATCAGGAAAAGTGCAAGTAATTTTTTCATTTTGAAAGCTTTTCACGGTATTCGGGCAACAACCTGTTGAATTTGACTACTGTGTCGTTCAGGGACAGGTCGCTTCTTCCGCCGGCGGCATTAATATGCCCTCCACCATTAAAGTGGGCTCTTGCAAATTTGTTCACATCGAAATCTCCTTTCGAGCGGAACGATATCTTAACAAGATCCTCATTTTCTTTTTCTATAAAGATCACCGCGAAAATGATGCCTTCCAGAGACAGGCCGTAATTCACAAAACCTTCCGTATCTCCCTTTTGAAAATGGTGGCGGTCCAGTTCTTCCTGGGACAGGGTGATGTAAGCGGTTCGAAATTCGCTGTTTACTTTAAGATTAGAAAGTGCCGTTCCCAGCAATCGCATTTTATCCTGGGAATTGGTATCGAAAATATTATTGTGAATTTCGGCATTTTTCGCACCCTTATCGATCAGGTCGGCAATTGCCCTATGTGTATCGCTGCTGGTACTACTAAAGCGGAAGGAACCCGTGTCCGTCATGATTCCCGCATATAGGCAGGTTGCGATCTCGGGAGTGATATTTTTATTTGCGCGCAGCTTATTAATGAAATTGTACACCATCTCGCAGGTGGAACTCATTTCAGAATCGCTGTAGGTATAGGCCGCATAATCTGCCGGTTCCTGGTGGTGATCGATCATCACAAAGACTGCATCGACTTCGGTTAAGGGCAATTCCATATCACCGCAACGGCTGAGGTGATTAAAATCCAGGGTAAAAATAATATCGGCCTGGCTTATGAGTTCATCAGCTTTGGCTTTTTCCTGTTCATAGATCATGACGCTGTCATTTCCCGGTAGCCATTTCAGAAAATGCGGGTAATCATTTGGCGCAATGACCTGTACCTGGTGGCCTTTATCCTTCAGAAAATGGTATAAGCCAAGAGACGAGCCAATGGCATCACCGTCTGGGCCTCTATGCGGTACGATCACTATGTTTTCGGCACCGTCCAGTTCGGCGGTGATCTCCAGAATTCTCGTGTCTATCATAATCGAGGCTAAATATACAATTTAATAATACTTAAGAAATACAGGAAACTTTAAATTCGCAATAGAAACAATTCTTATGAAAAACCTCCTCAGCCTTTTTATTACATTTTTACTGATTTCCTGCGGAAGCCGAAATTTGAAACAGGATGAAAATACCGATTTTATTATTGCCTTCGGAAGCTGTAATCACCAGTACGACCCGCAACCGCTCTGGCAACCCATCCTAAAGAATCAGCCCGATGTGTTTTTATGGGGTGGGGACAATATCTATTCTGATACCGATGATGCTGCCAGGATGAAAGCCGAATACCAGCAACAACTGGACAATAAGGATTATCAGCAGATCCTGGCGGCGATGCCGGTTCTGGCGACCTGGGACGATCACGACTACGGCCTGAATGACGGCGGGCGGGAATGGCATTTTAAAGATACCAGCCAGCAGTTATTCCTTGATTTTATGAAGGTGCCGAATGATAGCCCAAGACGCAGTCAAAAAGGGGTGTATTCTTCGGAAGTTTTTGAAACCGAAAAGGGCAGCGTAAAGATCATTCTGTTGGATACGCGTTATTTCCGAAGTGAACTGAAGAAAAGCGAGGATCCCAATCGCCGTTTTGAACCTTCTGAAGGAACCATGTTGGGAGCGGAGCAGTGGGGTTGGCTGGAAAATGAGCTGAAGAATAGTGATGCCGGTTTCCATATTATTCTGTCCAGCGTGCAGGTTCTTTCAGGAGAGCACGGTTTTGAAAGCTGGGGAAATTTTCCTTCAGAAGTGGAAAAACTGGAAAACTTAGTCGTTTCTTCCAAAGCAAAGAATGTAATCTTATTGAGTGGCGATCGGCATATTTCCGAATTTTCTGAAGCAGTGATTCCGGGCCTGTATTACCCGCTGATGGATTTTACCTCCAGCGGCCTTACGCATACCTACGAAGAATTTAGCGGGGAGCCCAACAAGTACCGTAAAGGCTTCGTGGTGAAAGACAAAAGTTTTGGCATCATCAGGCTCAATTTTGAAGAAAATTCGGCGATTCTGGAAATGCGTGGCGAAAACAACAAATTGCAGCAGGAATACCAGCTTGATTTTCAGTAGATAAACTTAAAATTTGAATCTGCTTGGATTTGGAAAGGAATTAACTATTTTTGCACCAAATTTAAAAACCATACAATGGCAGGAAACAGAACATTCACCATGATCAAGCCTGATGCGGTTGAAGACGGGCATATCGGTGCAATTTTAGAACAAATCACAGCTTCAGGTTTTAGAATCGTTGCCATGAAGTTGACACAAATGACTACAGCTGACGCGGAGGAATTCTACGCGATCCACAAAGAGCGTCCGTTCTTCGGGGAATTGGTAGAGTTCATGACTCGCGGACCTATAGTTGCAGCTATTCTTGAAAAAGAAAACGCTGTGGAAGATTTCAGAACATTGATCGGTGCTACAAACCCGGAAGATGCTGCTGAAGGAACTATCAGAAAAAAATACGCTAAGAATGTAGGAGAGAACGCGGTTCACGGAAGTGATAGCGATGAAAATGCTACTATTGAAGGAGCTTTCCATTTCTCAGGAAGAGAGATGTTCTAATCATTTTTGGTAAGAAAAATAAAAGCCGGGCAACGCCCGGCTTTTTTAGTTTATCGCAGTACGAGTTTGTGAATGAGCTCTTTTCCCATTTCCTCGTTCAGGATCCTGATGATCTTTTCTTTGCCATAGCTCAGTTCCTCGCGAAGTACCGATGAGCTGAGTTGGACGTAGAGCACCTCGTTCTTCAGTTTGATGTTCGTGGTGTATTTCTCGATGGCCGGCCCCATCTGACTGTTCCAGATATCGCGAATTTTTACCTGGTCCAGGCCTTTTTTATCCAGTTTGTTTTCGTCCACAAAGGTTTTCAGCAGGTCGCTGAGCTTCATTTCTTCATTATTCCTTCTCTTCATTCTCTTGGCTTATAACAGGTTTATATTTTTTATAATAATAGGTCTTTCCATCGCTGTTCATTAGCACCAGGTTTTCTTCAGTAGCTTGCAGAACTTCTTCTTCCCACTGGTCGTATGGAGTGCTGTATTTCAGCTTTAGTGTATGGCCTTCCATTTTAGCTGAAATTTTCTCTTCATTTTCCGTGGCAATAAATTCTCCAGTGACTTCGGGCTTGAGCTTTTTCCTGAAACCTATACTATCCTTCAGCTCGATATAATCAATATAAGGACTCATTCCATACTTGATGACCGAATCTTTTTCAAGCTCTACATGATCGATCTCCCAGTAACCATTCAGGTTTTTCAGTTGCTCCTTTGGATCTGCCTGGTTGCAGGAAACGATAAGAACGGCCAGTATGACGATGAATTTTTTCACAATTTGAAGATTTTATAGGTTTGTCCGCTTTTCTTAACCACTTCTTCGGTACGATCAGCATGCGTGTCACTAATGAAGATCTGGCCTAATTTTCCGGTAGCAACCAGCGCCACGATATGGGCCACCCGGTTTTCGTCCAGCTTATCAAAAATATCATCCAGCAGCAATATGGGATTCACTTTACTGATCTCTTTAATAAAGTCAAATTGTGCCAGTTTCAACGCAACCAGAAAAGATTTTTGCTGTCCCTGCGAGCCGAATTTCTTGATGGGATGTCCGGCAATTTCAAAGCTCAGGTCGTCTTTATGTGTTCCTACGGAAGTGTACTGCAGCGCCATATCCTTCTGAAGATTTTGTTCCAGCAGGCCGGAAAGACTGTTCTCAAAAAGCTGACTCTTATAGACCACGTCTACCTGTTCCTTGTTATTGGTGATATCGGCATAGCGTTTATTGAAGATAGGAATGAACTCCTTCAGGAATTGTTTCCGTTTCTCGAAAAGGTCCTGCCCAAGACTGCTGAGCTGTAAATTATATACATCCAAAGTGTCCCTTTCGAACGTGTTATTAGCTGCAAAAAATTTCAGCAGCGAGTTGCGCTGGGAGATGAGTTTGGTATATTGTAAAAGTTTGTTCAGGTAAACGGGATCGCTTTGTGAGATGACCCCGTCCATGAATTTCCTTCTTGTTTCGGAACCTTCAATGATGAGGTCCCGATCTGCCGGGGAAATAATCACGCAGGGAATGAACCCAATATGGTCGCTTACCTTATCATAGGCCTTGTTATTCCGTTTAATGATCTTTTTTTGCCCTTTTTTGGCACTTACCAGGATCTTTTCAGCTTTATCATTCTTCAGAAATTCTCCGTCTACCACAAAAAAATCAGCATCGTGATTGATATTCTGGGAGGTGATAGGATTAAAATAGCTCTTTCCGAAGGAGAGATGATAAATACTGTCGAGCACATTCGTTTTGCCCACACCATTATTTCCCACCAGGCAATTGATCTTTTCATCAAACTCGAACTCGGCCGTTTTCAGGTTTTTGTAGTTGAGAAGATGAAGCTGTTGCAAATGCATAAAAGCCGGGATTGATGGTTTTTGATTAGGGTTTGCTGCTGAATTTTTCGGCTACGAAATAACCCCAAATTATCTAAAAAATACAAATAAATAATCTTTTAATTTTCACAAAAAATTATATTTTTGCCACGCAATAAAAATTACCTATGGCACAGTACAAGAAACGAGGATATAAGCCTTCTAGCAAGAAGGAACGTGAAAATACAGTTGAAGAACACTCTACAACAGCAGAGGTTTTTAACACTTTGGATGAAGGTGCCAGTAAAACGGAAACCTGGGTAGCCGATAACCAGAAATACATTTATATTATAGTAGGTGTGGCGATCGTTGCCGTTCTTGGATATTTGGGATACAACCGTTTCGTACATGCTCCAAAACAGGCAGAAGCTGCTAATGAAATGGCGCAGGCTGAAGACTACATGGCTGCGGCACTTCGAGCTACCGGAACAGAGAGCGATTCGCTTTACAACCTGGCTTTGAATGGAGGTGAAGGGAAATTTGGGTTTTTGGATATTATTGATAATTATGGTGGAACCGATGCGGCAAACCTGGCACATTATAATGCAGGTTTTGCGTATTTGAGAACCGGAAAATATCAGGAAGCGATCGAGCAACTGGAAGATTTCAAAAGCGATGATGAGATTTTTGCTCCTTTGGCTGCCGGCGGAATTGGTGATGCTTTTACACAATTAGGGCAGCCGGAAGATGCTCTGGGTTACTACGAAAAAGCAGCTGAGATGCGTTCCAATACGTTCACTACACCAAGATTTCTACTGAAAGCGGCGATTACTGCGATCGAACTTGGAGATAATGATACTGCTGAAGAATACCTGAATAGAATCGAGGAGGAATATCCAGATTCTCCGGAAGCTAACAAAGTGCCTATTTACTTAGGAATGGCTTCAGCGAAAAACTAAACTATGGCAACAGAAGGTAAGAACCTTTCAGAATACGATAAGAATACAATCCCAAACGCGAAAGACTTTCGGTTTGGGATTGTTGTTTCAGAATGGAACGAGGAGATCACTGAAGGTCTTTTCCAGGGTGCTTTTGATGCCTTTATTGAAAATGGTGTCAAAAAGGAAAATATCGTTCGCTGGAACGTTCCTGGAAGTTTTGAACTGATTTATGGCTGTAAAAAACTTCAGCAAACTTTTGACATGTTGGATGCCATTATCGCCGTGGGAAGCGTGATCCAGGGTGAAACCAAGCATTTCGATTTTGTTTGTGAAGGCGTGACACAGGGGATCAAAGACCTGAATATCCAGGGAGATATTCCCGTGATCTTTTGTGTGTTGACCGATAATCATATCGAACAGTCCCGGGCCAGAAGCGGTGGGAAACACGGCAATAAAGGTACGGAGGCGGCGATCGCGGCCATTAAAATGGCTCAGCTTCGGAAAGACGCCGATTTCTACAAGGGTTAAGATTCAAAAACGGCATTGTTCTTGCTTCCTTATTAATGCGAATGTGCTTCGGTTATTTGAAGCATTTTGAGTAAATTTGGAGATACAAACAATCCGCAGTTTTGAAAATCAATTTTTACAAAGTCAGAAAAAATACCAGGTATAACTACACCCCACGATATTACAAGGGAAAGGATACCGGGAATATCTATGACTTTGATTCAAAATTCAATAAGTACAAAGAGACCGCGAATGCCATTGATTTTGGTTCCCAGTGGGCCAGCGACAGGAAAGATAGTCGAACTCGTGGTAACCGAAGCCTGAATAAGCGCTTCCTGATCATTTTCCTGGTGCTGCTTTTTATTTGCCTGTGGATTTTAGATTTTGATTTGTCCATTTTCTCGATTCCGCGCTAAATGAGTGATATAATTCAATTGCTTCCCGATCATGTTGCCAACCAGATCGCTGCGGGAGAAGTAGTGCAACGGCCGGCATCTGTAATCAAAGAACTTTTAGAAAATTCCATCGACGCCCATGCGACGAGGATCCAGGTGGTCATTAAAGACGCCGGAAAAACCTTGATCCAGGTTGTCGATGACGGTGTTGGAATGAGCGTAACTGATGCTCGCATGAGTTTTGAACGGCACGCCACCTCCAAGATCAAACTGGCTGATGATCTTTTCAGTTTAAAAACCAAAGGTTTTAGGGGAGAAGCCCTAGCTTCCATAGCGGCGATTGCCCACGTGGAACTGAAGACCAGAAGAGCTGAAGAAGAAATTGGCACCTGTATCAAAATGGAAGGTAGCCAGGTCGTTTCCCAGGAAGCTTGTGTTACCCCCAAAGGAACCTGCCTGAGCGTCAAGAATCTTTTTTATAATATTCCCGCGCGCCGCAATTTCCTGAAGTCAGATAATGTGGAAACGCGGCATATTATTGATGAATTTCAGCGAGTGGCGCTGGCGCATCCAGATATCAGTTTCTCGCTTACGCATAATAACAATGAACTATTTCAGCTTCCGCCGTCCAACCAGCGGCAGCGAATCACCAATATTTTCGGGGGAAAAACCAATGAAAAACTGGTTCCGGTTGAAGAAGATACCGGGATCGTTAAAGTTTCAGGCTTCGTAGGAAAACCGGAATTTGCCAAAAAAAGCAGGGGAGAGCAGTTTTTCTTTGTGAATAATCGCTTTATCAAAAGTCCTTATTTGAATCATGCGGTCGTGGCGGCATTCGAAGGTCTGCTCAAAGACAAATCGTATCCAAGTTACTTCTTGTATCTGGATGTGGATCCCAAATCGATCGATATCAACATTCATCCCACGAAAACGGAAATCAAGTTTGACGATGAGCATGCGCTGTATGCCATTTTGAAAAGTGCGATCAAGCATAGCCTGGGGCAATTTAACGTGGCGCCAATGTTGGATTTCGAGCGTGACAGCGATCTGGACACCCCTTATGATTACAAGAATAAGAATGCCAGCGCTCCTCAGATCGAAGTTGATCGGGATTTCAATCCTTTTAAAAATGAAGGTGGTTTGGCATCTTTTTCAGGTGGAGGCGGAAATGTGAGCTATCGCAGGGAACGTTCAGCCGCCAGTTGGGATGGTATTTATACCGGTCTGGAAACCGAAACCATGCCTGAATCTTCAGCAAACCTGAAGGAGATCGAATTTGAAAGTGAGGAAGTGACCGGAAATCTTTTTGGGGCGAAAGAGGAAGAGCACGGAAGGTCTACTTTCCAGCTCAACAAAAAATATATTATTTCCACTTTGAAAAGCGGCCTGCTGGCGATTGATCAGCATCGGGCGCATACCAGAATTCTTTACGAGGAGCTTCTGAAGAATATAACTGTTTCAGCAGCAGTGAGCCAGCAACTACTATTTCCATTGAAACTTCAATTCAACAAGCATGAAAATGAAATGCTAAAAGAGATAAAAGATTCGCTGGAACAAACAGGTTTCGTATTTTCGGAATTCGGAAGGGATGAAGTGGAGATCACTGGTATTCCAACGCTCATTGCGGAAAGCGAGGTGGAAATGCTGTTGGAGAAACTGCTGGCCGATTTTGAAAAAGAGGTGCCCAGCGACGGTTTTTCACAAACCGATTTAATGGCCAAGTCACTGGCGAGCAGTATGGCGGTTCGTTCGGGAACTCTTTTGAATTCTGCGGAACAACAGCATATCGTAAACCGACTTTTTGCCTGTAAAGAGCCCGGACTAACACCTTTCAATAAGACCATTTTCACTACGATTGGCGTGGATGAACTGGATAAAAAATTTGCTTGATGGGAAGAATCACTGAAACCGTAAAGGTTTTACTTATAATTAATGTTATTTTCTTTATTGGGAGTCAGCTAATTGGCGATGCGGCTTACCAGTATTTTGCACTCTGGTTTTTTAAGAATCCGAATTTTGCATTTTGGCAGGGAATCACCCATATGTTCATGCATGGTGGTTTCACCCATATTCTTTTCAATATGTATGCGCTTTGGGCATTTGGAAGCCCCATTGAGCAGATGCTTGGGCAGCGCCGTTTCCTGTTCTTTTATTTTGCCTCCGGTATTGGTGCCGCCGCGCTGCACACTTTGGTGAACTTTTTTGCCTTTCAGAATGGATATGATGCTTTATTAGGAATTGGCTGGACTCCGGCTGAAATTATGGATTTTGCTAACCAGGCTTTCCAGACAAACCAGTTCCAGATCCCTTCCGGAGTAGACCAGGAAACCTTACGATCGATGCTGGAAGCCTATTCTAACCCGGCGGTGGGAGCTTCCGGAGCAATATATGGTATACTCGTGGCGTTTGGGATGATGTTCCCTAATGTGGAGTTGTTCCTGATCTTTGTGCCTATTCCAATCAAAGCGAAGTTCTTCATTCCCGCGCTGATCCTGTTGGATCTGTTCTCAGGAGTGACCGGCTATTCTCTTTTTGGAGGCTCCATCGCGCATTTTGCACATGTTGGTGGCGCGTTATTCGGGTTTTTGATGATGTATTACTGGAAAAAGAACCAATTCAACGATAATCGCTGGTATTGATGCGTACTTCAGATAAATTGAGATATAAAATGCAAACGGCAACGATCACTGAAAAGCTGATCGCTATAAACGTGCTCGTTTTTGTCTTGTTTTTCCTGATCCGCACCATCGCATTCCTTTTCCAGACTTCAGGTGATTTTTTAATGCAGTGGTTCGTTTTTCCTGACGATCCAATGGAATTTCTACTGAAACCCTGGTCTATCATCACCTATTCGTTTTTACACGCCGGCATTTGGCACATCTTGTCAAATATGCTCATCTTATATTTTTCCGGAATCTATTTCCTGAATTACTTTTCTCCAAAAAGGCTGCTGAATTACTATTTCCTGGGTGTGATCATCGGAGCGCTGGTTTATATGGCCAGTTATAACTTATTTCCGGTTTTCCAGGCAAATGGAAAATCGTACCTGATTGGTGCTTCTGCCGGTGTAATGGCCGTACTGATTGGCATCGCGACCTACATCCCGAACATGAGGGTGCAACTGATGTTCCTGGGGAGTATCAAATTCTGGTGGATCGCCGCCTTTCTGGTTATTGTAGATATCGTTCAGATTCCTATGGGGAACGCCGGTGGTCATTTTGCCCATTTGGGAGGTGCCGCGCTGGGTTACATCTACACCACTCAGTTACAGAAAGGAAATGATATAGGCAAGTGGTTTGAAAACCTGGTTGATGGCATTGCTACTCTCTTCAAACCAAAGAGTGAACGCAGGGCTAAAATGAAGACCGTGTACCGCAACAAAACGCAGCGCGCAAAAACTACCACTTCCAGAACCAGTAACGCATCTTCGAGGCTGAATAAGGATGAGAAGCAGAAAAAGGTAGACGCAATCCTGGATAAGATCAGTAAAAGTGGTTATGATAGCCTGACGAAGGCCGAAAAAGATTTCCTGTTTCAGGCCGGCAAAGAAGATTAGATGAAAAAGCTGAATGTCTTTGATAAATTCATTTTTATTCTGAATTCGCTGGCGGCGCTGGCTTTATTACTGTCTTATTTGCTTCCGCATATTCCGCCTGAATCATTTCCATTATTGTCGGTGCTCAGTTTGGGTGTGCCGGTTTTAATTATTCTGAATATCATTTTGCTGCTTTACTGGTCTTTCCGTTTGAAAAGACAATTTCTGCTTAGCCTGGTGGTATTGTTAATAGGTTACCAATATGTTTCTGGTTTTGTTCGTTTTTCCGAAGGAGAAAAAGATGAAAAAGGACAGGCAGATTTTTCGATTATGAGCTATAACGTTCGTATGTTCAATGCCTATGAATGGACAGATCGTAAGAATATTCCTGAAAATATTACAGCTTTTGTAAGAGAAAAAGATCCGGATATTGTTTGTATGCAGGAATTTTACAGGAAAGCAACTGACCTGGTGAAGATTTACCCTTACAGTTATATCGAATTAAAAGGCAAAGCATCTGAATTTGGTTCAGCAATTTTCTCCAAATACCCGATCATTAAGAAGTATTCGCTGAATTTCCCGCAGGATGGCAATAATAATGCTATTTATGCTGATGTGGTGATCGGCCAGGATACGGTAAGAGTTTTTAACGTACATTTCCAATCACTCAACATCAAGCCGGAGATCAATGATCTTAAAAAAGAAGATTCTAAAAAATTGCTGGGCAGGATAGGCTATGGATTTTCACTGCAACAGGAACAGCTGGAAATGCTGATACCGGAAATGAAGCAATCGCCTTATCAAAAACTGGTAGTTGGGGATTTCAACAACACGAGTTTTTCCTATATCTATAACCAGCTGAAGGAAGAGGGTAATTTCAAGGATGCATTCCTGGAAGCGGGCAGCGGTTTTGGACAAAGCTTTAAACTGACCTATTTCCCGCTGCGGATCGATTTTATGCTGCTGGAACAGGAAATGACCGTTCAGGAATTTTCGCGTTTCGAGGTAGATTATTCAGATCACTACCCGGTGCTCAGTAAGATTTCCTTATAATTCCTGCCTTTGCAGGTAGGCCAGCGTGTTCGGCCCTTCGTTGAACAAGAGGTCGAGAATACTCAAATCGTTTTCAAACTTCAGTTTTTCTGAAAATACCTGCGTGTAGGGCTCATTCTGAAACGACTGTTTTCTTTTAGCCGATACCAATGATCTGAGATCAGTTACATTTTCAGGTTCCAGAATGTATTCCGAAGTTTTGGCGAATTCCAGATCGAATTGCATGGCTTCCGCGGCAAATTCCATACAGCGATAATTGAAATCCATCAAGAACTTAAATTTTTTCTCGTAAAGCGGGTAGCATTCATCCTCGTAAAATTCAAAAAACGGAGAGGTTTGATAGGAAGTTTGAAGCGCCCGCCAATGCCGCACCTGCCAGTCAAAATCATTTTCGATCTGCACATCCTGGTATTTCTGTCTTCCGTTAGTATCCAAACCCAGGGCGCTGCTATGTTTTACAGGAATGTTCAGATTCAGTTTACCGTTGGCATCGTAGATATACATTCGATTACGGTAAGTTTGTTTCTGGTAATTATCCTCGTTTTCAAAAATGATCTGATCGGTTTGGGATAGTGCTACCCATAGGCTTACCGGTCCAAAATAGGATGGATGAAATAAGGCTTTTTTCATGGCTTTTTAACTTTCTTCCCTGCGTTTCTTGAAGAATTTCCAGCCGAAATAAATGACCACCAGGATTAAAAAGTATGGCAGGAAGGATGTTGGTTCTCCATCGCCTTTAACCGTAGTAAAAACACGATCCCATCGAATTTTATTAAACCCTGAGGCATTAGAATCCCAGCTTAACCAGATAAAGACTGGTTTTCCTACAACATGGTTTTCAGGAACATATCCCCAGCTTCGACTATCTTCAGAATTATGACGATTATCTCCCATCATCCAGTAATAATTCTGTTTAAAAGTATATTCTGAACTTGGTTTGCCATTAATGAGCACCTGAGTCCCGTTAAGGCTGATCTTTTGTTCTTGACCCATTTCCCGGCCCTCATAGACCTCAATGATCCTGCGATAGAACGGCATGCTTTCAGGCGTTAGCTGCACGGTCTCTCCTTTTTCAGGAATATGGATGGGCCCGAAATTGTCGTTGCTCCATTTCAGTTTTCCATTATTCGGAAACAACCCATTGTTTCGTACTCCGCCCGGGCCGATATACCTTTCGATACTGGCCACATTAGGATGGTTCTTGAAACGCTCGTAAGCTTCTTCAGTTAGCGTGATGGTAAAACGATTGCTACTTTGGTCGTAACCGTAACCATCTGTAATACCATACATCTCGTATAAAGCCCGTGGATTGAAGGGCTGACCTTTGGTTTGACCAATATACAGGTACTGCGGTTTAGCTCTTTCAGGTAACTGCAGTCTTTCGTTATTGATGTAGACATAGCCGTCTTTTACCGCGAGGGAATCACCGGGTAGCCCAACAGCGCGCTTGACATAATTCGATTTTTTGTCTACTGGCTTGACGTAGTGATTGCTGGAGCGGTCAAAGAATTTGCTCACTGTATCAACCGGCCAGTTGAAAACCACGATATCGTTACGCTCAATATTTTCAAAACCTGGAAACCTGAAATAAGGGATTTGTGGTTTGTTCAGGTAAGATTTGATTCCCAGTACCGGGATGGTATCGTGCACCATTGGAAAGGCTACAGCGGTTTCCGGAACACGTGCACCGTAGTGAAATTTACTTACAAAGAGGAAGTCTCCTACCAGCAAGGTTTTTTCCAGGGATGAAGTTGGAATGGTAAATGGCTGCATGAAATAGGTGTGAACGATGGTTGCGGCGATCACTGCAAATAGAATCGAACTGATCCATTCTCCCATTTCTGTACGAGGTTTCAGGTCTCGATCTACAATATATGGATCGCTGGTCGCATAGTTCACGTAATAGATATAGAACCCCAGCGTTAATACCACAGCCCAGGTTTCTGCAACAGAATTTCTTCCGAAGCTTCTGATGGTCTCTACCCAGATCACCGGGATAATGATCAGGTTCACGATTGGGATGAACATCAGGATCACCCACCACCATGGCCTGTTGATGATCTTCATCAGGATCACTGCGTTATAAACGGGTACGGCCGCTTCCCAGGCCTTTCTTCCGGCTCTTTGATACAATTTCCAGGTTCCCAGGAAGTGAACGACCTGCAGGATCAGGAAAAAGAAAAACCATTCAGTTAAAGTCATTTTAAATCTTTATGCTATTAGGTGGTTAAAAAACCAATTTGTTACAATTTTCTAGAAAAGGCTCGCCAGGACATCACGCATCGTGAAAACCCCTGAGCGGCCTTTTAAATATTCAGCAGCGATGACGGCTCCCAGAGCAAACCCCTGGCGTGACTTTGCGGTGTGAGTGATCTCAATACTGTCAATATCAGATTCGTAGCTCACCGTATGGGTGCCTGGAACATTCTCGATTCGTTTGGCATGAATCGGGATTTCATCGCTATCTGCGTCATTCAGTTGCCAGCCTTTTTTATTAGGGTTTTCCTCAATGATCTGCTGCGCCAGGCTAATGGCCGTACCACTCGGAGCGTCCAGTTTCTGAGTATGATGGATTTCCTCAATTTCTACGGAATATTCCTCGAGACCTTTCATCATAGCTGCCAGTTTCTTGTTCAGTTCAAAAAAGACATTCACTCCTAAACTGAAGTTGGAGGCGTAGATAAATGCAGAATTATTTTCTTCGCAGATATTTTTAGCTTTTTCATACTGGTCTAGCCATCCCGTGGTACCCGATACCACCGGAATGTTATTTTTAAAACAGGTAGTGATATTTTTAAACGCAGCTTTCGGAATACTAAAATCGATAGCCACATCTGGCTGAAATTCGCCGAGGTTATAACTTTCAATATCATCATTAACCCGAAGCACTACTTCGTGACCCCGGCTCTGGGCGATCTCTTCAATGGTTTTTCCCATTTTTCCGTATCCAAGAAGCGCTATTCTCATATTAAAAATTGAGGTTTAAAGTGAGTCCGTAATTCGTTTTTCCGGAGAGTTGATCGTAATCCAGTTTTGGTCGAAAAGAGAGGTTTTCATCCACGTTGAACTGTCGTAAATGAGCTTCCACGTTTGCATCGATAATATTCAGTACGTACACCCCAAGAGTGACCAGAATAGAAATTTCCTTGTTCTTCTGGTACAGTTCCTGCGCGCGGCGAAGTCCTGCTGTACTGATCCGATCTTTGTATTCATCATCTTTCCCAGCCAGTCTTGCCTTGTAGGCATTCCGGTATTTGTCGTATTCTTTGTCGTTTTGCAGGTAAAAATATACACCGGTGCCAATTCCTGCGTAAGCGATGGGGATTTTCCAGTAACTGCCGTTGTACGCCTGCCCAAGTCCTGGCAAAATAGCACTATAAAAGGCTGCTTTTGAAGGTGCCAACGCGTTATAGGGCTCGTAATCTTTTTCTTTTTCTTCTGCTTTTTTCGTTGCCTTTTTCAGGTCTTCATTTTGCACAACGGCAACAGAGTCCTGCTGGGCAAAGCCGGTTTGGCCGCACAGCAGCACCAGGAACAGCAGCAAAAAAAGACTATTCTTCACCCTTAATGAGTTTTTGTAACCTGATGAAATCTTCTTCTGAAGAAAATGGAATGGTTAATTTTCCGCTGCCTTTTTTGGTCACTTTTACATCGACCTTGGTTCCAAGGTATTGCGAAAATTCCTTGATCCCTTTTTTATAGGTCTGGGAAACGCTCGTTTTTGCTTCAGATTTTGAAGCCTGACCGGGATTATTGAGTTCTCTTACTAGTTTTTCGGTTTCTCTTACAGAAAGAGATTTCTGAAGGATCTTTTCATAGATCTCCAGTTGTTTTTGTGGATCGTCAATATTGATCAGGGTCCTACCATGGCCCATGCTCAAAAAGCCATCTCGCATTCCAGTCTGGATGATCGGGTCCAGTTTTAACAGCCGAAGATAATTGGCAATTGTAGACCGATTTTTTCCAATTCGCTCACTCAGTTGCTCCTGGGTTAACTGAATTTCATCAATAAGCCTTTGATAAGAAAGGGCAATTTCAATTGGGTCAAGATCCTGTCGCTGAATATTTTCAACCAGAGCCATTTCCAGAGATTCCTGGTCATTGGCTATGCGGATATAGGCCGGAATGGTTTCCAGTCCAACCAGTTTGGAAGCACGAAAACGGCGTTCTCCTGAAACCAGCTGGTATTTTCCGAAATCCAGTTTCCGAACGGTGATTGGCTGGATCACTCCCAGTTCTTTTATGGAAGATGCCAGTTCTTTCAGGGAATCTTCGTTAAAGCTGGTCCTTGGCTGGAACGGGTTCACTTCAATAGAACTCAAGTCGAGCTCTACGATATGGCCCACCAACTTATCGGCGTTCTTATCTTCAGCAGATTTTATATCATTATCAGGATCTTTCAGAAGGGCCGAAAGACCTCTTCCTAAAGCCTGCTTTTTCGTCGCTTTCGCCATTGCTAAGAATTTTTCTTAATAATTTCATGTGCCAGACTCAGGTAATTGCTGGCTCCTTTGCTCGCCGCATCGTAATTAATGATGCTTTCCCCGTAACTGGGGGCTTCACTTAAACGCACATTTCGCTGAATGATTGTTTCAAAAACCATTTCATCAAAGTGCTTTTTAACTTCTTCCACAACCTGGTTGGAGAGTCGTAGCCTGGAATCATACATCGTGAGCAGCAGCCCCTCGATATCCAGCTTGTTATTGTGAATTTTTTGAACGCTTTTAATGGTATTCAGCAATTTGCCAAGACCTTCTAAAGCAAAATATTCACACTGGATAGGAATAATCACAGAATCTGCCGCAGTAAGGGCGTTCAGGGTTAAAAGTCCCAGCGAGGGGGCACAATCGATCAGGATAAAATCATATTGATCTTTCAGGGGCTCAATAACCTTACGAAGCATTGATTCCCGGTTTTCCTGGTCCACGAGTTCAATTTCGATCGCCACAAGATCAATATGAGCCGGAATGATGTCGAGATTAGGCGAACTGGTTTGCTGAATGGCTTCTTCAGCCTTGATGGAATGTTCCAGCAGCTGGTAGGTTCCATTTTCAACCTCTTCCACGTCAATTCCCAGTCCCGAAGTAGCATTAGCCTGCGGATCGGCATCTATTAACAGAATTTTCTTTTCCAGGACACCAAGGGAAGCAGCCAGGTTGACCGAAGTCGTGGTCTTTCCCACACCGCCCTTTTGGTTAGCAATAGCAATGATTTTACCCATTAAAAGTTTCGAGTTTTTGAAAGGTAAAAATACAATTTATTATAGGTTTAGAAAATGAATTTGCTAACAGCTTAGCGGTTTCTTTTAACTATTTATTATTATAACTGGTAGAAATAGCCTATTTGTACAGCAGCTCCCTTTGCCTGAAAATAGTTATGCCCATCATCAAGATTATATGTTTTTGCTAATAAAATAAGCCCTGAATTTTTAGATATCAGGTAATCAATACCCAATTGAGGGCCGAAAGCTAAATTCATGGAAGAATTAAACTGCAAGTCAAGATCAACATAAGGAGCTGAATTTCCATTCTCGGCCACTTTTTTCATGCGCTCATCCCTTGAGTTTAAAATAAATGACTTATTTACATACATTCCCAAAAACGGATTTATTTTAGATGTGGCAGGAAGAAAATGATATCGAACGGCAAAGTCTAAGCCAATCATCGGGTATTCTATGACTACCTTATCATAATTCTGATAAGGATAAACGGTTTCTCCTCCCTTTTTCGAGTAATTTATACCCAGTAATACGTTTATTTTTGATTTTAAAGCAGTTGGCACATAGGCGATTTCAATTCCCGCTTCCGGTCCTGTTTGGGAATCAAAAGTATCTATCGATTCAAATGCTGAGTGAATCGTGGTGAAATTGACACCCCCTAGAAGCGCAAAGCGTAATTTTGAATTTTCTGAAATTTCGTCAGCAACATAACCTTGTTGCTTTTTACATTCATTATAAGAAATAAAGACAGCGGAAAGACTTCTATTGGACAAACTGGTATGACCTAGTTTTTCAGGTTTACAATCTCCAAATAATATGGAAAGTGTTCCTAAATATTTTTTTGTCTGATTATTATAGGTTTTTCCGGAAGAATTTGCTTTTGTACTGGTTTGTACAAGCTCCTGCATTCCATATGAAGGATGTTCCGCGATATAATGAGGCTTTCGATATTTGTCTTTGAAAAAATATAAGTTGGAATAACCTCCAACCAATAATTTCATTAAGTAAATTTGATCTTCAAAGGATTTTGATTTTAAAATGAACTTTCTGGAATTAGATACTACACTATCTAATTGAGACGCAACTATTGATTGGGTGTTTCCATTTTCATCTGCATATTTTAAATTTTGATAATTTGAAATTTGTTCAAACTTCACGGAAGCCGGAATGTTTTTTCCATTTTTCTGATAAATAATGGCATTAGATTGAGCATGTAGAGTAAAGCTGAAAACTACAGCTGCAAAAAAGATAAATTTTTTCATTAATGATTGAATAGGATTAAGTTAATGGAAATGTAGGGCCTTTTAAGATTTTTTTTGTCTGATCATCTGTTCCAGCATATCCCACATTTCTTTCGGGATTTGCTCCAATAAATTAAACTGTCCGGCACCTTTGAGCCATTCCCCACCATCAATAGTAATCACTTCCCCATTGACGTATGCTGAAAAGTCGGAAACAAGGTAAGCGGCAAGATTGGCCAGTTCCTGATGCTCCCCAACTCTTTTTAGCGGCACTTTTTTGGCAAGATCGAATTTTTCTTTCAGGTCTCCGGGCAGTAATCTGTCCCAAGCGCCTTTGGTAGGGAAGGGGCCAGGAGCGATAGCATTGGAGCGAATACCATATTTTGCCCATTCTACCGCCAATGACCTGGTCATCGCCAGTACCCCGGCCTTGGCAGTAGCACTTGGAACTACATATGCGGAACCGGTCCAGGCATAGGTTGTGACGATATTTAGAATATTCTTGTTTTCCTGTTTTTCATCGATCCAATGTTTACCGAAGGCCAGTGTACAGTTCTTACTTCCTTTCAGTACAATGTCGATGATCGTATCGAATGCATTGGCGCTCAGTCTTTCAGTAGGAGAAATAAAATTTCCAGCGGCGTTATTCAGTAAAATATCTACCTGTCCAAATTCCTTTACGACCGCGTCTCGCATGGCTTCCACTTCCTGGTAGTTTCGGACGTCACATTGAACGGGGAAACAGGTGCCGCCGGTTTCAGTTGCCAGTTCTTCTGCGGTATTCTTAAGTTTTTCCAGGTTTCTTGAGGTGATCGCCACTTTCGCACCCAGTTCCAGGAAATATTTAGTCATGGCTTTTCCCAGGCCGCTTCCGCCGCCGGTTACCACTATATTTTTACCTTTTAGCGCATCGTCGCGCAACATTTTATCTGTATAGCTCATAATTATTCTTCATCGATTAAGATTTCTAATAACTGGATTGCAGCATCACTGATTTTCGTTCCTGGTCCAAATACGGCCACTGCACCAGCATCAAAAAGATACTGATAATCCTGTGAAGGGATGACCCCACCAACGATCACCATAATATCCTCGCGTTCGCGCTTTTTCAATTCTTCGATTACCTGAGGGACCAGTGTCTTGTGGCCGGCAGCCAGTGAAGATACGCCAAGGATATGTACATCGTTTTCTACTGCCTGTTGCGCAGCTTCTGCCGGAGTTTGGAACAGAGGGCCAATATCTACATCAAAACCAAGATCGGCATAACCGGTGGCGACCACCTTGGCTCCACGGTCGTGCCCGTCCTGTCCCATTTTAGCGATCATGATACGCGGGCGGCGACCTTCTATTTCAGCAAAACGATTCGCCATTTCACGCGCCTGGTTAAAGGATGTATTGTCTTTCATTTCTTTGGAATAAACTCCGCTGAAGGTTTGAACTTTTGCTTTATAGCGCCCAAATTCCTTTTCGAGCGCATCGCTGATCTCTCCAAGAGTGGCTCTTTCTCTTGCCGCCTCGACAGCCAGCGACAGTAAGTTAGCATTTTTCTCTTTGGCGGCAAGCGTGAGCTTGGTCAAAGCCTGTTGTACTTTTGTTTCATTTCTTTCGGCCCTGATTTTCTCCAGTCTTTCTATTTGCTGATTTCGAACGGTCTGGTTATCTACTTCCAGGGTCACGAGTTCATCCTCTTTTTCCAGGCGATATTTGTTCACGCCAACGATGATGTCGCTGCCAGAGTCAATTCGGGCCTGTTTCCGGGCGGCAGCTTCTTCAATTCGCATCTTCGGAATACCGGCTTCGATCGCTTTGGTCATTCCTCCAAGTTCTTCTACTTCTTCAATAAGTTTCCAGGCCTTTTCGGCGATATCTGCGGTTAATTTTTCCACATAATAACTACCGGCCCAGGGATCGACCGTTTTAGTGATATTCGTCTCCTGCTGAAGATATAACTGGGTATTTCTGGCTATTCTTGCTGAAAAATCGGTGGGTAAAGCGATTGCTTCATCTAGCGCGTTCGTGTGCAGACTTTGAGTGCCGCCGAAAGCCGCCGCAGCCGCCTCAATACAGGTTCGGGCAACATTATTAAATGGGTCCTGCTCCGTAAGGCTCCATCCACTGGTTTGTGAATGGGTTCGCAAGGATAACGATTTTGGATTTTTAGGATGGAATTGTTTAACCAGTTTGGCCCAGAGCATTCTTCCCGCTCGCATTTTCGCGATCTCCATAAAATGGTTCATTCCAATTGCCCAAAAGAAAGACAGGCGCGGGGCAAAACTATCAATATCCATTCCTGCTTCCAGGCCTTTCCGAATGTATTCGAGTCCGTCGGCCAGGGTATAGGCCAGCTCAATATCACAGGTGGCACCGGCTTCCTGCATATGGTAGCCCGAGATACTGATACTGTTGAATTTCGGCATCTTTTCAGAAGTGTATTGAAAAATATCTGAAATGATCTGCATCGACGGGGCAGGAGGGTAGATGTAGGTATTTCGCACCATGAATTCCTTCAGAATATCGTTCTGGATGGTTCCTGAAAGTTTTTCCGGGGAAACACCCTGTTCTTCCGCAGCAACGATATAAAAGGCCATAATTGGCAAAACGGCACCATTCATGGTCATGGAAACCGACATTTTATCCAGCGGAATCTGATCAAAAAGAATTTTCATGTCTTCTACGGAATCGATAGCCACTCCGGCTTTTCCCACATCTCCCACCACTCGCTCATGGTCGCTGTCATAACCGCGGTGTGTAGGAAGGTCAAAAGCCACGCTCAGTCCTTTCTGGCCTGCTGCAAGGTTCCTGCGATAAAAAGCGTTGCTTTCTTCTGCAGTGGAAAAACCCGCGTACTGCCTGATCGTCCAGGGGCGACTCACGTACATCGTGCTGTAGGGTCCACGCAGATAGGGAGGGATCCCAGCAGCAAACTGAAGGTGATCGACCGTTTCCAGGTCAGCTTTACTATATTTTGACTGGATCGTAATTTCCTCGGGAGTATCAAAAGTCTGAGAATTTAGTTCCCCGGCTTTATCTTTTGAATACTGAAGTTTCAGATCCTGAACGTTCTTTCTAGTCATCATTTCCAGGTTTTTCAGATTCGTTTTCCAGGCGTTTCTGCTCGTATTCTTCACTCAGGCGTCGTTCAAGAACGGGTTCGATCAGGGTTTTGCGAGGTTTCCTTTTCAGAAATGGGAATAATTCTAAATCGTCTTTCATGCGATCCTGTGGATTTTCGTGTTTGTTCGTTCCAATAAGCACCAAATCCCCGGTATTAAAGCGTTCCTGTTCTTCCGCAGCGCTTTGTTTTATTTTTTTCTGAATGATCCCGTCCTTCAGTTGTTGCAGGATACCGCCTGCGTTTTCCACGTTTTTAAATATGTCCAGCGCCAGATCAGCCAGTTGCCGAGTGAGGGTTTCAATATAATAACTGCCATCTGCAACATTTCCTACTTTTCCAAAGTAGGCTTCGTGGCGCATCACCAGTAACTGATTTCTGGCAATACGATCGCCAAATTCATTGTCTTTGTGGTAAAGCGCGTCGTACGGAAGATTGCAGATACTATCGGCACCGCCCAAGATAGCACTCATACTTTCGGTGGTCGTGCGAAGCAGGTTCACATTATAATCATACAGCGTTTTGTTGCGTTTGCCCGGTTCAGCGATAATATGGCAATCTTCGGGCAGGCCGAATTCTTTAGCCAGGCTTCGGTGCAGCCATCGCAGCGCACGAATTTTGGCAATTTCCTGGAAATAATCTGAACCGATAGCCAGCTGGTAGCTGACCTTTAGTTGCGGTTCTTCGGGAAAACGATTGGCATATTCTGAAAAATGGCCTAAAGCATAGGCTAACTGCTGCGGAATAGTTGCGCCGGCATTGTGATACAGTCCCGCATTGATGCTCAGAACTGATTTAAAGTTCCTGGTATGCTGAAGAATTTCTTGCAGCATTTCAAAATCTGAATGGATATTATGAAAGAAATTCCCGGTTCTTGCCAGTTTACCTACGACGTCCAGCAGTAAATACGCTGATGGTTGTGTTTCCGAAAACGATTTCAGTTTTTGGCAAAAATCGGGATCCAGGAAAAGTGGTTGAAGATACCAGGTAACATTATTTGATAACTTCGGAAGCAGTTCTTCCAAAACAATATCGACTTCAGGAAAAATGAGCCAGATCGCGTTACTGCCTTTTTCAATTTTATATTGTGCCTTGCGCAGTGCTTCCGCAGGGGAGGTAACATAGATCTTTTCGCAAATATTCCAGTTCGCGGCATTTTCGATTTGTGGCAAATCTGAAACATCTTCCGCAGTATAAAAAGGTTTGATATCGATCCCGGCCGAAGTGTGGGTAATGAGTTGCTCGTTATAATCGGCGCCTTTGAGATCGTATTGTATTTTTTGTTTCCATTGTTTCGCAGAAACTTCTTCAAATTCCTGAAATAACAATTCTTTCATGCAGTTGGTTTTAGGTGAACGAAGTTAGTCTACGGTGTCGTACTCGATAATGTAGATGTCTTCATTTTCTCTTTTCATGTAGTATTTCTGCCGGGCAAATTTTTCCAGTTCTACAGAATCGTTGAGATTCTTGATAATGGATTTATCGTTGGCAATTTCAGTTTGAAAAAACTCCTTATTGTCTTTCAGCTCGTTGATCTCCTGGTCGAGTTCGTGATGAATGAACCAGGAATTGGTGTCAAGAAAGATCATCCAGACGGCAAAGACCAGGCTGATCAGCACATATTTATTGCTGAAGAACCTAAACCATGCTTTTTTACGGAGTTGGCTGAATTTCATTTGCCTCTAAGATACAAATTTAGGATAAGCGATCTTTGATAATTGTTTGAACGATATCAACAGCTACCGTATTGTATCGATTGGTAGGAATGATAATATCTGCAAACTCTTTCGTGGGTTCGATGAATTGCTGGTGCATGGGTTTAAGGGTGGTTTGGTATCGCCAGAGCACTTCTTCGAGGTCACGGCCTCGTTCGGCAATATCGCGTTTGAGTCGGCGAATGAGCCTTTCATCACTATCGGCATGCACGTAGATCTTGATATCGAACAATTCCCGAATTTCAGGATGCGTAAGGATCAAAATTCCTTCCACGATAACCACTTTCCGTGGATGGATGGTGATCGTTTCGCCGGTACGGTTGTGATCTTTAAAGGAGTAGACCGGTTGCTGAATGTCTTCGCCATTCTTCAGTTGCTGAAGGTGCTCGCCCAGCAGGTCAAAATCTATCGATTTTGGATGGTCAAAATTGATCTTTTTTCGCTCGTCAAAGCTCAGGTGTGAGGTATCACTGTAATAGGAATCCTGCGAGATTACATCAACTTCCTCATTTTTAAGTTCTTCGATAATCTGATTGACCACGGTGGTTTTACCGCTTCCGGTACCACCGGCGATTCCTATAATGAGCATATTCTTAAAATTTTTGCAAAGGTAATTATTAGTTTTAAAATTAGAATTTTTCAAAATACGCATTTTTGTGAAAAACTCATTTAGATTCGATATTTTTGAAATAGAAAGCGATCTATGAGAATACTTTTTTACGCCCATTCTTCCACACTTTACGGTGCGAACCGATCTCTCATAGAACTTATCGCTGGTTTACAGGAATTGTATCCAGGGGAAATTGAACCTCATTTGATCATTCCTTCTGAAGGGCCTATTATTTCAGAACTGGAAAAGCAACAGATTCCCTATTCTGTAATCCCTCATTTTAACTGGATCTATTTTTCGGAACATGGAGAGCGCTGGGAATATTCCAAATTCCTTCACGGACTTTGGAGGGCGAAAAACAAATACCTGAAAAAGCTCAAAAATCGTATTTATTTCTCAAGACATTTGAAGTTCGCTAAAGACTATGATCCAGATATTCTCTATGTGAATTCTTCGCTGAACCCTATGGGGCTTTATGTAGGGGAGAAACTGCAAAAGAAAATCGTGTGGCACCATCGGGAGACGGTTGAAGAGCCAGCTTATGGATATTATTTGGAAAGCTTTTCTGAGTTTAAAAGGTATTTAAATTCAGTTTCAATGAATATTTATATTTCCAAATTTTTAAAGAAGCTGTATTTTGAACAATTTGGGTCTCATAAATCAGAGGTGATTTACAACTATATAGATGAAAGAGACTTCAACATACAAGAGAAAAATTTCGTCTCGGGAAAAGTTCGTTTTGGGATGGTAGGCAGAATAAACAAGCAGAAGGGGCAGGAGGAAATTGTGGAGTTATTTAACGAGCCTGAAATTAGAAATCAAAATATTGAACTGCATTTGTTTGGATATGGTGATCAAAAATTGTTGAATGATGTAATTCACGGAACCGAAAATGTTATTTACCACGGCTTTGTTGAGAAAAACAACCTTTATAATCAGTTTGATGTTCTTATAGCCAATTCTACTAATGAGGCTTTTGGACGTAATGTAGTTGAGGCATTATTGAATGGCATCCCAGTATTGGCAAAGAATTCTGGAGCATTTGAGGAAATATTGAATGAAATTAATTATGGAAGATTGTATGATTCCAAAGAAAAATTGAAGAGTTTAATTCCGGAAGCAAGAGTTTTTATAAGTAAACCGACCAATGATTTTTCTACCAACTCTTCTTTTTGTTTTATTCAAAAATTTTCATTATTAAAATTTAAAAAGATTTTGGATTATCAATTATTTTAGAAATAAAAGTTTTGAGATTTGAGCTAGCTTTTTTTGCACCGATAGGATTCAAATGATTGGCATTGTAGAAAAGATCAGCTTCAAATCCTGAATTATCTTCATCATTAAAAAAATATAAGTTCTCATATTCTTCCATCAAATTCTTTACAAGGCTATCACGCTCATAAACGAGATTTGTGTCCCTCATTTCGTTATAAAGAAAATGAGTTGGTGAGCTATACAGTACGACTTTTATATTTCTTTCTTTGCAACTTCTAATTATTTTTTTTAGATATCTAGCATTATTATGTATGGCTTTTGAATTGTGTTCATTTTCAATGTGAATTTCACTTTTATTGATTTTCCCAATGTTATAATTAGCGGCTTGGTAAGCACCATAAAATCTCGTTGTATCATATCCGAATTTGTTGAGGTTGGAATAATTTCCATCTCTGAAGTAATTCTGAATCCTAGAAGAAAAATAATCTTGATTAGAATGAAAAAGCAAATAATCTTGAGGCATTGTTGCTCTACCAAAAGTATTTACATTGTAAAAGGCTAAATTTAGATGATTGACTATCGGGCTGGTATACTCTTTAGGGGTGTTCGGTGCGTTAAAAGGCATTCCCAAAACAACTATTTTAAGTTTTGGTAGTTTTGGAGCGAAATATTTAAATAAGCAAAAATTGGGATATATTCCTTGACTGGAAGCTGCTAAATTAATGGAATTGAAATCGAGAAATTCTGGATTTATAGCTCTTTCTGTTTGACTTGCACCTAATATGAGGATTTCCAGGTTATTTTTATTTTTTTCTAAATATTCATTTTTTGTTTTAGGTTCGTAATCCAAAGAATGTAGAAAAATTTCAAGCCCGACATATATGATCAATAGTGGCAAACAGAAATAAAAGAGATTTTTTATTGATTTTTTCATCTAAAACTGAAAATAGATAAATGATTCTTGAGGCCCACCATATCTAAGAATCATAAAAATTAATAAATAATAAATACTCCATCTGAAAATTCGAGAGGTTCTATTTTCTAATGCCTCTAAGGGATACTTTAAATTTTTTGTAAAAAATTCAATAATTATTAAAGGAATTATAAACAGTGACTTTAATCCAATTATGGTTTCGAAGTTAGGATCGGGTATAAAAGAGAATAGGCGTTTAAGAATGAAGAAACTCGTTTCAATATCACTTGCTCGAAAAAATGCACTGGAAATTACTAATAAGAAAAAGCAAAAAAGTATAAATAAAGAATCAATAAAAAAGAAATGCCATTTAAGCTTAAATTTCTTTTTAGTGGGAAGTGAAATATATCTATAAACTATCATAAAAATTCCATGAAATAGTCCAAAGAAAATAAAAGTCCAATTTGCCCCATGCCATAAACCAATTAAAAAAAAGGTAAGTAATGTAACTGCGGAAATTGATTTCTCGCTTCTATTCGTTTTTTTTGCTAATGGTAAGAATATATAGTCTCGAAACCATGTGCTGACAGTTATATTCCATTTTCTCCAGAATTCAGGTATAGAATGTGAGAAATGAGGGGTCCTGAAATTTACACTTAATTTAAAACCTAAAAGCCTGGCACTACCAATGGCAATATCAGCATAACCTGAAAAATCACAATAAATCTGAAAATAGAATAGAGTAAGTCCATAAAAAATTTCGGTGCTTTGATAGGAACTTGGAGTATCAAAAATTGTATTAACCGCAATTGCAATATTATCTGCAATTACCATTTTTTTAAACAAACCCCATAAGATCTGTCTTAATCCTTCTCTTAAATTTTCATATGAAAATCGGCGATTTTTTAGAAATTGAGGAAGCAGTGAGCTAGCTCTTTCAATAGGCCCAGCAACGAGTTGAGGAAAAAAGCTTACAAAACATAGAAACTCAATTAAGTTATCAGTTGGTTTGATTTTGCCTTTGTAAACATCAATAGAATAACTCAAAGTTTGAAAGGTATAAAAACTAAGTCCAACTGGTATAATTATACTCACCAACTGAAAATGGTATCCATCTTTTAAAGAAAAAAGACCGGAAAATGAGTTTACGAAAAAATTAAAATATTTGAATACAAATAGAATTCCTAAGTTCCAAAAAAGTGAAAAAAGGATAAACAATTTCTTCTTTTCTTTATTATCGGCTTTGAATATCTTTTGAGCGGCATAGAAATCTACTATTGAACTAAAAAACAATAAGCCTAAAAACCGGAAGTCCCATAACCCATAAAAGAAATAGCTAGCAATTAAAAGAAATAGATTTTGTTTTTTTCTTCCAAATTTGCTTAAGGCCCAATATGTAATAAATACTAGAGGAAGGAAGTATAAATAATTAAAAGAATTAAACAGCAAGACTGTGCAATTTTCACAAAGATACTAGCAATATTTTTAAACAAAAAGCTCGGAAAAAATTTTTCCGAGCTTTCTTTTCCTTAAATAAAGTCTTTAAATTTTATGGACAATTATTACCTTCCCCAGTTGGTCCATTAGTTTTAAAGCTTAATTCAGCGTCTAGATTATTAAAGTATGAATCGTATAGAATATTACCTTCAATTCGAGAACAAGAGCTAACGGCATCAGCAGAATAATAAGTATGAGATCCATTAATATAAAAAGGACCACTTCCACCTTGACCTTCACCAATAACATCACATGTAGTAAGACCAAAAGCTGTTTCACAACCGCTCTGAGCACCAGTGCCTAAATAAACTTTAGAGCCTAAAGTAAATTGGAAATCCCAGTTTGATTCAGGAGAACCTACACCATCACGAAGAACAGCATTAAAAGTTTGTGTTTTCCCAACGCCCAAATCTGGATGAGTTCCACAATCAATACAAGAATACGTTCCTGTTCTAGGACTCACTGCCGATTTAGAGGTTTCTTTGAAGATAATCACATCTCCCTTTTTCTCCATATAGGTAATATTAGAAACCACTGGATTACTACCATCATCATTAACATCGAAATCAAATTCGAAAGAATCGCTTTCAAAATGTAAATTGTTGATCTGATTTTTAGCAGCCTTAGAATTTGAACGAAAAGATTTCATATCTCCTTCAGGAAAAACAAACATTACAAGTGGATTGTTTTTGCTATCCATCTCGATGCGAATTGTAGCCTGGTTTTGACCATCCAAAGTAGTGAAAACTCCTTCATAAATTCCTAAATTAGAATTGTCAAACATGCCTGCCGCAACCTGTTCGTCTAGGTTCATTGCATTTTGTTCGTCTACATTCATATCGCTTACTTCACTATCCTGAGAACAGGAAAAAAGAAGCAACGACAAGCTCATTAAAGTAAATAATTTTTTCATAGGTGAAATGATTAAGTTGCTTTTTAGCGTTTTAAATTAAATTCGGTGCAATATAGAATAAATTTGAATAAACAAATATGCACCTTTTCATATTAAAAATATTTTAACTTAACATGTTAAAACTCTTAATTTGCCTACTAATATATGCTTTATAACGGATTAGACTATTAAAAATTTCTAAAATCTGGCTGTTTCAGTTAAAACATTAATTTTTAGAGGGATACTGTTAATCGATTATTCTGGCTGTATCTTGCTAACTTCTTCCTCAGTAACCATATCGGTGATCTTATTGCTCCAGCTGTTCATGGCGTAATTCAAAGCATCTGCAACTTCCTGGTCACTAAGTCCCATTGGAGTCATCACATTATCGTATATTTCACCGTTTACCTCAATTTCTCCCTGAAGTCCATATTTGACCCCGCGAATGCTTTCCTCTCTTTTTTCAGTAAGCCAGTTTGAACCATCTAATGGTGGATAGGTGCCTGGGATTCCTTTTCCTGTTGGTAAATGGCAGGTCACACAGAGATCGCTGTAAACTTCTTTACCTCTTTTAATGCTGGCCGCCAGTTCAGGATCAACCTGATTCTTAGCTTCAGTTTTTGCCGGAATAGTGTAAGATTCCTCTTCACTCGATGCTTCCTCTTTCTTGTCAGATTTACAGGAGATGAGCCCGATTAAACCAAGGAGCAAAATTGTTCTTTTCATTAATTGTTATTTTTGAGTTTGAATATTCCTTTTCCTTCTACCGCAACATAGATATTTCCATCCGGTCCCTGCTTCACATTGCGTACCCTGCCAATATCTTCCAGTAGTTTTTCCCGTTTTTCGATTTTTTTTCCGTCTAGTCTTAATAATTCCAAATATTGAAATTTAAGGCTTCCGACTAAAAGGTTTCCTTTGAGATCAGGAAATTCTTCCGAAGTTACAAATTCAAAGCCGCTTGGGGCGATGGAAGGTAGCCAGTAGAAGATTGGATCTTCCATTCCTGGCCGGGTACGTTCTTCTGTTATTGGGGTGCCATCGTAATTTTCACCGTAAGTAAGAACTGGCCAGCCGTAATTTGCCGCTTTTTTAATGACGTTGATCTCATCTCCGCCTTGTGGGCCGTGCTCATGAACCCATATTTCACCGGTTTCCGGATTCATAATCATTCCCTGCGGATTTCGATGTCCGTAGGAAAAAATAGCTTTTTTGGCGCTGTCATCATTTATGAACGGATTGTCCTGCGGAATGGATCCATCATCATTCAAACGATAAATTTTGCCATTATCCCTCGTAATATCCTGCGGATTCACATCTCTTTCACCTCGTTCCCCGGCACTGAAATAAAGAAATCCTTCTTTATCAAAAGCAATCCTGGAACCAAAATGTTGTCCTTTCGTAGTATTTGGGCTCGCTTTATAGAGGACTTCCTGCCCGGTAAGTTTTCCGTTGTTCAATTTTGCGCGCATAAGGGCCGTATTTCCACCGTCACCTTCACCTTCTTTGGAAGAATAGGTGAGGTAGATCCAGCCATTTTCGGCATAATCCGGATGCAGTTCTATATCAAGCAATCCACCCTGTCCGCGATCATAAACTTCCGGAGCACCCTGTATGCTGGTTTTTTTACCATCTTTAAACAGAATGATCTCCCCTTTTTTCTCAGTGATTAGCATGCTCCCATCAGGAAGAAAGGCCATTCCCCAGGGAATATCCAAACCGTCCACCACGATTTCTGCGGAATAATCACTATTGCTTTCTGCCGGAATAGGATCTGGAACCGGTGTGGAAGTGGTATCTGCCGTATTCTGCTCTTCCGAAACCTGTGCGGAAGCGTCAGTCTTTACCTGGTCGTTACAGGATAAGAGTGTGATGGCAGATAATGCGAGTAAAGTTCTTTTCATAGATCAGAGCAATTTTTAAAATTCTGAAGAAACTAAGATATAAAAAAATCAATCTTTTTATTGCCGTGGCCGAATAATTATTATATTTGCCGCCCGATAATTCGGTATCGGGGTGTAGCGTAGCCCGGTTATCGCGCCTGCTTTGGGAGCAGGAGGCCGCAGGTTCGAATCCTGCCACCCCGACCAAGACCATAATTAAATGGCATCAAAACCTTGTTAATCGTATGATTTTCAAGGTTTTGCTGTTTTAGGGCATTCATAGAATTTGGTGTTAAATCATTTAAAATGAGTCCGATTCGGTGACCTATTCGGTGACCTCAAATTGTAGGGTAATCTGCCCGAAGTATTGATTTGACTTTCGTTTTCACGCATTTTGTTTAACCTTGAAAACGAATCTTATGAGAAATTCGGTGACCTTTGGGATAGTCTTTCTTCCCAAAACCAGTAAATCCAAAAATGGACAGGCTCCTCTTTATGCAAGAATTACCCTTAATGGAGAGCGAGTAGAACTTAGTTTGCAACGCAGGATCTCCCTGAATCTCTGGGATGAGCGCAAAAGCAGATTGAAAGGTAGTAGTATGGAAAGCCAACAGGTAAACCGATCTTTAGATCGTACCTATAACCAGCTTTATGAATGCTTCCGCCAATTACACGATTCGAACCTATTAATATCTGCCCAAGGAATTAAAGCCAGATATTTAGGTAAAGATGACTCTTTTAAAAAGCTATCGGAATTATTAAACTATCATACTGAGAATATGAAAGATGTTCTGAAGTATGGAACGATGAAGAATTATTATACGACAGAGCGGTATCTATATAAGTTTCTAAAAACACATTTTAAGACCGATGATATTTTTTTGAAACAAATCAATTACCAGTTCATTACAGATTTCGAGCATTTCCTTCGAAACTATAAGCCCAAAAGGAACCGAAAATCTTTAACGAATAACGGTACTATGAAACACCTGGAGCGGTTGAAGAAACTGCTTAACCTGGCTCAAAAACTGGAATGGGTAGATAAAGATCCCTTTGCTAAATTTCAATTGAAGTTTAAAAAGTCAGAACGAGACTTTTTAAACGAAGAAGAACTGCAAAAGTTAATAGAACATCGATTCGATAGAATTTCTCATCAGCAAACAAGAGATGTTTTTGTCTTCTCTTGTTATACTGGTTTATCTTGGATAGATGTAAAAAATCTAAAGCCAGAAAATATTGTAATTGGGATAGATGGACGGAAATGGATTTTTACTGCAAGGGAAAAAACAGAGCAACCGGTGAAGATTCCAATTCTTCCTAAAGCGATGGAGATCATTGAGAAATACCAACAACAATCGGATTGCTCAGGATTTGCTTTACCAGTATATTCTAATCAGAAAACGAATAAGTATTTAAAAGAGATAGCTATTAATCTTAAAATAAATAAGAAGCTAACTTTTCATGTTGCCAGGCATACCTTCGCAACCACAAATACTCTTTCTAAAGGAATACCAATAGAGTCAGTTTCAAAACTATTAGGACATTCAAAACTTTCAACTACTCAAATTTATGCTCGGGTTTTGGAGAGTAAATTAAGTACCGATATGGAAAAACTGATGAATTAAATCTTATTTCGAAAATAGAGCTATTTTGAAAGTAAATAGTTTCCTCTTAAAAAATTTCCTGATTTGAATTACATTTCTCTTACAGAAAATAAAGAAGTAAAATTAGGATAATCAGCGCTAGAACTAGAATTATTAGATAGGATCTATTTAAATTTTTTTTATACTCTTTGTAGATTTTATCAAACTCCTCATCCTTTTTCGCTAAATTTTTCACTTTCAATAATTTTAATCTTGAGGTATTATCCTCGCTGTTAATATTTTAAAGGGGATGAAAGATAAAATAATAAAATTAATTCCCCAGGGTATCAGGCATATACTCATTGAAATCGTTTGATTTACAAACCACATATAATGGTAACAAGCTAGCTGCAAATTCTTGATCAGAAGCCATTTACTTTTTTTATCTGGTGCAGCTATCTTTTGTATTTGTGTTTGATTTGATAAGTTTCGAAGCTGGTGATCCATTTACTTCTTTTAGAGCTGTATGCATTACCTTTTGATGTGTTTTCATAATCAGAATTTGAAATTAGATACGGTATTATAAAAAGCAAGGCGGCTTTATGCAGACCGCTAATTTCAAATTCTGTAATTGTAAATCAAAAGGTAAGGCTCGGAAAGTAAATTTTCGCGAAATCAAATCGCTTCTCACAGTAGAGAGTTAGTAATGAAAACGAATCAAGCGGACGCTAGTCAAAAATCAATTTTTGGCTTGGGTTCAAGATAATTTGAGCGCGCCTCTTTAATCGTTTGGAGTATAGCGGAAAATGGTTAAAGTGGTAAGCAACCAAGGCTTAATTTTCATTTTTTAGTAAAAAACATATCATTTTTACTGGGCTGAGAGCATTTTTTACTAAAACTTCTTCTCAAAATTTTCAGTAATTCTATAATTTAAAATCAAATGGTGTCAATTCGAGTCAAATTAAGGAGGGAATAATCCATAACATCGCGCAGCGTGTTATCCTCTTGCTATTCCCCCTTAATTTGCTTCGAAAAGCGGTTTGGATTTTAATATTTGTAATATCCTTTTTTTTCAAGGAAAAATATTATGCCAAATGAAATAAGAGATAATCCCAAAAAAAGGAAGAAGGAATATATATACTGACCGAAATTGAAATAATCGATTAAAACAAAAAGATCTATCACTGATATCGCTAGAATTAATGCTAGACAAAAAGTGAGGGAGTATAATCCAAATAATTTTATGCTTTTCATATTATATAATTTTAACAGCGTGTCGCGATTCCTGCATGCGCGACCAAACAACATGCTGTACTTATTCCACAAGAATCATAAGATGCTAGTTAATCCATTGCTCTTGTACATCCCGGATGTACAAATTATCTACCGCTTTAGACATATAGACACCTAAGTGAGATTTATAAAGTTCCAATAATTTCCCATCAATACCGTTGAATATTTGGAGTATTTCAAAATTTTTCTGATTTCCAATACTTAATTTAAAAAAAATTCTGGATAAACCTTCTGGAGCCAGTTGATTTTTGGATTTATGGAAAAAATATTCAAGGAAAGAATCCATTTATAATAAGTAAAAGCACCTATGCCATAGGCCCTGATTCAAATGTTATATGTTTGGATCCAAATTTGCATCTTCCCGAGGCAATACAAGCATGGTTTAAGAATAAAAACGAATTTGTTTTCCACTTCAACCAGTTTTGCAGGATTAATAACTTATATTTTCAATTCACTATTAATGGAGATAATATAATCACAATCATGGAAGAAACAACTAATCATATGAACGAATATTAAAAGCTCGTTTAAATAGAAACTACTGTCATTTACTGAAATAGGTTTACTTAAATTTAAACAACTTAGTCACCTATCAGATCGAACAATAAAATCAAGACTGCCGAAAAAATTGGTATATTTATAAAGCGTGATTTGGATTAATACAGATCAATAAAATTTGAAATTTTGAGTCCAATTCGGTGACCTTTCAAAGCTTAAAATTTGAAAATCCACTGATAGCAAGGCATATAGAGATAGGTGCGCGTTCTGCCACCCCGACTAATTATAGTATCAATCTATAATAAAAACCTGTTAATCGTATGATTTACAGGTTTTTCTGTTTTTAAGAATATCATAAGAATTGATATGTTTTGATTAAAAACGTCAACAAATCGGATAACAAATTAAAATTTCAAAAAGTGTTGACCAGATTTATGACCAAAGGGCTGTTAATCAATAAATAAATGTATCTTTATAAGTGATTTGACTTTCGTCTGATAACAACGAATTATTGTTAACTAAAAGACGAAATAATGAAAACATCTTCCACCTTCAGTATTTTGTTCTGGGCAGACTTCTCCAGGGCAAAAAATGACCAAGCATCAATTTACGCAAGAATTACGGTAAATGGTAAACGGGCTACCATCAGTTTAAAACGAAAAGTTTTAGTGTCTGATTGGGATGTCCATAAAAACAGAGCTCGGGGAACAAGCCAAAAATCAAGAATCCTTAATAGCTATTTGGATGAAACTTACAATCATCTGTTTAAATGTTATCGCGATTTAATGAATGAGCATAAATTGATTACCGCACAGGTAGTTAAGGCTCGATACTTCGGTAATGACGAAAATAATCGCTCCATTACAGATATTATCAATTACCATAATGAAGATATGGTAAACAAATTAAAGTGGGGAACACAAAAAAATTATTACACTACACAGAGTTATATCTCCAAATTTTTATCGAAATCCTATAAGACCACAGACCTTTATTTACGGGAACTTGATTATCACTTTATCATAAAGTTTGAGAAATATCTCCGGGACTACATACCAGAAGACCATCAAAAGCCAATGGGCAACAATACCGTAATGAAGCATATCGAGCGTTTTAGAAAGATGATAAATTTATCATTTAAATTGGGTTGGATTCAACGAGACCCGTTTATCAATTTCAAATCTAAATTCATTAAAAACGAAAGGGGCTTTTTAAATCTCGAAGAGCTTCAAGAGATAGAAAATAAACAATTTAGCATTCCGAGATTGGAATTGGTAAAGGATTTATTTGTTTTTAGTTGCTATACCAGTTTAAGTTATATCGATGTCATCCATTTAACTACGGATAATATCTGTATTGGAATTGATGGTGAACTTTGGATTTATTACAAACGAGAAAAGACGACAAAGCCCATACGAATACCTTTGTTGCCAAAGGCGATGCAAATTGTTGAAAAATACAAGAGCAATCGTAAATCAATATCACAAGGAAGTATATTTCCTAAAATCTCAAATCAAAAACTAAATTCTTATTTAAAGGAAATTGCCGATGTCTGCGGTATTAAAAAGAACCTCACTTTCCACATTGCTCGACATACATTTGCTACAACGGTTACATTAAGTAATGGGATGCCCATTGAGACAGTTTCAAAACTATTGGGTCACTCCCGAATATCTACAACCCAAATTTATGCCAAGGTTATTGAACGTAAAGTGAGTGATGATATGCAAAAATTAAGGGCCCAATTCAATGAGATAGAAAATGAATCTATCTCAAAAGTAGCATCTCAAAATTCATAATACCCTTAAATAAAAATACAATGGAACTATCAACAATAAAAACTAAAATTCATAACATTCAGGGAAACAAAGTAATTCTTGATTTTGACCTCGCCGAACTTTATGAAGTAGAAACCAGAGTGCTAAAACAAGCCGTTAGGCGTAACCTAAAACGCTTTCCAGATGATTTTATGTTTCAGCTTTCAAAGGAAGTGTGGAAAGAGGTTATCACAAATTGTGATAAGCTTCCAGAGAATATCAAATTTAGCCCGACTACTCCTTTTGCCTTCACTGAACAAGGTGTGGCAATGCTTTCCAGCGTACTTAACAGCGACAAGGCGATTGACGTAAACATATCCATTATGAGAGCTTTTGTAGCTTTACGGGAACATCTTACGGATTATGGGAATCTAAAGGTGCGTATTGCCCAACTCGAAAAGGAGATGGACTTAAAATTTAAGGATATTCACGAAGCATTAAACTATCTTCTTCAAAAGGACAAAGTACAGACTGGACAACAAAACAGAAGTCGAATTGGATATAAGACGGGTAGGGAAAAATAAACCCACAAACTGAATATTTTATTATAAGCCTACCTATTTTTTGTGATTGGTGTGACGACTGTAGTTGTTAATCAATGGCTTTATTTAAGCAAGGTCTTTAAGTTTTCAAAACTTGTCTTAATAGTTTTGTCATTCATAAGTCTTGAAGGATTTCCTTTAAAATCTTCTATTTTTTGAATTAGGTCATTTACTGGTGGTGATGTAATACTAGGCTTAACTATATTCAATAGTTCTTTGAATTTTCGCTGGCACAAACTGAACTGTAGTCGACTTGAAATCTTTGTGTCACTAAATGAGAGCGCTGCTATGTTTGCTTGATGAGCGTCTAAATTTGATAAAATATCCTCGTAAATAGTATTCGCACCTGTAGCAACTCCATTTCCATTTGTTAAAAAAACTTCAACGATTGCCATAACAAATCTTTTATTAATAGCTTTTGGTACTTTCAAGGGTTCTCCTACTATTCTTTTAAGTTGTCTAGCGAAAGATGGTTCATTATAGAAATTATTGAAATTTCTATGTGCACTTAGTAAATTTTCAATAGCTGTCTCTATTTCAATTGCTCTTAAGTCATCTGGAATATAGCTTTCTGCATCAACCACTTGCAAAAACTGACGTGCAAGTTTTTTTTCAGTCTGACTATTGCTTGCTACAAAATTCGCATATTTAAGTCCAAATGTCTGTTTGTTGTCTTCATCAACCCGCCCCCAAATAAAAGGTAATAGCTTATTTATGTTCTGATGGGTTTGACTATCTGTATCAGGTTTTACATAAATTCCAAAAAAACCCGAAGCTAGATTGTCAATTTGTTCTTGTGTTAATTCTGTTGTGAATACTGAAATTTCTTGAGCATCTTTGTCAGAAATACTCGTATTTTTAACACCAACTAGCAGTTGTTTAATCTGAATTGTAATGTCTGAAATAGGTAGGGTAATTACTTCTTTGACACAAGTTTCCAACCAAGAAACTAACTGTAGACCTGTAATTTCATTTTGATTGGGGTGAGCTGCACTTGCCCAATTTCGCATATAGTTAATATATTCCAAATGTTTAAATCCTAAATCAGAGATTAAGCCAATTTCTTTTGCTCCCTTTATTAAGTCATAATCGTCAACCTTGGTTAGGTCACTTTCATCTTTTAGCTTTTTTCTTCTATCTACATTTGTTACAGCATTATCGTAGAAGTATTCTATATCATATTGAATGACTCTTTTACGAATTTGTAAAATTGTCTCATCCCATAAATAATTCAATGCAGCATCAAAAAGTCCTGAAGCAACTCCCGCGATAAATTTAGAGAGATAGATAGACTTCTCCTTTTCAGCATATCCCACCTGGTCTAAAACGGTGTCAACGTTTTTAAAAACATTTGTTCTTTCTGGAATACCCACAAATATTCCTTCTGTTGGTAAATTATGTGTTGCAAGAAAATTTTGAAGTCCGTTTTCAAAGTCTCTTAATTGTACGTCATAAGAAACGGTTTTTATTTCCGTACTTACTTTTACTATTTCGGGTTTGTTTTCTTCTTTCATATCTTTTTAGCTCGTGTCTAATTTGTTACATCTGTAACAAAGATACTTTTTTCATCACAAAAAAATGAGGTGATAACACCTCTTAAATTTTAGTTTCCAAAACTACCTTCCTGCTCCCTTTCAATTCCTGCAACTCCAGCATCAACTTTTCATTATTGCCTAAAACAACCTTTGGAATTACATAAACAAAGCGTTGGCTTTTGCTATCTGTAATGGAATATGGCATTTTGTGTTTGTAAATCACTTCTTGTTGCAATCTTTGATAAGAGGATTTTCGTTTGTTGTTTCCATTGGTTATATATACGTTGAGATAGTCTATTTCAAAATCGATTCCAGATTTGTTTTTGACCTCGATAACTAAGTATACTTCTGAAGCATCGTATGCCATTTTTTGTAGTTGTAGCTTAATCCCTTTTTTTCGTTTTGTTTCTATATGCTCGAAGTTGGTCTTTAAAAGGTATTCGCTGAGTTTTTGAAAATGCGTTATCCTATTGGCGTATTCGTTCAATGGTTTAACTTCTTGCTTCTCCTTAATCTTTTTCGGAAGCTCACTACCAATGCTTTCATTTTCATTGATAAAATAATTCAGTTCTGGAAGTTTTTCAGAATACTTCAGAATATAGGAATACACCTTGCCGTCACTTGTGACGGTCAATAGATTGCTTTCAGTGCCTGGCTTTGCCTGTAACAAACCAAAATACTGCTCTTTTTCCCGATTGTAAGTAAATACAAAATGGGATGCTCCGGTAATGCCCTGTCGTATTGGGTCGGGAAAAAATAGGGCAACGTTCTTCTTATCGTTGGCGTAAATGGTGTCAAGTGGTTTTTGTGCTTGTATTGATATTGAACAAATTAGCAGCAGTAATGTGATGTATGTTTTCATAGTGATATATATTTAATTGCCCATTAGAGGTTTTCCTTGGTATTTGGTTTTGGGAAGTCTTAGGATAAGCTTATAGTTATCGGTAATCGTAATCTTTACATTTCTGCGATTACGTTGGAATATTCTTTTGAACCCGCTTATTTGCGGTACTCCCGTAATATTAATGTCGTCTACCATATCTCCAACGATTTCATTGGTAACTTCAGCTCTAAAACTGTTTTCAATATAAATGCCTTCGCTACCATCCTGAAAATCATAGGCTTTCAATTTTACTGGTTGATGATTGATATTCTCAATGTCTATGATTGTACGATTGGGTTTAAAATTGACAAATCCATAAACAGGCGTATTCTTGGAATAGCGTTGTCCATAAATGTTAGCATCTTTTATCAACCGCATTTGTAATCGATAATTGGTTTTCACGGTCTGTGTGCCATCTACCCGTACATAGATGAAATCATCGATATTTTTTGAATTCAAATCATCATTTTCAATGGGATGCGAGGCAAAAAAAAGTTGATGCTCCAAAGCACGTTCTTTGGCTTCAATATTCGTTTCTTTTTCTTCAATAGCATCCGTTGTGTCTTTTTCCTTCTCATCAGGGGGTTTTGGTGGGTAGTATCTTGGATTGATATTTTCAAACGTTCTATCTGAATATCGAATCTGCCCTTGTTGGTAAATGCTATCTACCATCTGCATTTTTTTCTTGTCCAATAAATCAGGGTCATATACGCCTGTGGAATCCAACAGCCGTTCATCATAAATACTTGGTGCGTTGGTTTCCCTAACTTCCTTTAAGTCGTTTAGGGCATCCAATTTGGAATCGTATTCCTTTTGGTCGTCTTCCAGTTCCGGTACAGGAATCTGGTTGTTCTCAATGGTCGGTTTTTCGTCCTCGTCCAATACAAGCATTGCATAGCCACCTATAAAAAGCAGGATGCATACCAACACGATGGCAAAGACTATTTTATTTTTTTCTACTTTCATAATTTTCTAATTTTTGTAATGTGCTTTCAAAAAAGTTGGTAATTAGCAGTCCGTGGGTATTGTTTGGAAAGTTTCTATCTACGTGAATCAAATTTCCAGTAGTGGTCAACTCATAAGTATCTGTGATAGTACCTCTATTGATTTCAAAAATGGTTTTCGTTTCAAACTTGTAGGGTTCGTTTTGAATATCAACTTTTGATTCGATATTCAATACCTTTTGAACCAACGAATACTGCAACAAACGGTTATAGACTCCATCGGCCTTTTTCTGTCGATACAGAGCATCTACAGAACTATTGCCCAACCACAAGGCTTTCTCCAAGTTCTTTTCGTAATTGCTGGCATCAATGTTATAGAAATAGGTGTGAAACAACTCCAATTGTGCCAAGACTTCTACTTTTAAATTTTCTTGTTGAGATACCAGCTTCAAGGGAATAACACTTCCGTCCGAATTGACTACAAAAGCATTATTAACCGTTTCTTTATGCAGCTTTATGACCATCAATACAGAAATAATGCACGTTAGCACAGCTCCAATAACGACGGTCAATACTATAAAGCGATTGAGCTTTAAGATGTTGTAAATATTCTTATATGGTGTTTTCATTTTTTTCTATGATTGATAATTGGCAAATGTGCTTTAAGCACTTATCAGCCTGTAAAGAGTTTAAAAGTGAACGAGGTCGCTCGTTTATATAATTTGAATTTTAGCAATACAATAAATCCGATAGACCCTAACTGTAAAAGCGGTGCGAAAAAATTGCTTCCCCAATCCGTACCAAATAAGTCGCTCCAGAAATTGGTGTTGATTTCGGTGTAAAGATTATTCACGAAAACATTGACCAGAAAGAAGGCTGGCACTAACATATAAACACCTGCATACAACTTGAAAAAATTGTATGCCAACGACCTAAATTTTTCAAAAACAGCCAAACTGATGACCAATGGAAAAAAAGCTTGCATTATGCCCAACAAAAAGAATCTCTCTGCAAGGAACAAGGGGTAAATGAACAAATCCAAAAGCCAGAGAAATATTCCGGCAATAAAGGATAGTATTTTTAAGCCGTATAAAGGTGTAACTAACGCTTCATAAAGCATTGCCATTGCTTTTTTGGCGGCATCCCAAGCACTTACATCCTGTTCGATGTCAATATCTTGCATTTGTAAAGGAAGAAGTGCGGGTGCCGTGTCCCGATATTGGTTTTCGATAGCCACCAATATAGTGTCGAAAACGCCCAATACCTGTGTGGAAAAAATGACCAAAATCACTATTGCAAAGTTTTTTGCCAGTTCCGCAGGGGTCAAACCCCAAGTATAGCCTTCATTGTTAGCAACGCCTTCATTGTACTTTTTTAGGATGTTGATGAGAAAGAACAATATGGCCAAGGTCTTCATTCCGGCAATAGTATATTGCGAGAAATCACTATTTTTTATCGTTTGAAAAATAGTGTCCACATATTCTAATCCTATGCCTAAAAAAATACCTGACATTAGTAATCGGTTTCTCGGTTATTGATTTTGTGCTGCATTTCTCTAAATTGAATAATCTCTCGATAGCGTCTGGTTTTTGCCTCAATTTCCGCTACCATTTCCTTGGATTCCAGTTCTTTTTCTTTGAGGACTTCGGCACGTTCGGCATCGGTCATTTTCAGATTGTCGCTGGACAGTATTTGGTCGATATATTCCATACCAGCCATAGAGTTTTGAAGGATGGCATCAAAGGAATCTGAAATGCGGGTAACTTCGCCAGGCTTGATAAAAGGGGAATTGAGGATTTCCCTCAAATCATCCTGTACAACATCATACAATCGTTGGTTGTTTCTTGCCAGTTCCCTGACTGCTTGAAGTTGCTTGATGACGTTGTTTACCTTATCGATATTTTCCTTTTGTGTTTTAAGGAATTTTACCGTTTTCATTAAATTGGCAGTCTGTTTACCGGATTCCAATAATGATTTTACAAAAGAGATAAAGTTTGTGTTGTCATACACAGGCATCCCCTGGCCCGAAGCCTTACTTCCAATTAGCACTACAAATAGTGCGGATAACATTAGATTTCTGATAGTGTGTCTCATAATTTTTATTTTTAAGAATTAATAAATATTTTAATGGCTTTCTCCATATCTTGATGTTTTTCAAAAAGCTTCATAATGTCTTCGCTTTCTTTGCCATCCGTGAGGTAAGCAGCAAAGACTTCGGGCGGTACTTCCAATCGGAAAATGTTGCTTTCCTTTCCTATTTTGATGAACATTTCGGTATATTTTCGTGTTCCTGTAAGGTTGTTACGAATGGATTTTAACTGGTTTAAATCGTGACTGGACAGGTTGAGCCTGTTTTTTAATTCGGTATAGCCTTTTTCATTACGAAGGCTGTAAATTACTTGGGTGTTTTCAAGAATGCTTGCCGATGTAGAATTGTTGGGTAATTGGTTGATGGATTGCAGAATGATACCAATTGCGCCATTCTGTTTTCGAATCGCTTGGTAGTAGAATTCCACACTTTCCAGTACATTTCCGAATTTGAGTTGTTTGGCAAACTCGTCGAATAGGATGATTCCCCTTTCGGCTTTATTTCTCCAAATGGTTCTTTGAATGGCAGATTTAATCAGCTTCAACATTACGGAAAGGATTTCCTTGTTGTCCTTAACTTCATCGAGTTCAAAAACGATTAATCTTTTATCTTCAATTTTATAGGTCTGGTCTTCACTCACGTTGAACAAAAAGCTATACAAACCATCATCTACATATTCTGAAAGGATGTGTAAAAAATCATAGATGTTGAAATGTTGCTCTTGAATATGCAACTCCTTTAAGAGAGTGTCCTTTTTAGCATCGACGAACTGGTACAGGTTTTCAAGGGAATGTGTACTATCTACATTCTGTAGATAGTAATATCGAAGCACTTTTTTGACTGCAACTTCTTCAGCTTTTGTAGTTTCCTTTCCTGAAGCTAAAAGTTCCAAAAGGAAGATTGCCAAATCTTCCAATCGCTCTGGTGTCAAATCATTGACATCAGAAATATAGAATGGATTGATACCCAAATTTTTTCCCTGTTCATAGCGAAGGATGATATGGTCGTTTGGATAGAGCTTGGCGAATTTTGAATATGAACCACCTAAATCAATAATGACCAGTCGGACGCCGACCTCGAAGTACTGCCGTAGAATATTGTTTGCCAAAAAGGATTTTCCTTCTCCCGTAGGTGCAAAAATGGCAAAATTTCGAGCCTTGATGCGTTTCTTCTTTTCATCCCACACATCCTTTAATACCGGAATGTTATGTTGCCTATCATTAAAGATGACACCTTTGGCATCCGATTGATAATTGGTATTGTTGATATACAGGCAAAGAGCGTGTTTTAAATCGGTTACGTATAAATCCTCATTAGAAAAATTGGAAGTAAAACAGCAATATGAGTTTAAGAAATATTGCTTGCGTTCTTCGCCTTTTGGATAATAAGGCACTATATCCAATTCTTTGAACTCGGTTTTTATCTTTGAAGCAATTCTTTCTAATTGTGCTTCATCTTTATCCCAGAATATAATATTTAGATGACCCCTAATAATTCTTGAACTATCGTCCTCATTGATTTTGGTAACAATGTCTTCAATCTTCTTTAAGATGACTTTGTTCTGTGTTCCAAAATTGGAACTCTTTTTGAGTTCTTCAATTTTCTTGTCCAACAGCTTTCGCCATTTGTGCTTATCATCCAAATAAATGATTTGGTTGACAATATGATTTTCATTGAGATTCAACCCTAATCCGTCAATAAATCCTTGGTGGAATACAAAGTCGTCCGAAGTAAATTTATCATTGGTCTTGCTACTCTGAATCACATCGCCATAACACAATTCGCTATTGATGGCCAGCACATCAAAATGATGGTCGCCAATTTCAATATTCGCTTTTTTCAATTGAATGTCGGTATCAAATCCTTCGTTGAATCCATTAAAATAAGCATTGGTCAATGACAGGACTTTATCGATACCCAAAGGCATCAATGACACTTTCCGGCTGTTATTTACAAAGGAAACGGCATCGTTAACAGAAGCAATAAATTCCTGAACGTTATGGTCCATTTGCTTATGAATGCCCTTTTCGACCTTGCGGAATGGGTTGGTAAACTTCGGTGCGTTCAAAGCTTTATTGTGCGGAAGTATAAAGAATAGGTAAGAAGAGTGTTTAATGTATTCCCGACCTTTAAAATAATCGTGTGTGGCACGTTGCAAAAAGCTTTTGTTCGGAAGTTCTTCCGCCAAATATTCAGCTTTCTGATAGATGTCCTGTTTGTGGATAACCGTGGCAATAGGCAATGATTTAAACGCTTGAAACCACGAACCGTGAATATCCTCAAAATCTTTTTCCGCGAGGGAATAGATTTCAGGATTGTCCACTTGATAGCCCAATACCACATTGCCGTTATTAGCGAACAGGATATGGTCTTGAATATCCAAAATAGGATGATATGCTGATAGGTTAATTTTCTTCATATTGGTTATTAGTTAAATGCCCATTATGGGCCTTCATAGTACAGACGACTTCCTTTTTTGTTACTAATTGTTTGTGGGAATACCTTTTTGATGTGCATCAATGCAGGGTTTTTGGTAATGTGAGTCAATACGATATACAATACACCGTTCAATAGAAATACTGAAATGATAACAGTAAAGCTGAACGAAAAGATGATGAACAGCAATGAACTGATAACAACGGTCATCATTAAAGCGAACAATGATATGGGCAGACCCATTATCACGGCTCGCTTGCGTATGTTTTTATAGACCTCGAATCGTTTCATTACACTACGATGCTAATGAGATACGTAAAGATGCCCACTACTGCTCCCGCAATCAATACAAAGACCAATACTCGGGTAATGCCTTTTTTTAAATCGGCATTTTCGCCAAAGAAATGTCCGGCATTGAATAGGAAGCCAATTAAAAAAATAACACCCAGAATAATGGGGAAAATGGTTCGAATAGTATCAGAAACATCGTTTACGGAATCTTCGATACCACCGATTTGTGCAAAGGTTGTACTTGAAATAAGCAATGATAAGATGGTTACATAATGTGATTTTTTCATAATCAAAGTGATTTAGATTTTACGTCAATTTTGATATTTGAAAAATAGTGTATATTACGACACAAATAACTGATAATCAGCAAATTGTGAATAAAATAAGTTTTGATATCAATTGTTTTTATTTGATGCGAATTGGTATCAAATTTTATGAAAATTGAAAAGTGCTATGTTGATAACTCTAAAATTTTGGAAGTGGGTAACGCCCAAAAACGTCAGTTTTGTGATTTTGATGCTACAATTCTGTGTGATTTTCGGTCAACAAAAAGTCATTATCATCGACCCTGGACACGGTGGAAAAGATACTGGTGCAATCGGTACAAATAGTATTCAAGAAAAGGATGTATCGTTAAGTATTGCCAAAGAGATTATAAGGCTAAATGAAACCCTCTTAAATAACGAGTTTGATATGTATTCGACCAGATATAAGGACACTTTAATTTCCTTAACTGATAGAAGTCGATTGGCTGAAAGCTTAAAGGCTGATGTGTTTGTATCGTTACATTGCAATGCCTCTAATACATCGGCAAAAGGAATGGACGTTTACGTGCATAATACCAACGACGAAGAAGTATTTATAAAGAAATCTATCGGAATGGGATTGTCCATTTTGGAAGAAAGCACTCTGAAATTGGGCTTTAAAAAACGAGCAGTTCGATTCGCAAATTTTCAAGTGCTACGTGAAAATATCGAAATTCGCCCTGCTATACTCATCGAAATGGGCTTTATTTCGAGCACCGATGAAGCGGACTATTTTTTAAAGCTTAAAAATATAAGAGCAATGGCCTTGGCTATTTTAATGGGATTGTATAACTATTTAAATATTTAATTATGAAGGAAATATTTATGGAAATTGTAAAGAGTTTGAGGGAAGTAATTTTCTCTTTTTTTAGGGAAGTTGTTATTGTTTTTAAATCATTCGCTAAAAAATAACCAATGTCTTTTTGTATGTAAGACTTAAATTTTTTCAAGTATTTTTCGTAAATTAATGTCCTAATTACGTCAATAAATGGCAAGTTAAAAAAATGAGAGCAATTGCAATTTTCTTTTTAAATGTCCTTCAAAATACTTTGGGGATGGCCTTTGGTTGGTTGTTTAAACCAAAAACCAAACAAAATTCTTGCAAGGCTTTATCTGATGTAGAAAAAGTAAAATACCTTGAAAAAAGAAGACAATACAAAGGCTATAAAAAACAATGGCTATATTATAGATGCAGGGAAGAAGGTTTATTGGAAACCTATCACAAATTGTTCGATACTGAAGTTGAGGGACAAGATTCTGGAACGAAATTTAGTTTCGGTAAATATAGAGGGGAATATGTTGAAGCTATTTGGGAATTTGATAAAAAGTATGTCAATTGGCTTTCCCAACAAGATTGGTTGGCTCAATATTTGGATGAAAGCGATATGATTCACGAATTGCTTCATTTAGAGGAAGAAAACCAAAACTAGATTTAATCTCTTTTATCACGACTACTCTTATCGAAAGCAACCAAATTAAATAATTGTCGCATTCTTGAACGAACCCTATTCCCGTAACGTTCCTCCAATTCTTTGGCATTAAGGTTTGTAGTCGCGTGGGTCTTAATTTTGTGGCTTAAAAATAAATCATAGCGAGAAAGTATGATTTCGCCCATTACATTACAGTCCTTACCAAAATGCCTTCCGGTTGGTTCTACGCCCAAATCATCAAAACAATAAAATCTCTTATCGCCATAATTTTCAATAATGGTGTAGCCAATATTGTTAAATGCAAAGGCAATGTTTCGTGTGGGTATAACCTCATACGATTTCTGATGTGGCACAATATGACGTAACAATTTCATTAAACTGGTTTTTCCGCAACCAACGGGACCAGAAAGTAAAATGCCTTTATTTATGTCGATATTCAATTTTTTGCAATTAGCTTCATCCTTGATGTAAAAATTACAGAGTTTGTAAACAATATCGCGGTCTTCCTCAAAAATTTTAAATTTTTTGCCAAATAACAGTTTTCCTTTGGCATTGAGGTAAATGAGCATTTTATCAAAATCATAAAGCATTTGATTGTCTTTCAGTTCTCCCAATGAATATTGAACGCTACCCTCGATAATGATATGTGGTTTGTGGGGATTCATAAGGGTTCATTGTAGTTTTTGTTGGAACTTGTCTTTAGGTTGTCCGTATTTTGGCTAACTGCGACCATTGTTTTTTCTTCTTTTATCTCGTCCGCTTTTAACATCCAGTTGCGAGCTGTGGCGTGCCAATCGACAATTTTTGTTTTTCCACCTACTTTCCAACCGATACCTTGGTAGTGGTTGTAAAACTTTTTTGCTTCCAATTCTGGCCAATTTTCCTTTTCAAAAAAATCAATGACTTCATTTTCATTTTTTGGCTGGTCAAGTTTAGTATCATTTGTATTGTTTTTTCCTGTTTGTATATGTTTGTTTATAGATACCACCGCTTGTCCATTGCTTGTCCCGATATTGGTAGGGTTTTGGTACAGAGCTTGTCCATCACTTGTCCCAAAATTGAACATCTTGATTCGGCTACCTTTAAACGGATTGTGTGAGGGTTCGTACAATAGGTATTTCCAATGGTGCAGTTCTTTGATGCAACGATGGTAAGTTGTTTTTGACCCAATCTTGGAAAACCGCATCGCTTCTTCTCGGTTGATATAGAATTCCATTGGAAAGTGATAGTTATTCCACAACTGGAATAATGCCACGTATAAACTGATGTGCGTGGGATTTAAACGACCGTCTTTTGAGAATTGTAAGAATACGGCGTTCAAGTGCTTGATGTAATTGACCTGCTCCAAAACGATTTTAAAATTTGTTATGAATTTTGTTATTTTCCATTACGCTCATTATTTCTTCATAATCGTAATAGAGTACACCGCCAACTTTGGTGTAGGGTAATGTGCCATTGATTCTTAAATTCTGTAAAGTGCCGGAAGAGATTCCCAAAAGTTTTTTTATTTCAGGGGATTTTAACCACCTTTTGGTAATACGGCCAGATTGGCTGTTGAGTAGTTCCTTGATATCATCGAGCAGTTCCAGTTTGAACTCTCGAAGGTCGTCTGTGGTAATAATACTTGTAGGCATAATAGAACGGATTAGAAGAAAGGGACTACCGTTTTGCTTTCATCTAAAATGATAGCCCCTGACCTGATTTGACTTTCGTTCTACAAAATTGGGGTAGTTTGATGGATTTTATTCACAAGTTATGGCTACTTGGGTGTTTTTTTTCTCTCATTTTCAATGTAATACAATAGTGGGTTTTGGTACTTTCCAAAAAAAATACCCTATCTAAAAACCACCAAATAAAATAAGATTTTCCTCAAAATGAGAAACACCCAAGTTGAACCATCTTGGGTGTTTTTATTTTACGTTATCAGTATCATCCATCCTTTTGGTCAACTGCTTTTTCAGTATATCCAAAAATTTGGTTCTGCCATTTTTACGCATCCGTATTTCCAGAAAGGCTCTGTAATAATCGCCCAAGTCTACTTTAAATGTTTTTTCAACAAAATAGGCAATATCTTTAATGTCAACAGTACCATTGTTGATGACATCTGTACTGTGCAAAGCGTAAATCAGTTCTATTAAATATATTTTATGGGCTGTCCAAGTAATTTTGGTTTTCCTTTGTAACAATCTTAAATTTGTATAATTGTTTGTATTCTCCAATTTATCAATTTCCCGTTTTAACTGTACAATCAAAAGGTCGTAGGCTAAAATTGTGGCCACGGTGCTATCGTGGCTTGTTGCAAATTCTTCATCTACAAAAAAATGAAATGAATCTGGGAATAACCGAATATCTGCCTTACCTCTTAAAAAATATTGTTCATCAAATACAGTAGCTTCCCTACGGTAATAATGGTAAAAATCGAGATTGTCGTTAAAGTAGGTTTGAAGTTTTTCAATATTACTGTTCAAATATTTTACTTGAGATTTATTACTTCCCCTTGGTCTTTTGCTTTCAATGTTAAATAGTTTAACGTAATAAATGAGTTTACTGTAAATTTTTGGTTTAGTACATTTAAAAAAAAGTATTTCCTCTAACTTGGTTTCAAATTCATAATCGATAATGATACTTCTAATTGTTTTAAGGGTTTGTTTTGAAAGTTTAATCCCTTTTTCGGCTTTCACTAATATATCTTCTTCTTCTATTTCAAGAATATCAAGGTCATTGTCTAATTCTTTTAATATGTATTCGTAATCTGTCGCCATTCTTGCACTGGTTAAAAAGCTTTAATCTATAACATTCGTTACATTATAGTAATTGTACATTTCGGGACCGAATTAAGCAAACAGAAAAAGAAATGTGAGATATACATAAAAGTTTTGGAAGTATCATTTTTCATTGTAATCGTATCAATTGTTTTATTTTATCTAAATTTTCCTGTTTCCCATTTTCCAAAATCTCTCTGCCATATGTGGTCTTGAATCTGTGCTCTTCCAAAAAATTAATGTTAAGCATTTGCCATTCATCATCTGTCATAGTTATATCATTAAACAGTTCCCATTCTTTTCGTAAGAGCATATTCTTGTATAAAAAATTAGTTGTTCCCAAGTGGAACAAATCGGCATCACAAAGCACTTCGGCATAAATATCATTTGGATTTTGGGGCATCTTTGTAGCTTCTATACAAGAGCATACCATCTCAATTTCTGCTTTAGTACAATTTGCCTTCTCCATATACTGTGCGGCAAACCTTTTGCTTACTTCTTCGTGCCCTTTATAAATTTCCGAATAGCCAGTATCGTGAAAACAAGCTGCAATAGCTACAATTCCTGCTTCTTTTGGCTGCACTCCTATCGCATCAGAAATCAAGAATACATTATCAATTACCTCTTGGGTATGGACAAGATTGTGAAAAGGCATATGCTTGAATTTATCATTTTGAAGTATGTCTGAACAATACATCGCAATACTTTTAATTGTCAAGGCTGTCATGGTTCGAATCTAATTTAATAATACTGGTGTCGTTCCTAATTTCTATATGGGTTATTTCTCCACCACTTGTGCCAACATATTTAGAAATAACAACACAGCCAATAGATAATAGCAGAACCAGAGCATAACAGTATTTGACGAATACGAATTTTTTGAATTGAAAAAATAGGGTCAATAGCGATGCACTGCCCAGAATCAACATCATTGTAAAAAAAATGTCCGCTAATTCTTCGTGCTTATGTATAAGAGTCTCGCTAATTCCAGGTAGATTCTTTACTATGTTTTCGGCCCCTCCACCAGTATAATAGGCTGCAATAGCCATTAAGGTGCTAAAAATGAAAATACCCAACGCCGTTGTCTTTACTTGAGAGCTTTTTATAATATAACCTGACAGTAATACCAAAAAACCAATCAACACTCCTACAATGGGCATATGATTTATTACTAAATGAAAATGTGCGTCGTTCATAATTTTATTTTTGTTTAAGAAACATTCACATTAAACAAGTATCCAACTAATGCGGTTAGACCCATTGCGACAGTTCCCCAAAATGTGATGCGAACAATTGCTTTTGCTATACTTGAACCTCCAGTTTTAGCTGCTAATGCTCCTAAAATAATAAGGAAAAACAAAGCAAAACCGTAAATAGAATATTCCATACTGTTTAATGGAAGAAAGAGTGTTACTAAAAATGGAAGTAATCCTCCAATAGTAAATGATGCTCCTGAAGCAAGAGCAGCTTGGATAGGTTTAGCTTGACTAATTTCATTTATACCTAATTCGTCTCTGATATGTGCGCCTAAGGCATCGTGCTCTGTTAATTCTTTAGCGACAATTAATGAAGTTGTTTTTTTCAACCCTCTTTTTTCAAAAATTTCAGCTAATCGCTGTAATTCGATGTCTGGCATATCATTCAGTTCCTGCTGTTCACGCTCAATGTCAGCTTTTTCGACATCTGTTTGTGAACTTACCGAAACATATTCTCCTGCTGCCATGGATAAAGCACCGGCAACCAGTCCTGCCAAGGTTGCCAAAATAATAGGTTCTCGTGTGGCACTTGCAGCAGCAACACCTATTGCAAGACTTGCTGTAGATAAAATGCCATCATTAGCTCCAAGTACCGCTGCTCTTAACCAATTACTTCTGTGAATGTAATGGTTGTCTAAATAATTGTCTTTTTCTTCTGTTTTTTGTTTCATCTTACTCGGTTATTAAGTTATAGACACCTTTAGTTAAGAATTCTGTATTCGCGTCAAAATCATCGGCATTTACTATTTGTATGAAACCATTATTGGTAGCTCCAATTTTAACCAATACCTTTTTAAAGGTCGTGTCGTTTTCTTTAACTAAAACAAAATAATCATTATCAATATTAGCAACAGCTTCAACTGGTAATGCCGGATATTCCGTTGTTGTGGTCAAAATTTCTCCTTCGATATACATTCCTGGGGCAAATAACTTTGTGTCACTTTCATTAACCAAATCGCCGTGAACATTTACCGTTCTGTCTTGATTATTAATTGCCTTATTTACTAAATGCACTTTTCCTTTGTACACATTACTCATATCGTTTTGCAATCGCACATTGATGGGTTGTCCTTCTTTCACCATTGGAAGGTCTTTTTCAAAAATCTTCAACTCAATATGTAAATTATCTGTATTGGTAACCGTAATGGCTACATCAGAAGGATTTAAATACATTCCTTTAGTAGCATAGATGGTCGTTGCATAACCCGATAAAGGCGAAGGTACGCTGATGACCGAACGAATATTTTCACCAGACAAGGTATTTGGATTAATATTCATTAAGCTCAATTTCTTTTTCAGCGATTGGTATTGCGCCAAGGTTACAGTATATTCCGATTCTGCTTTTAGGAAGTTCTTTTTGGATGTCACATTATCTGCCATCAACTCTTTTTGACGTTCATAGTCCGACTTTAAATAATTCAAGCGTCCTTTGGCTTCTAAAAAATCTTGTTGCGCTTGTACATATTCAGGATTTTCAATGGTAAATAAGGTCTGACCTTTTTTTACTGCATCTCCAAGAAGCAAGCTGATATCCTTTACATATCCAGCAAAATAAGCACTTACATCGGCTTGATTTTCTGGCGGAACGGCAAACATACCATTGGCTTTTACTATGGTATTAAATGGTTGCGTTGTTATTTTTCCAACTTCCATATTACCCGATGTAAACTGGGTTTTTGTTAGCGTAATTACATCTGGATTTTCGATTTCTACAGATGAATCTTCATCGGCAACTGTAGATTTTTCTTTTGAATTACAAGAGGCTAAAACCATTATTGCGAACAATAAAAGCCCCTTGCCGTATATAGAACTCGATAATTTGTTACTTATATTTTTCATTATTAATTGGTTAAATAGTTTAACTCTAAAACGGTATTGTTATACTGCATTAGATTTTGTAAATAGTTGATTTCGATATTTTTTGCACTCTCCAAAAGCTGTACATATTGCAAGAAATCTATCTCGCCACTTTGAAATGCTTTTGAAGCGGTTGTTGTTAATTCTTTAGAAAGCGCTCGTCCTGTATTTTCATAATAATCGACAGTTTCTTGGTATTTTTTTAAATCAGAATGTAAACCATCATATTTTGATTGTAGTTGTATTTTATAATTCTCAAATTCGTTGGCTACAATCATTGTTTCCGTTTTTGCTGCATTGATTTTGGACTTGTTTGCACCAAACCATAGTGGTACAGCTAAACCCACCTGAAATCCGTTATAATTTCTCGCGTTTACACCATTGTTTGTTCCTTGAAATACAGATAAATTTATATCTGGCAACAGTTTTTGCCGTTCTAAAGAAAGTGAGGATGCTGCTAATTTTTCTGCTGAATCATAATACAACATCCCGGGATGCTCTGTGATATTCAGTGCTTTTAATGTAAGTCTTGGTAATTCATCTTCAGCAACCGTAATTAAGGAATCACTTTGTACCCATTGATTGAGCATTGTGTACGCTTTTGAAACATTCTCTCGTGCTTGTGCAAGTGCAATGGCTATTTCTTTTTGTTTGGTTTCTGCCGTTAGCTTTTCCAATAGATTGGTTTCGCCAACCTCATATCTTTTTGTGGCGGCTTTGGCAAATTGACCATACAAACTATCGAGATAGGTATATTGTTTCACCAGACTATTGCTGTAAACCACTTCATAATAGGCTTTATAAACTTCTTTGGTCAAGGCTCTTTCATTAAGTTTAAATTGCTGTGTGGTCAAAGCCACTTTTTGTTTTTCAACTTTGCGTTGCGCACCATAAATTGTTGGAAATTGAAGTGATTGACTCACACCAAAAACTCTTAAAGGCAAGCCATTCTCCGCAATATTGTTTTGGTCATAGCTATAGTACACCTGTGTTTTATCCAAATTAAAAGCACTGCCTACCAATTGTTCTGACTGATTGACTTTTTTAGCTGATGCCTGAAGGGAATTGTTATTTTCCATAGCCAATTGCACCACTTGTTCAGCACTCATAGGTTGCTGCTGTGCTTGACCAAAAAATGGCAAAAAGAACAAAAGCACTATACTCAACGCTTTTAAGTTCACTTTGGTTTTCTTTTTAGGATGATGCCCTTTTCTATCAAATATGGCATATAAGATAGGCAGTACTACCAGCGTTAGAGCAGTGGCAGTTATTAAGCCACCTACCACCACAGTGGCTAGTGGTCGTTGCACTTCGGCACCAGCAGATGTTGAAATTGCCATAGGTAAAAACCCTAAAGCTGCTGCTGCTGCTGTCAGTAATACTGGGCGTAATCTATTCTTAGTTCCCATTAATATTCGCTTATTGATATTGTTAACACCGTGTGCTTTTAACTCCTTAAATTCTTCAATCAGTACAATACCGTTTAGTACTGCAATACCGAAAAGGGCTATAAAACCAACACCTGCCGAAATACTGAACGGTAAATCCCGAATGTAAAGTAACATGACGCCACCAATGGCGGATAATGGGATGGCACTGTAAATCATCAAGGCTTCCTTTACAGAATCGAAAGCGAAGTATAGCAAGATAAAAATCAGTATTAACGCAATTGGTACAGCTACTTTTAATCGTGCCGTTGCTGTTCTTAAATTTTCGAATTGTCCGCCGTAGCTTATAGAATATCCTGTTGGTATCTTAACCTCTCTTTCAATGATGGCTTGCACATCTCTTACCACCGATTCTAAATCCCTGTTCCTCACATTTACACCTACCACGATGCGTCGTTTGGTATTATCCCTAGAGATTTTTGCAGGCCCTTTGGTATAGGATATGGTGGCAAATTCACTCAATGGCAATTTTGTGCCATTAGGTAATGACACCGAAGCTGTTTCTATATTTTGGATGTCTTTTCTATGGGTATCGTCAAAGCGAAGCACTAAATCGAACTGCTTTTCCCCCTCAAACACATTTCCCGCCGGCATTCCTGCAAATCCCATTGTAACAACCTTATTTAGATCCTCGATATTCAATCCATATTTAGCGATTTTCTGACGGTTGTACTTTACAGACATTTGTGGCAGACCTGCCGTTTTTTCTACAGAAATATCTGCAGCTCCTTCCACATTTTGAATCGCCTTTTCTATCTCTAGTGCTTTTCTGTAGAGTACATCTAAATCTTCACCAAAAACCTTTATGGCCAAATCTGCTCTTACTCCTGTAATCAATTCATTAAATCGCATTTCAATAGGCTGGGTAAATTCAAAATCCACACCTGCAATTTCGTTGGATAAGGCTTCTTTAAATTTATCTGCCAATTCGTCTTTAGACTCGGCAGATGTCCATTCGCCTTTAGGTTTCAATTTTATAATCACATCACTTTCTTCCATAGACATTGGGTCTGTTGGCACTTCGGCAGCACCAATTCTACTTACCACCTGTTCAACTTCAGGGAATTGCTTTAGTATTTTTTCTATTTTGGTAGTAGCTTCAATTGTCTTACTTAAAGACATTCCTGTTTTTAAAACTGGTTGAATCACAAAATCACCTTCATCTAAGGTTGGCACAAATTCACCACCCATTCTGGTAAATAGAAAACCTGTGAAGATTAGCAAGCCCACAGCCATTGCTAATACTAATTTCTTTTTGCGCAAAGCCCTGGTAATAATTGGTTGGTATTTATTTCCTAAAAAGGAAATCAATCTTGACGATATGGTTTTCTTTTCTGTGTTTGATGGTTTTATGAACATTGAAGCCATTACAGGAATGTAAGTAAAGCAAAGTACCATAGCCCCAATAAGTGCGAAGCAGAATACCAATGCCATTGGGCGAAACATTTTTCCTTCTACATTTACCAAAGACAGAATCGGTATGAAAACGATGATGATGATTAATTGCCCAAACACCGCAGAATTCATCATTTTTGAAGCACCTTGGTAGGTGATATCATCAATCAGTCCTTGCCTTTCTCCTTTAGGAAGTGCTAATAATTTGGCACGCTGGCTAGTGATTTTAAAGGCGATAAATTCTACGATGATGACCGCTCCGTCGATGATAATACCAAAGTCGATAGCTCCCAAACTCATTAAGTTAGCATCCACTCCAAAAATGTACATTAGCGAAAGTGCAAACAATAAACACAACGGAATAACCGAAGCTACAACCAAACCAGAACGTAAATTTCCTAAAAGTAATACCACTACAAAGATTACGATGAGACATCCTAAAATGAGGTTTTCGGCAATGGTAGATGTTGTTTTGGCTATAAGCTCGCTACGTTCTAAAAATGGGTTGATTGAAATTCCAGTCGGTAACGACGCTTGAATTTCTGCTACACGCTCTTTGACAGCTTCAATAACCGCATTTGAATTGGCATCTTTAAGCATCATTACTTGCCCGAGTACTTTTTCGCCTTCTCCATTTCCTGTAATTGCTCCAAAACGATTGGCGTGACCAAATCCTACATTGGCAACATCTCTAACATATACAGGCACTTGGCCTTTACTCGTTACAACAATATCTTCTATGTCTTTTACTGAGGTTACTAAACCTTCTCCTCTTATAAAATAACTTTCATTAATCTTTTCGATATAACCACCTCCAGCAACACTGTTGTTTTTTTCGAGAGCGGTAAACACATCAAAAATTGAAACATCCATAGCACGAAGTCGCTCAGGGTTTACAGCAACTTCATAGGTTTTTAAGTAGCCGCCCCAAGTATTTACTTCAACAACTCCTGGGATTCCGGAAAGCTGACGTTTTACAACCCAATCTTGAATGGTACGCACATCTGATAGTGAATATTGGTCTTTATATTTGGCATCAACGTCGATTACATATTGATAAATTTCTCCAAGACCTGTAGAGACTGGCCCCATAAACGGCTTACCAAAGCCTGCCGGAATTTTTTCTTCAGCACTTTTTATTTTCTCTGCTATAAGTTGTCGTGGTAAATAGGTGCCCATTTCATCATCAAACACCACGGTAACAACCGATAGCCCGAATTTTGAAACCGAACGGATTTCCTTCACTCCAGGCAAATTTGCCATTTCCAGTTCTACGGGATAGGTCAAGAATTTCTCAACATCTTCGGTAGCTAAATTTCTGGAAGTTGTAATAACCTGTACTTGGTTGTTGGTTACATCGGGAACTGCTCCAATAGGGATATTTGATAGGGAATAAAAGCCAAATCCCACGATTCCGGCAGTAAATAATAGTACAATAAGTTTGTGATGAATACTGTACTGGATAATGCGTTCTAACATTTTTTGGTGGTTTATTAAGAATAATGGTCAAATGTAGCAGTACTACCTAAATGGATTCTAAATGGTTTCTTAAGATTGGCTTAAGAATTTTTATTCTCAAAAAAACAAAGGCCTTGAGAGTTCTCAAGACCTTTGCAGCTATTAACCAATAAACACCAACCAAAAATTCAAAGGTTAATGGGGGAATCTATTTTTCCTTTTTCAATAGTAATGTTCAATTGTTTCTAATACAGTTATAAATGTAGCGATGTAGTTTAAAGATTACCTGAAAATTTTCTTAAGATTGGCTTAATTGTTTTAAGAGATATAAAAACCAAAGCCTTGAGAAATCTCAAGGCTTTTACTAACCAACCAAAACTATCAATCAAAACTATTTTAATCAATTGTTATACAAAGCTATTGTAGCCATCTAATAATTTTCTTTGCTTATTCTTAAAATTGGCTTAAAAGATAATAGTGAAAGTTGTCCCTTGCCCAAAGTCGCTTGCTACTTCAATCTTAGCATTAATAGCATCTGCAGCCTTTTTTGCTATAGAAAGCCCCAAACCATTACCTGCAATATTTTTATGATTGAGCGCATCAGACCTGAAGAAATTATTGAACACATTATCCAAATCTTCTTTTTTGATACCGATGCCTTCATCTCGAACTTTGCAGATTATGTTAGCATCTAATAGGGTTATTAAAATATAGATATTAGTAGCATCTTTGGCATATTTTACGGCATTACTAATAATATTTTCCAATATTAAATTGCTAAAATATTGAGGTACTAAAGTTTCATTTTCAATTTCATTTTTAAAATTTATTGAAAGCTTCTTTTCTGATAGTTGCTTTTTGTGTCTTGAAAGGATTTCATCAATGACGGTTGCCAGAGGCACCGAAGTTTCATCAGCAGCTTTTGAACTTGTATCCAGTCTTGCCAACAATAACAATTGCTCTAATGTCGCAGTCATTCGGTCTATTTCTGTAAGACTGAATTTGATTTTCTCTTCATATTCACCTCGTTCCCTTGGCTTGCGAACCAACACCTCTAATGTGCCTTTTAAAGTTGCCAAAGGTGTACGTAATTCGTGCGAAGCGTCTGACGTAAACTGACGCTCTCTTTCCATTGCATTTTCGATACGTTGTAACAAATCATTAATTCCGGAAGACAAATCAAAAAGTTCATCTTTATTTTGGGGCAATGCAACGCGCTCGTTTAAGTTGTTCCGTGTAATTCTTTTGGTTGTTTTGGTTACGTTTTTAACAGGTATGATACTTCTTCCTGCAATATATTTTGATATAAAATAGAGACTCGCTAAAAGAAGTAAATACACTAACAGCAAAATATTTCTTAGATTAAGCAGTACCATTTGTGACGCTTCTAAAGACATTGCAGCTACTATAAAACCTTTTATTTTTCCATTTTCCTCTATGGGTAATTGAACTTGTCTAATGGGTTTGTTATTTAAAATTTCATTGTAATGTCCACCATAGTTAGATTGTGGATGAAATTCGAGCTCGTTTTCTTTAAGGTTTGGCGATTTATCCATAAAGGTCCCATTCTTATCCAATACTTGGATAAAAACAGGATTTACCTGAACTTCTCTATGTTCTTTTTCTTCCCACTCTTTTTTGTTTTTTATTTTGATGCTATCTCCAACGACTTTCATTTCTCCGGTATGCTTTTCCGCTTCAAAAGAAAGGTCGTGGTCTATATTTTGATACACCACACCTTTGACCACAAAATAGACAGCTGTAAATGCCACAGCCATAATGATTGCCGTGGCAATCATATAATGTAATGCTATTCTGTTCTTAAAACTTAAACTCATATTTCCTTTGCAATATAACCCACACCTCTAACCGTCTGAATGTAATTCTCATCTTTTCCTAACTTCAGTTTCTTACGAAGTGCATTGATAAATACATCAATAACACCTGTATTATAATCGAAATGGATATCCCAGACACTTTCTATAATCCGAGACCTTCTGCACACCATTCCCTTATTGCGTATCAAATGTTCCAATAATGCAAATTCTTTTTGCGTTAAGCTTATTTCTTCATCACCTTTAAACACTTGATAGGTTGAAGTATTTAAAGTAATAGTACCAATTTTAAAAATGGAATGTTCCCCTGTTTTGGGGCGTAGTTGCACCTTGATGCGTTCTAATAGTTCTTCAAAATGAAACGGCTTTTTTATGTAGTCATTAGCGCCAGATTGAAGACCAAAAATGGTTTCATCAAGAGTGTCTTTGGCTGTTAAAAAAATAACGGGTGTTTCTTGGAACTCCTTTCTGAATTGGCGACAGATTTCGATACCGCTAATACCTGGTACCATCCAATCCAGTAATAAAAGGTCGTATTCTCCAGTAAGTGCCAGTTCAAGACCTTTTTTGCCTTCTTCGGCTATATCCACAGCATAGGATTCTTCCTCAAGGCCTTGTTTGAGGAAGTTAAAGATACCTGGTTCGTCTTCTACTATTAAAATTCTCATTGCGCAAAAGTTACAATTTATTATTAAAGAAGTATTATACCTTTCTTAAGAATTGCTTAAAATTTAATAAAAAAATAGATTTGATGGGGCACTATTGTGCTTCGTCAGTTCTTTATAATAAGACCTGAAACTTATCTTCAGATAACAATACATTAAAATTAAAATAGTGGAGTTATAATCTTACAAACCCACATAGATTGTTGACTAACAACATACCGTCTTCTTTCTTGTGTGAGATTATTTTGCCTTACATTATATAGAATTTTTCTGGTTTAAATGGTTCTGGTATTGTTTCATCTTCTATAAGTTCCTTTAAATTTATTTCAATAGTTCTAGCTATGGATGTTACAGCTGTGTCGGTTGGTTGGTTTTCAAAAGGATCTTGTATTTGATACGCTATTTTTTCTAAAAGAAAAAAAGGAATTGCAATCGCAATTAATAATGGTATATGTATAAAGTCATGAAATTCAGACAATGAATTAGACATGGACAAGGAAAGTAAAATCAAAAACAGATAAATGAATAATCTTAAAGTTAACCTATACGTTTTTGGGAAAAACGTATTTTTTATACGCTCCGATCGCCCCATAGAAGTACAAAGCCTTTGCATTGTACTTTCTATCTGAATCTCGTGAAACTCACTAATCATTTCTTTTTTACGCAATTTTTTTAGATCATCGTAATGCAAGTCTAACAACATCACTGGTATATTGCTTTTATCGTTCACAAGAATATACTCTTCTTCTGATATAAACTCTTTCGAGTATTTCATTACCTCTTGTCTGCGTAGATTTTGACCAAGTGCATAACACCATGAAATTTGACGATATGCCATTTTGTTCAGAATGATTTTTCCAGCCTCATTATCTGCTTGAATAAACGTTTTAAGCTGCATAACTAGAGACCTGGAATCATTCACAATGGCACCCCATATTTTTTCTAGCTTCCCACCACCTATCATATGACTGGCTCAATTTAAATGAGAGAATCAAAGAAATTGATGTGCCAAAAAAAGCACTAAAAGAAATGGGTAGTTTAAAGTCTATAAAATTGGAAGAAATTAAATGTATGACGGTTGCAAATGCTGAAATTATCAAAATATCAACAATAATCATTTTAAAGGGATAGTAAAGTGGTATTCTTTTATTTATAATCATGATTTTCTAAACTTGTTATACTGTTAGCTTTTAAAATTTATAAAAGAGGAGCAACCACAACTGACCTTTGTTTTTGCTCTCCATAGTTTCACACATATAGGTAAGTTCCAACCTTATTTTATGAGTAAAAACATAACCCAGTCCTACAGCGAGCCAATCACAATCAAATAGTATAATTCCCCCGATATTAGGACAGTAAGTTAAGTTTAATTTTTAACCTTAAATTTACTGTGTCATGAGTAGAAGAACTAATAGAAATGGGATGCATCTGAATATTCAATTATACATAAGGAGAAACCTTGTTTCGTTAGGTCTATTTTAAGCTGTCCTTTAATTTTGACATCCAATTAATTACCACCTTCTTCTCGGTTTTTGAAAAAGAGGCATCTCTATGGATTAAAGTATAAGAGAAGAGTGGCATGCCGTCACTTTCGATTTCACTAATAATGGACTTCAATTTGCTGTTTTTCTTTCTATTAGAATATGTGCCCCATTCATTAAAATTAAGTTGTGATTTTCCTTCTACAACATGGCTTTCTAAAAACCAAGCTACAGGTTGCACTTTATTGTACCAAGGATATGCAGTATTATTACTATGACAATTATAGCAGCTAACCTGCAACTTATTATTTATAGTTTTTGGTACGTTATTAACAGTCATAAAATCAGATTCAGGAATTGTGTCACTTTGATTGCGCATTGTGGGCACAAATTGGATACCAACAAGTACAATTAATAGTACAAGAGCAATTTTTTTTAAAATTTTCATTCGCCAAATGGTTTATTAATAGAGTTAATTTTGTCTTTGGTTCTTTGTTTCCATTCCCATTTCCATATTACCTTCATCATCTGTATGCGACTTCATAAAAAGACGTTCCGCAGCAAATATTAAAATAATTCCGATTGCTGCAACTATAAGCACCACTGGGTCGTTGAGATATTTTAAATATAGAAAGGCAACGAGTACGGCTACATCCATTATAATGGCTATTAACGGGATGATAGGTTGAAATTTCACGTCCTTTTTTAAGTGGCGGAAAAGCCCCCAATGAATGGCTATATCCATTATTAGGTAAAAAATAGCCCCTATAGAAGCAATTCTGGTTAAATCAAATAAGGCAGTCAGTATTATGGCAAGAGAGGCTGTAAATATGAGGGCAGGATTCTTAAAGTTTCCTAATCCTTTTAAGGAAGGCACTTGTTTCATATTGCTTAACATTCCCAATAAACGTGATGCTGAAAACATACTCGCTAAAACGCCTGAAAAGGTCGCTACAATTGCGATGCCTATGGTAATCCATAAACCCCAATCTCCAAAGACAGGTTTTGCAGCTGCTGCCAAGGCATAATCTTTTGCCTTAATTATTTCAGGGATGCTTAATCCTCCTGCAACAGAAAGTGCCAATGCTACGTAAATAACAGTACAGATTAGAACAGAATACACAATAGATCGACCGATGTTTTTATGAGGGTCTTTTATGTCCCCACCTTGATTGGTTATTGTTGTAAATCCTTTATAGGCAAGTATTGATAAAGCCAATGCGGCTACAAAGCTGAACCCTCGTGGCAACGCTTCGTAATTATTAGGAATATAATTTCCAGTAATATCTGCAATCCCAGAAATTATTAGACCAGCAATAGCTAGCAACGCAATACCAGCAACCTTAATAATTGCTGTAAAAGTGGCGGTTGCTCCAATAACTTTATTGCCTAAAATATTTAATATATAGACAGTTACCAAAAGTAGAATGCCAAGAATGGATGCATAACCAGCAAAACTTTCGGGAAATAGGCGAAGCGTGTAAGCTCCAAAAGTACCCGCCACTAAACTTTCTGAAACCACCATTGAAACATACATCAATAGGGAAAAGACACCTGTTGTCGTCCCTGGGCCATACGCTCTATTGAAGAACTTAACAACACCTCCAGAGGATGGAAAAGCGTTAGAGAACTTTACATAAGAATATGAACTGAACCCTACTACAATGGCACCAGCAATAAAGGCAATTGGGAATAAATCTCCAACCAACTCCGCTATTTGACCCATAAGTACAAATATTCCAGCACCAATCATAACACCGGTCCCTAGAGATATGGAACCGATTAGGGATAGTTTATTATCTTCTTTTATGGGATTCTCTTTTAAAGGTTTTTTCATTGCGTTGATTTCTCAGGTTATATTTTAAATATGTGTACTGGCAGTATTCTCTAAAATATTTACCAAAAAAGCTACGATTAGCAGTAACACTGCCAATTCTGTATAATTGCTAAGTACATACAATTTATTAGAATCGAACAGTCAAACCAGCACCTCCTCCAAAACGACTATCGTAACTTGCCATTAAAGAAAAATCTCTAGATAAAAAATATTCTGCACCAGCACTCCATAAGGACTCACCTTGAAAATTATTACCATTGGGCAAAGTATTTACCCACCCAAAATCAAAAGTATATTCATAGTACCCGAAAGCCGAAAACTTTTTAAATAACATAATATTCCTCCCAATACCAATTCTAGGACGTAATTGACTATCTATTCTAGCATCTAGAGAAAATAGATATGGAGTTAAAAAACGGATTCCTGCTACAGCAGTTGTGGTAAAACTATCATAGCTATCACGTGTTGCATTCTCTATATTAACACCACCAAAAACACTTAGATAGTCATAAAGGTATCTTTGATACGTAAATTCTGCTTCCATATTTTTGTTCCAACCAAACTCCGCACCCAAGTTAAATTGATTTCGAATATCCGAACTAACTAAGTTGATACGCCCTAAATTTGAAGCAGCATCAACAATTCCCCAAGTAAAAAATTGATCAGTATCAGCAACTGCAGTAGATGCTGGAAATTCCTTCATACGGGGATCTCTTGGTGTTCCATAACTTACAACACGAGCCATTCCTGCCTCAAGATGATATAATATATGACAATGAAAAAACCAATCGCCATATTCATTACCATAAAACTCTATGGTAATCTTAGACATTGGCGGTACATTTACCGTATGTTTTAGGGGGGAATACTCCCCATTCTCATTAATAACCCTAAAAAAGTGACCATGTAAGTGCATAGGATGATGCATCATAGTAAGGTTATTAAATGTAATACGAGTTACTTGATCGCCTTCAATCTTAATTTTATCTGCCTCTGATAGTGGTATTCCGTTCATACTCCAGATATAACGTTGCATATTCCCAGTAAGATTGAGCAAAATTTCTTTAACAGGCACATCCTTATTATATGCGGTTTTATTGGGGGATTTTAAATAGTCATAATTATATTCTGAAAAAGGATTCATCCCTTTCATGGAACTCATTTTTGGTTCTTTTTTCATGTCCATTTCACCTTTCTTCATATTCATGTTATCCATGTCGTCATTAGGTTTATTTACTTTGCTATCCATTGGCATCTTGCTCATTTCCTTCATAGCTTTGCCGTCCTTCATTCCCCAATTTGCTGCCATTTTATAAGGATCATCAATGTTTGGCCTATATTTTAATGCTGGTGCTCCCATCCTCATTTTCATTTTCGCTATCTTTTGCATTAAGGCAATTTTATCTGGTTTTGGAACTTCTGGGGCTGGATAGATTTTTCCACTTCCAAGAAAGGTCGATGCTGTTCCTGAACCATCTTGGGACGTGATTTTGAATTCTATTTTTCCATCTTGTGGTATTGTTACTATATAATCATAAGTTTCAGCAATACCTATGAAGGTCTTGTTATGCTTAACTGGCACTACATCTTTTCCATCTGCCGCTATCAAAATAGGGTCTTCACCACCAAAAGTTATCCAAAAAGAAGTAGAAGCCCCACCATCAATAACACGTAAACGTACTTTCTCTCCAGGTTTAAACTCTGGGTGTTCGGAGGTTTGCTCACCGTTAATTAAAAATGCTGGATAATAAATATCAGCTATATCAGCACTATTCATACGTTGTTTCCAAAATTTTAATTGGGCACCCAATGCTCCTCTGGCAATCACTTTATTTAGAGGCGTAGAAGTTCCTTTTCTTAAATTATACCATTCAGAGCCTCTTTTTAAATAACGCAGAACGGTTTTAGGTTTTTCGTTAGTCCAATCAGATAACATTACAACCAATTCTTTATCATAGTCTAATGTTTTTTCTTTGGGTTGTATAACTATAGACCCATAAACCCCACTTTGTTCTTGTAAACCAGTATGGGAATGATACCAATAAGTTCCATTTTGTTTAATAGAGAACTCATAGGTAAATGTTTCCCCTGGCTCAATAGGCGGAGTTGAGATATAAGGTACTCCATCATAGAAGTTTGGCAATAATAATCCGTGCCAGTGAATTGAGGTTTCCACATCCATATTGTTTTTGACATGGATTATGGCATATTCACCTTCAATAAACTCTAGGGTAGGACCAGGTATTTGACCGTTAATTGTCATACCCATAACATCTTTTCCTGCTTTGTTTACAATCTTTTGATCGATGGTCAATGTATATTCATGTACAGGAAGATTTTCAACATTTCCTTCTACAGACATTTCATCGATTTGTGCTTGTCCAATAAGTCCTGCACATAGAAATAGTGTTAATAATAGTGTTCTCATAGTAAATAGTTTTAAAGTTTAATTAGTTGCTGAGTTTGTCGCCAAAGGCATTATTTTATTTATTTTTCGACCATTCAAGGGTTGTATATCACGGTAATTGTTTATTGGCATAGAAATACTTAACATTTTTATTTGCTCTTCAGAAACACTAATGGGTTTTTCTAATACAAACCAATTAACCTTTTCTGTGCAAGGGGGTGTTGTTAATGAACCTCTATAGTTGTAAAGCGCACCAACAATACTTTCATTTAGTGCATAACTTAATTGTTGAGATTTGTTTACGGTCTTTGTTTCTCCTTGTTTTAAAGGAAGGAACTGTCCTAAAAACTCAAAAGTTTCGCTGGGATCACCTTGTTGTGCCATTATTGCAAATACCAGATATTCACCACTATCCTTATCATAATGAACCATATGTAGCTCTAATGGGTAGCGAACTCCATTGATTGTATGCTCAGAAGGTGAATGAAAATGAAATTGTTTTAACAAATATTTTCCACCGTCATAGATCATAATGTTCTCATTAGAAGTGAAATTGTATTTAATTGTATGTCCATTATTTTTAACAGACTGAATATCCGTTGCATTTTCGTAATGAAAATCAGAAGCCTTAATATCATTGGTAATTAGTTCTGAATTAATTGTATTTATGTTTATTGGTGATTGATATTGACCACCACAATCTGATTCCTTTTCTAGTTGAGTCCAGAATTCGGGTCCTGATTCACCTGAATAGCTCCACTGTTCGGTAGTTTTTTGTTTTGACAATTCTTCATCAGTGTTTTTACCTTTTTTGTTTTTACTGGAATTATTGCATGCGATTAAAAATAAACTTAGCAATATGGTGATAGATAGTAACTTATTCATATTTTCTAATTTTTAAATATTCAACGGTTTCCTTTACTGTGAGTGGGTTGGTTGAATTGCCGGTTCTTAAATAAAAGGTGGTTTTATTTGAAACGGACATGTAAACAGGTTCTTTAGAGCTGTTTATGTGTATAACACATATAAATTCATCATTAATCTTAGGAAAATCAATATGGCACAAACTGCTAAATTCAGCACCAATATAAGTGGCTATTATCTCATAGATCTTACGCTCGTAACCATCTGGATTTTTATGCTTTAAAGTATTCATATCTTTTTGTAAACCAATAATATCCAAATTATCGGCCACACCAATAATTAGCTTACCTCCTTGAGCATTCATAAAACCAACTATGGTCTTTGCAATTACCATCTCTAAATCCTTGTTCGTTGTTTTTTTTAGAAAATCATACCTTATTGATGCTTTAAATTCAACATAATTATTCTCACCGTTTTTAATGAGAATTAAAGCATCAGCATTTAAAATGCGGTGTTGCCTCTGGATAATGACCTTTTCATGGAGGATATTAAACCAGTATAGACCTGATATTAAGCCGAAAATTATTCCAACAACAATAAATATATATGACATAGGAAGCATTTCAAAAGAAAATGTCTTTGACAAAATACCTCCCATTGTACTTAATAATTCATTTAAAGTATATTTTTCTTGTGCGCATTCAAAACCATAGATAGCCATTGTTAAAGGGTGTAGGATGAAATAAAAAACAAGCAGTCCTAATAATATATGGCTTGATAATACTTTAACTATTTTGGTTTTTTTTAAAATCATAAAATTTTGGTAAAAGGGATAAAGGTATTCATACGACATTTTTAATATTTACTCTTTATCAAGAATTTTTTATCTTATTTTGTCTAGGGGTGTTCTTACTCCCATTTTTTCCTTATACATTTTCATGGTACAACCAGTTTCATTCTTAAATTGACGTGATAAACCAGATAGATTACTATACCCTAGGAGATATGCTATTTGAGTAAAGTTTAATTTGCCCATTTCAATTAGTTCTTTTGTTCTTTCTATTTTTAATAAAAGAGCATAACGCTCAATAGTTTGTTTAAATACATTTGAAAAATTATCACTAATCACACTATACGTTTTAGGAATATTAGAACTCAAGAAACTTGATAAATTAGTACTTAAATCTGAATTATATATATAATTTATTATCCATCTCTTTGTTTGCTCTCCAAGAATTTCTTCTTCACTTACAATAATTTCAAATTCATTTCCTACAATTATTTGCTCGATAATTGAACGATTTATTTTTTTAGGGCTATAATTGATTACAACTTTACCTAATTGAATATCTACTACTTTGGCTCCTGTTGCACTAAACTCATTATTTAAAACTTTTAAACAACGGCTACAAATCCTCCCTTTTATTTTAAACTCTTGTGTTATCATATGTAACTGTTTTTTTTCTTTTTTTTCTTCAAACTCCTATCTACAATAATCTTCTTATCTGGAAAATATTATTTTCTAAATCTCTATAATATATGTTTGGCATTGGCAGCTGCCGAATTATTTGGTATCAAATTTTTATCTCAAATTGAGATTTTGATATAAGCTATTCACTGTTTAAAAACGATTTAATAATTGTATCAGTGAATGTCTAAATACTTTAATTATCCTAACAGAAAATATCCATTGGATAATATAAGATTAACAGTAAAAAAAAATCAAATTAAATAAGTCTCGTCAATCTTGTAGATTTGTCTGACGACCAGTGGTGGAGCGTAATCTCTATATAAGGATTTTGTTTCCCTTAAACCTTCAAAAAGATTTATATAACTGTAAACAAATGATGCAATAAATAATTGTTGATTTAAAGTGAGCGTGTAAGCTGATAATTGCAATTCATCTTGACCGTCAATACTTATTTGTACATCATTACAACAATCCTTTTTCGCAATTGAGCAACCCTCAATTGAAGGACCCTCCATTTCCATTCCACAAGTACCTACCTTTTCAAAAATTGCAGCATCAACCAAAGTATCACCGCAATAATGCATATCAATAGTAAATGACATTGTAGAAAGAAGTACTACAATAGCTGTTAGAAAAGATGATATTTTGCGATATGACTGTTTCATTAGAAATGCTAAAATACATAAAATCCAGTAATTTATGTTAAAAAATGTTAAAACAAAAATCATCTTAGTTTAAAAATCGATTTAACACCTCTATATGCATAATTGCAGCAATGATAGGGCAATATGTAGATTCGTATTTGGGAAGGTTTACGATGGATGTAACAGCAGGATTATCTTAGTTGTTTATGATTAAGCGAACTTCATCTTTCGATAAAGGGGTAAATATTTGTTGGAAGCTTATCTTTTTGAATGCATTGGCAAGCAATTAATTGCTGTATTTTTTTGTTTTATACAATTTAGCAGATAATTAATTTTAAACCCAAAGTTTTTTTTAATTGCTTTTAATCAATTACAATGGCTATAATTTGAAGCCTAATCCAAGCCCAATAGTAGTAGTACTATAACCATCAAATCGCTGGTCGTAAAAAAGTGTAGGCATCAAATAAAAGTCGGTACCAATCTCGTATTCGTATTCTAAGCCTATACGTGCCAAACCAAATGATTCATTTTGCTCCACCTCAATCCCTGGTCCCACAGTTAAAACTAAACTGTTGGATATATAGTAGAGTGCATCTAAAGTAAATACAAGCGGATATTTCCGCTCGATTTCTTCATTATTATTGCGGCGCACAATCACAAAATTGTCAGCCCTAATATCGCTATGTAGTCCAATACCCAATTTATGATTTAACCTATAACCTATGTTCAGCCCCCAAGAAGGAACAAAAAGTTGGTTGCCCTTCCCATTGCTGCCAATGTAAGTGTGACTTATAACGCCAGAGATGTGCCACCTTTTTTCAAATGATTCACTTTCATTTTGTGTACTTGTCTGATTCTGTTCTTGTGCTGTAACAGTGATGCTATATAGCAGCAATAGCAAAAAGTTAATTGAAATTTTAAACATATTATAGAAGTTTTATATGGTATAGATTATTTAAGTTTCCCAAACGAGAGAAGCAATTGATTTTTTCAGGCCTGTAACACACTGAAATAATATGAACTGCTTTTATTTCCTCCAATTTTACATTATTTTTCGTTTTATTAAATCTTTGTTATAATCATTAAATTTTGGTAAATGGTAAAGGTATTTATACGACATTTTTACTATTTATTCTTTTTCAAGATTTTTTTATCTTATTTTGTCTAAGGGTGTTCTTACTCCCTTTTTTCCTTATATTTATTCATTGTATCACCAGTTTCCTGATTGAATTGACGTGATAACTCTGATAAATTATATACCCTAAGAATACCTATCTTTTCAAAAATTGCAGCATCAACCAAAGTATCACCACAATAATGCATATCAATAGTAAATTAAATTGTAGATAAATTACTATAACAGCTATTAAAAAAGAATGATATTTTGCGATATGGCTGTTTAATTTGAGGTGGAAAGATACATAAAACCTAAATGGTTGATGTCAAAAAATGTTAAATCAAAAATCATTTTAGTTTAAAAACCGATTTAACTTCTCTATAAATTCGTTCAAAATTGAGCTTTAATTCATCAGTTGTGAAATGTTGATGAGGATTTGGTATTTCTCTTTGAATCGCTTGTAGTTTAAATTGAACTCTTTTATCCTCGCCATCAGCAAAAGTTATAAACTCGCCTTGTTTTAGACGGAAAAACACATCTGCCCTACGTTTAGAAACTTCTTTTTCGCCTGTGGTAATTCTCGTATCAAAATTTAGATTGTGCCCACGATTTATACTTGTGGTTTCCATACGGACAATTTCAAAGAAACGCTCATAGTATTTTGCGGTATCAGGGTCATTGACCTTTCCGAAAAACTGATAGGAAAGATTGCTCAAAATAGCCTTACTCGCTTTGTCTCCATATAGCATATCATTCTGTATTTTATCCTGCATCACGTAAATTGTGGCAATATCATAGCTTCTTAAAGTTGCGGGAATGCGGTGCATATTAAGTAGTTTTATGGTTGGGGCTTCTTCCATCATTAAAAATGACGACTGTTGACCTCTCACGCTCATTTGCTTGATGACTGTGTGCATAATTGCAGCGATGATAGGCGAGTAAGCCGATTCATATTTGGGATGGTTCACGATGCAGATAACAGCAGGATTATCCTTGCTGTTAATATTCAATGGCACTTCATCTTTTGACAAAGCCATAAACAACTGTTGTGAACCTATCTTTTTAAAGGCATTGGCCAATGTGCTTTTTACACCTGCCGTTTGCTTGTCAGAGTCCATTCCGTTGATAAAAGCACTTGCCATACTTCGGGAAGTGATATTTGAGCTCACAAAAGCAACCAACTGTTTGGTAGCCATAGATTGAAAAATAGCAATCAAATGGGGCAGGGTGCAATATTGAGGATAGGACGTTTTTAGTTTCCAAATCATCCCACCCATCAAACCTTCTACAGCATCACTGAAGAATTTTGTGGTACTGTTTGTATTGGATTCGTTGAACTCCAAAAGGTTTTCAATAAGTACCTTGGATAATTCATTCACACTTTCCTCATTGGGTAAATATCTTGGGGCAATGGGGTTTACACGATAATGGATTTGGTCAAAAGCAATGGTATAGAATTTTACATCCTTTTCTTTAAATAATGGGTAGGCAATTTCGGTAAGTTCAAAATCTTTATAATCGTGTATAATACCACAAAACTGGTGTTTGTTAAAATGTTGTAAAAAATTATAGATAACACTTTCCGTTTTACCGCTTCCCGCAGAGCCAATAATCGATGCACCTCGCTTGATATTTTCGATTTTAAATTTTCCGCGTTGAAGTTTAAAGCGTACCTGATATTTCTTATCTCCGTTTATGGGTTCTTCCTGATGAAGAAACACATATAAAACTGTACTGACAAACAATACCGGAACAACAATAAAAAGGATGATATGTGGTATTGACATACTCATATCCCAATAGAACCCGACTGTATGGCTCGGTCGATTCCCTTTTTAAATTTGTTGATTATCTTCAATGCCAACTGTACTTTGTTTGTTGGAATATTCATTATGGGTACACCAGATTTGGCAAGTATTTTATAGGCAGTTGCCTTTTCATTGGTTGGCATTCCCGAAAGAATTGAGAAATACAACTTTGGATTTTTCAGGAATGTTTTACGTGCCTTATAAGTTTCAACATAGTTTCTTTTGTACTGAAATAAAGAATCAAAAGTCTTTTCAGAAGCCTTAAAGAATTTGTCCCTGTCAAAACCACGTTTTACAGGTTTGCCATTAAAAACGGTTTCCGAAGCTTTGTATTTGCTTCCTGGGGATAAACTGTATTTATTGGACATATCCTTTCTGCTCACAATAATATGAATATGGCTTTGAGAGCCTCCTTTCGGCATTCCTCTAACAATACGTTTTCCATCTTGTTGATGTGGTGCTTCTTTTTCCAATCGGGACATCGTTTGATGTAATTTTCTGATGTTTCCTTCCAATTCGCCACTTTCAATTTTTCGGATATCGTTCTTAATTTGAAGTATCTTGGTGGCATAAGGTTGATTTTCCTGAATTTGTTTGTCCGTTCCCTTATACGTTCGTTGATGCTCAATTTTGGCGTAGTATTTAATGTCATCTACGGTAACAGCTCGTCCGTTTATTTCACGATTGAAAGATTTAGCATACTCCTTCATCAGTTCTCGGGTGTACTGTTTTAGTTCTTCGGAATGATTTTGCAACCGCTTCAATTCATAGGCACTCGGATTGACCGTAATGGAATAAAATTTAGGTTCGGTCTTTTTGAGTTTAGCGGTATTTCCGTCGATTTCTTTGACGACTTCCTTTCCTGATATTTCTTCGCCATATTGGTTAAAAAAATGTTCCATCTCATCAATGGATTTTCCTTCATTCTCTTTTTCGAGATACGCGACAAAATCGGAAACGCTCTGTGTAAAATTACCGTCCAATGTCTGTTTGGTTACCGTGATATACATTTTATATTTTTTGTTTAATGTTTTCAAATTCATCTTTGCTCAAATCCACTTTTAAATATCCTCCTCCAAAACTGCCTTTTACATAAGTGGTCTTACTGATGATTTTTTCTAAATCATATTTTACCGAATGGAATTGTTGTTGAACTTCTTCGTATCGATTTCGGTAGTGGTTCAGTTCCTCGTTTTCCGTAATCAGTTCCTGTTGTTCAAATTCAAATATTTCTTCTTGTGGGGCTGCCTCATTTGGATTTTCTTGGAAAAGCAATTCCAACATTGCATTGGTGGGCTTGGTCTGGTTTTTTTCAATATCTCTAATAATGGCAACCAGAGCGTTGATGCGTTTTTTGAGGCTATTCTCCAAGGTCTGCATATTCGCACCCAAAGATTCATTTGGGGATAGCTCGTTCAAATCAAAAAAGTTCATCATTGTTTCCAGCGCATCGGTGTGCGAACGTGAAATTCTTTTGGAAAATTTCCGAAAACGAGTTGCCACATTAGGTTTAATACTAATGGCAGAAAAACTGTATTTCTTTTGATGATTTGAACTCATTTACTGTAAAAAATTGCCGTTTTATAGGGGGTTCAAAAGGATTTACTGTAAAACTTTATTATTCTTCTATCTTATATAAACAGTAATTATTTGAATATCAAATAACTACAACTAAAAACCAATCGTTAACACCGCCTTGGCGTGTTACCCTCTTGCTTCTCCAAATTCGTCCCGCAGGGACAAAATTTTTCAAACAACCTGACTAAAAAGTCAGTTGCTTTTTTTCGGAATAGAAAATTCCGATATGTTTAATTTTTGGTGGGTATCATTATCGGCGAAAGTCAAATCAAAATGGGATAACGATACTTAAATTGATACTGCTTAACAGTCTTTTAAAGATATTCTATTTAGATATAATTCTGAAATACAGATTGTTTCCAATTGGTTTGTTTTGATACCAAAAAATAGGATTTTTATGAAAAAGTAAATTTAAGACGTCGAGTTTCAGAATAGTGGCTCTTAATATTGTGAAAAAATAAGACACAAAAAAAGACCTCTGAAAGTTCAAAGGTCTAAATTCTTGTTTTCAATTTAGATGTTAAAAACGTAGGTATATGTATATAGGTTTTTTATCGCTTCTTCGTCCAATATAGTGTCATAATCTATATGATGTTTATTGGCGTAGGCTTTTAGGTCATTCCCAAATCTGCTCTCTATTTCTTCTTTTGAAACGGAAAGCAGATGCTGTTGGGTTTCGTCATCGAGGTTGTTATAATTCAGATAAATCATAGCCTTTCATTTTAATATTCGCTTGTTAGCATCAGCGTATTATCCACAAAATATAAACGCAGTTCATCCAAAGGAAAATCCGTAAAGTTGTATCGATGTGTTTCTAATATATTACCATTTCCATCGCTGTAAATTATTTCAGCTTCATAGCCTGTATAATCCTGTTTTTCTTCCGATAGCCTTTTAAAATCTATTGTGATAAAATGACTTCGGTTCAATAAACTTTTGGCAATTACAGAAACATCTGTGATGAGCCAAAAGCAGTCCGCTATATTGGCTAAATATTTCAATCCGTTTGTAAATCGCGTGCGTATCAATGGGATTTGATAGAACATTTCAGAACCGTGAAAATGTTGCAATCCTTCTTTTATTTCGTTAACTTGTGCTTTCATTGTAATGTCTTTTTTAGAATTAATGATGAAAAGAAGAGGGCACAAACTAATTGAAAACTGGTATTAGTGCCCTCTTTACTTTTTACTTACTACCTAATAATAGGATTTCATCGGCTACCACTTCGATAACATAGCGTTGATTACCGTCTTTTGTAGTGTAGGTGCGTGTCTTTAGTTTTCCGACCACACCTATTTCTTTACCCTTATCGGCATACTTTTCGATAATGTCGGCAGTTTTGCCCCAAGCGACAACGGTGTGCCAATTGGTGTCCGTTTGCTTTTCGCCTTTACTGTCTTTGTAGTTTTCGTTAGTAGCCAATGACAATCGGGCTACTTTCTTACCACTTTCAAGGTTCGTAATGGTTGGCTCTTGTCCAACATTTCCAATTAACTGTACGTGATTTTTAATAGTACTCATAATACAAGGTTTTAAAAGATTAATATTTCCCTTTCATTTTAAACTGAATTAAATTTTAAGGGGTGTTTGTATGATTTCTTTCGTGCTCCGCACAATGGATGAAGTGGGTTTTGTCAAGACTTTTAGGGAACAAATCAGGTGTGTTTGCGACGTAGTAAAATCCTTGGATTTTCAAGGAAGTAGAAACCCTATTTTTCACTAAAACTTGTATAGTCTTGACAAGTTCCATAATGGCATTAGCAATTCTTATAAAGTCATTTGTGGCGAGAGCGTACCGGCAGTTAAGCGAACAGAGCAAATGGGTTTATTTTAGAATTGGTTATGCCATACCTGTTTTTCGTTGTCCCGAAAAACAATAAAGGCTTCATCCATTATAAACCCCTTAAAATTTGTAAGGCAAAGGTTCGGTTTTTAAGAATTATCGAGCAAAGACCAAAGTAGGCTTTGCCGAGAATTCTGTTAAGAAAATCGAGGCTTTGAATTTCCGATGAGAAGCGGACTTGATTCACGGTTTTGGCTCGGGAATGTAGCGCTCCAACCCAGCGCAGCGGGTAGGGGTAGCGGAATGGAAAGCCAAAAACGGGGATTGGGTCCAAGATTTTTTGTAGAGAGGCTCTTTGCCCGAAATGAAGCTTTTCGCGAAATGTAGCGGTAAAGTGCTGAACGGTTTATAAAACGTATTATTCTTTTGAAGTAGGATTTAAAGCGGACATAACTTTAAAGATGTAGATTGAAATAGAGTTTGACCACTTCCCGAATTTTCTCGGGAATGAGTGGGCAAGTGGAATGGAAATCGGAATCTTTGAAGTTGTGTCCAAGACCTTTTTTGAGTGAAGCTCTTTTTCCGAAATGTAGAGCAACGAAATGTAGGGAAATGTGCTAAACGGAATAATATGGCAGAAGTATAATTAAAAATCCAGTTTAGTTAGGTACTGGATAAACCTTTTACAATCTTTCCTTAAACCATTGCGTATATTTCATCAAACAAGACCTTATCCAACTTTTCCTGTTGCGAAAAAGTCTTTTTCAAGGTATTGTGAAGCATCCAATTAAAGGCATTATATCCATCCCATAATGTGGGCGTTGTATGGTAATCGTGCCCTTCTTCTGCAATCATATCCAATAATTCCCTAGATTTCTTTGAAGGATTATCGTTTTTGTCGCTACATTCATATCGGAACAGTTTCGTTTTTTCCAATATCTCCTTTACGAATGCTTTGGTGTCGATAAGTTCGATTTCTTCCATTTCCCTGAATTTTCTTGTGATTTCGTAGTATTCGTTATTCAGAAACTTCTCAAACAACAAATTCAGTTTTGGCATTATTAAATCCGTATTGTTCTTGCTGTGCTTTATTGAAAATGCTATTTCTGATTGAGCAACGTGCAAGCCATTGGTGCATACTTCTCTATAAAACCCAAAATGCCCAGAAGTCTTTTCGCTTCCATCATAGGAATTTTTGAAACGCAACATCGGTAATATCTTATCCTGTTCATTCTTCAACGAAAACTGATTATCATCCTCGATTATAAAGTCGGTAATGAAAGACCTGTCATTTCTGTTAATCGTGCGTTTATGATATTTCAGATTGGCATCCAGCAATAGCTGTTCGGCTTTTTTGAAGAACAGTTCATTTGGAATATGGCCATAACTGTTCGAGACCACATTCACAATCTTTCCATTGGAAATAATGGCATTTTCAAGCCCTCTTCGAGATTCCATACCAGTAATGCTTTTTAACGATTTCATTTCATTTGAAACGAAAATTTCATCTTGTTGTAAACGATTTAAATACATAATATTTGATTTTAGACCTGTCTGATGACAGATGATTAAAAAAAGAAAGCCTACTCTTGCAAGCAGGCTTTTACATTTGAAGACATTCGCTTTTTAAAGTTCAAATTGTACAATCTGTTCTTCAATCTCTGATTTACGTTGTTCCAAAGTGGACTGTAAATGGGTAGTGACCAACTTTATTAAATTCGTATTGGTCGTCTTGAATTCCAGATTACGTGAGTCCCTAATATGAAAGGAACTTGAATCATCCTGATTGTAATTAAACTTTGTAAGCTCGTTCAATGTTTCCGTCAACCGTTCACGTTGATTGGCCAAACCTCTCAATTTTTCAAACTTTTGAATTCTGTCATCCAAATTAATCTCTGGTTTTTTGGCTACCACGGGCTTTTCTGGTGTAACAGTTTTTCCGATAGCTTCCTCGGTCAACTTCTTTTGAACTTCCTTTTTAATGGTTGCATTTACTTTTTTTGCTGTTCCGTTTGATTTTACTTTTGTTTCCATAATTAAATGATTTTAGATTAAACAATATTTGAGCAAAACCCAAACGGAAGACAAAATTTTAGAGCGGAAAGGAAACGGAATATAAATAAGCGAGGGAAGAAGCGTTGGCTTTATGCCGTCCCTTTTCCGAAAAATATTTTGCGACGTTTATATTTCGGTAATATTGTATGAATACTCTCTACCTCAAATTTTCCTATGGAAATTAATTCCTTTTAAAACCAATTATGAAGTAGTTAATTACTCAATTTTAAGTACTTAAGGAATGATTGATAGAAGATTTATTGGTAATGGTGAGAAGGCATAATAGACCGGAATTGTTACAGTATTAATACACTAAAATAAATGACTTTTTATGTTGGTTTGAAATAATACAAATGATATATTTGCACTATCAGAAAGTAAAGCAATTTACTATAAGTTCATTTATAATATCGTCAACAAATCGGCTAACAGTTATGTCTCGGAATCTGTAACTGATTGATATATATAATATTATGGGGAAAGGGTATAATCCTGCCACCCCGACGAACCACCTAATAAGTGGATACAAAACACTGTTAATCTATTGATTTTCAGTGTTTTTTGTTTTTAATGATATCAGATAATATCATTTAAATACATAAGTCTGGTGAATCATTCGGTGAATCAATTATTACAGATAAATCCGTAACTTCCTAAGGCACTTTAGTTGATTTGACTTTCGTCTTTGCGAACTGATTGTTTCATTAAAGACGCTTGAAATGCCTAATTACACTACCTTTTCCGTATTATTCTTTGTCCGAAAACATCATGATGAGACTAAGAAATTATTTATCTACGCCCGGATTACTGTTGATGGAAAACGTTCCGAAATCAGTTTAAAAAGATCTATTCCGGTGAATCAATGGGACGCCTCAAAAGGACGCGCGAGAGGAACTTCTCCAAAATCCCGCATTTTAAACCAGTATCTGGACCAGGTTTACAATAAATTATTAGACTGTCATAAACAGTTGTCTTCTGAGAATAAAGTAATCTCCGCTCAGAGTATCAAAGCTCGTTTCTATGGGAAGGATGATCAGCAGAAAACCTTATTGGAGCTTATGGATTATCATAATTCTCACATGAAAAATGTGTTGAAGCCCGGAACTCTTAAAAACTATTATACAACTGAAACCTATTTAAAAGAGTTTTTAAATAAGCAAATGAGCTGCAATGATATTAACCTCAGACAGATTAATTACCGGTTTGTAACCGACTTTGAACAGTTCTTACGCAAGTATTCTGCAAGGGTCTCCAGAAAGACTTGTGGCAATAATGGTACTATGAAGCATTTGGAACGTTTAAAAAAAATGCTCAATCTGGCCATTAAACTGGAATGGCTGATGAAAAATCCTTTTGACAAATTTAAATTCCGCTTTGAAAAGAATGAACGGCAGTATCTAACTAAGCGTGAGCTTCAAATATTAGAGACTACCGAGTTTACCAGAAGTAGTTTGCAAAAAGTTAAAGATATTTTTGTTTTCTCATGCTATACGGGTCTTTCCTACGTAGATATTAAAGAGCTAACCATTCATCGGCTCGTAAAGGGAATTGACGGCAGTAATTGGATCTATACCAAACGAGAGAAAACAGATGAAGCTGTGAAGGTACCATTACTCCCTCAGGCAGAACTTTTATTAAATAAATACAGGAATCAAATTACTTCCGATGATTATTTGTTTCCAGTATGTTCTAATCAAAAGATCAATAAATATTTAAAGGAGATTATGCTGCAATTGAAAATAAAAAAGACCATAACCTTTCATTCTGCCAGGCATACTTTTGCCACCACGGTAACTTTATCTAATGGAGTGCCTATTGAAACTGTTTCCAAGCTATTAGGACATTCCAAATTATCCACTACCCAGATCTATGCCAGGGTGATTGATTCTAAAATATCCAATGATATGGAATGTTTAAAAAAAAAATTAATGAATTGATGTTTGCCTTAGGTGAAGGTATATGAATAATCCAAATCCTATAAAAGCCATTAATATTCCAATTATAAGGATTAAATAAGGAACCACTTTTTTTGTTCTAGACATAGGATTGTTTGAAGTGGCAATTAAGTTCTTTCTTATTGGAACGATTGCCGTTTTTCCAATTAGTCTTAGCAATTTAAGATTAGCTTAATATATTTAAAGTGAACTAATTGCAAGATGTGTGCCTGTGGACACAATCTTGATTGCTCCCGATGGTCGCAATGAAAAAGAGATATTTAAGTGTTAAACCAGTATCTGAACTAATCTATGAAATGGGTGCAAAATACTTTTCTCTCTTAAAAATAAAGTGGAGTATTAGTAATAATATATTATGGGAAAAATTGAAATTAAAAGAATCGGCAGGGATATTTCGCTAAAAGCAAAAAGTGGCACGTAATAGGGACTAGCCACATACGAGTAATGCAGGAAAATATAAATAGGTTAGTAAAAAAGAATGCACCATCAGCCGGTATTGATGAACAATAAATTAAAAGCACTGAACAATAATAGATTGTCAGTGCTTTTAATCTGAGAATACGTTGAATAATTTAGTATTGTATGATCACCAAAAATTATCTAGTCACCTTCACTAAGCGAAAAGCTACCATCACCATTGAAGGATTCTAAAGTAATGGTAACGGACCAAATTCCAGGGACACCTGTAGAAGTTGTTCCTGAAAAGCTATCAGGCTCAGAACCACCATCCAGTGATTTATCCAGAACCATAGTTCCGTTGGCATCTTTTACTATCATTCTAAATGTTCCCTGCGAAGTAGCCGTAATATCGGCATTATAATCTGCTGTATTTAAAGCATTTCTCCATTGAAATGTTCTGGTTACACTCCCACCATTTCCTGTGAAATCACCATCAATATCACCATTGAAATCGCCAACATCTTCAAACAAAGCCTGACCATTTACCCTGATAGTAGCATTGCTTGAATTATCATCATCACTACTACATCCAACTATTATTGTTACGAGGGAAAATATGAGAAGAATTTTTTTAGTAAGTTTCATTTATATAGATTTTTAAGTTAATCATTTTCATCTTCGCCTTGATCATCATCATCTTCTCCATTTCCATCTTCTGCGCTAACGAAATTTCCATCCTCATCGAATTCAAGCTCTATACCGTTGTCTAATGTTACTTCATAAGATCCATCATCTTCTATTTCTGCTTCAATAATGGTCTCTTCAGGATAGTTCGCACTGATATAATCTTTAATTGCCTGAGGTAAATTATCTGGATGGATATCCGTGTCATCCTGGTCATCATCATCTTCATTCTCGTCATGAGCGATTCCAAGAAAATTTCCATTGACATCAAAAATTAATTCGATGCCATTGTCCAATTCTATTTCATAATGCCCATTACTTTCCCTTTCAGCCTCGTCAATGCCAACCCCTGGAAAGTGCTCGTCTATGAAATCCAGTATGTTCTCGGGTAATTCGGATACCTCCAAATCTTCATCTCCAAAATCATCTTCTTCATCTCGGTCTTCACCTAAAAAATTACCTTGCGAATCAAATATTAACTCAGTATTGTCACTTAAGGTAATTTCAAAATTATTATTATCCTCAACTTCAGCTTCTATAATAGTCAGGCCAGGATAGTTGTTGGTAATAAATTCCAGAATGCTCTGGGGTAGTGAAGAAGTTCTGACGTGAGCATCTGCTGTAAATGCAATAGCATTCAAATTATCTTCAGTGGCATTTTCCTCTTCGGAAGAACAAGCTGAAAGTAGAAGGAGCCCACATACAGTTAAAGTAAGTGTGGTTAAGTTTTTCATTTTTAAGTGTTTAGATTAGAGCAAATAATTTATTATTTCTATAAAGCAAATTAATAATAAATATTATCCCAAAAATAGAACTTTTTTTTAAAACACTAATTTTAATAGGAATAGGATCAGTATCATGAAGTTTTACCCTTTTTTTAAATATTCCTTATTAAAATAGCTTTAGAACGGTAGCAGATTTTAAAGCCGTTTGGTGGAGGTATGTAAAGAATGAAAAAGGGGAAATAACGCTTTTACCTGCATTTCCCCTCTTTTATTCCACTTGGGGGTGACCCTTTGTGGATTAAACTAATTAAAAGTTTACAGCGATTTTAAAGATACAAATAATTCTTTGCAACCTCCGGGCGCAAAGCAAGATTGTCATGACAATGACACATCTTGCTTTGTTGATTTTTTGAAGTTAATAATTTACTGGAAAGGCCGATGCGAATCCCCTGTATGAACCATTATTTTTAAATGGTTTACGTAAATCCCTGGTCTTACGGTTCATATTAAAATTTACTTTTTTTATCCTGAGCACTTTCCTTTTTTTAATCAGTTACAATTTTTGAAAACAGAAAACCTTTCAATTATTGAATTTAATTTACTTCTCTCAGAGCCTTCGCTACTACCTTTTTTCATGCCACCATATTTAAGATTTAGAATTAGAAAAGGACTTATAAAAGGGCAAAGTATGAAGCCCGGTTTATGCAGTCCGGCTAACTTCTAAATCTTATCCATTTGCATTTACTAAAAAAGGGAGATGACGTTAAGAAAGAATAATATGGAGGAGAGTGTATTTTGTAGAAAATCATATCTTTACATCACAAAGACGATCAAATAGTATGAACTCTCTTTGTTTTATGAAGTTTGGTGAATCATTCGGTGAAACATCAAAATAATTAACAGTGAAAGTATTGTGGTTAGGACGTTTATTGGAAAATAAATTATCCTGCCACCCCGACTTCAAAAAAACACTGATGATTTTCATCGGTGTTTTTTGTTTTTAGAGACTTGTACTTCCTTCCGCCTCAGCGATAAGAAAATTTTTCTTTTTTTTGTAACCTGACCCTTTGATCTAAATTATGAGTGCGACCGAAATATCGAGCCCCGAGTCTCCAAACCGTCTGGCCCAGGCAACAGCGTATTTCCTGAAGTTTTCCCTGTTATTTCTAATATTGCTTTTCATCAGCTCTGTTTTTGAAATAATCCTGGCTTCTTCAGATCATAACCTGAAATCAGGAATTTTGAGCCTGATAAAATGGGCCAGCCTGGAAAACCTGGCTTTCTGGTTGCGAATTGCGCTGCCAGCTTACCTCATTTTCAGTCTTGTTTACCTGGTGTCCAGAAGTCTCGCATTCATTTTATCCAACCTCGCGATCATCCTTTTCTTCAGCATTCATTTGCTGTTGATCTATTATTACAACACGACGCTGGTGATGCTGGGGGGCGATATTTTTGGGTATTCATTGGCAGAAATCACTCAAACAGTAGGAGCCAGTGGAACCCTCGCCATTGTGCCGGTCATGATATTCCTGGTATTTATATCGCTGGTCATCGCTGGAATTTTATTTATTCGGAAAAGGATTTTCTTTCCGCCGGTGATTGGTTTACTGGTTCCGGTACTTTCCGCAGCCTATATTTTCGTGGGATGGGATGAAAATGTCCAACCGAAACTGGAAACCGATTTTGAGACGAAACTTGCCGAAAATAAATCGGAACACTTCTATAATGCTGCGTATCGGCATTTTGAGCCCGAGATTTATGAAACCGATATTTATGCCGAGAGCTATGTGAAAAATTACCTCGCGGGAGATGATGTGCTCGAACCGGTGGAGTATGTAGATGAATTCAATTATCCATTTCTGCGGAAGTCTACCGGCCATGACGTCCTGGGACCTTATTTTGAAACAAAGCAAAAAAAGCCAAATCTCGTATTTATTTTAGTGGAAGGTCTGGGCCGCGCGTTCACCAATAAGAATGCGGAACTGGGGAATTTTACGCCTTTCCTGGATGAACTTTCAGATAAAAGTTTGTACTGGCCAAATTTCCTGAGTGGGGGAGGACGTACATTTGCCGTATTGCCTTCCATTTTTGGTTCGCTGCCTTTCGGGAAGACCGGCTTTATGGAGCTGGATCAAATGCCTTCCGAATTATCGCTTTTCAATGTGCTTCAGAAGAATGATTACCAGACGGCTTTTTACTACGGAGGAAACTCCACTTTTGATAATATGAATCGTTACCTGAAAGCGAATGAGGTCAATAGAATCCTGGATGAACCCACTTTCCCTGAGGCTTATCAAAAAATACCACCATCGGCCGGAGGCTTTACCTGGGGTTATGGCGATAAGGAACTATACCGATATTACCTGAACACGGTTGCAGATGATACGACTGCTGCACCTTATTTAAATGTGATCCTGACGGTTTCCACGCACGATCCTTTC